>NZ_CP041238.1:2825833-3164166 GCF_013488225.1 Sinorhizobium mexicanum | reverse complement strand
AGGCCCTCCGCAAGCGAGCTCAGCATGATCGCGGTTGCCAGTCGTTCGGCGGCGTTGCGCGCCGAGACCGGCTCCATGACGCCGGGGCAGCCGATCCGTTCGCCGGAACGCGCGAGAATTTCGGCAAGCGCCAGCATCAGCACGAGTGCACGGCTTTCCTTGGAGACGGCGCCGAGCGTCGACTTGTACATCATCGAGGGGGAAAGGTCGGCCCAAAGCCAGATCGTATGGGCCGCCTCCCATTCGCGGTCTCGGACATAGGTATGGTCGTCGCGGGCGGAGCGACGCCAGTCGATCCGCGACAGGCTTTCGCCCTCGCTGTAGGGGCGGAATTGCCAGAAATTTTCGCCGATACCGCGCTTGCGCCGGCCATGCCAGCCGGAGATCACCGTGTTGGCGATCCTGCGCGCTTCGACAAGGCAGTCGGGAACGAGCATTGCGCGCTGTTGAGCGCGCGACAGGACTTCGCCGGAGGGGGTACGCGCGACTATGTGCCCGATGGAGGCCATGCATTAACCCTTGGCTCGGTTCACCAGGCCAGCGATGACGTCGCGGACGGTCATGCCTTCGGCACGGGCGGCGAAGGTGAGCGCCATGCGGTGCTGCAGCACGGGTTCGGCAAGAGCCAGGATGTCGTCGGCGGAAGGCGCCAGGCGGCCGTCATAGAGGGCGCGCGCACGGGCGCACAGCATCAGGGCCTGGCCTGCACGCGGACCTGGGCCCCAGGCGACAGTCTTGTCGGTGGTCGAGTTGCCGTTTCCGGGGCGGGCAGAGCGCACGAGCGAGAGGATGGCGTCTACTACCTTCTCGCCGACCGGCATCTGGCGGATCAGACTCTGGATCTGCAGCAGGCGCTGGGCGTCGATCACCGGTCGCGCTTCGGCTTCAGCGACGCCGGTCGTCTCCAGAAGGATTTGCCGTTCCGCGGCAAGCTCGGGGTAGCCGACGTCGACTTGCATCAGGAAACGGTCGAGCTGCGCCTCCGGCAGGGGGTAGGTTCCCTCCTGCTCGAGCGGATTCTGGGTCGCGAGCACATGGAACGGCTGCGGCAGGTCCTTGCGGACGCCGGCAACGGTGATGTGATACTCCTGCATGGCCTGCAACAGCGCCGACTGCGTGCGCGGCGAGGCGCGGTTGATCTCGTCCGCCATCAGCAGTTGGGTAAAAATTGGACCGGGGACGAAACGAAACGACCGATAGCCCGCGGCATCCTGGTCCATCACTTCGGAGCCCAGAATGTCGGAAGGCATCAAGTCGGGCGTGAACTGGATACGGCTGTTGTCGAGCCCGAGAACGGTACCGAGCGTGGCGACGAGTTTGGTCTTGGCAAGACCCGGTACGCCGACGAGCAGCGCGTGGCCGCCGGACAGCACGGCGAGCAGCGTCTGTTCGACCACGCTTTCCTGGCCGAAGATCACCTTGCCGACCTCGGCGCGGATGAGCGCGATCTCACCCAGTGCGGCTTCCGCGGCAGCGACGATTGCCTTTTCGTCGGCCGCACCGGTCGCGCTTTTCATTACACTCATCGCAATTCTCCCAGATCGTCGCTGCTGAACCGAATCGCCATTGCCTAATATTCAGTCCTTATTTTTCAATTTAGACCCTGGCGGACGGCTGACAAGCCGCCGCCAACGCACTATGTCGTGAGCTTGCAGGACGCTCGCCGTGCATCCCGCATGCTCGTCGATGCGGACGGAATGCCCAAACCACAGGCCGGAGCATCCCTGGCACGTTCATCTGAACGCGTTATGCTGCAGGAGCAAGATATGCTTCAGGAGCAAGATCGGGACCAAACGGGACGGAACGATGGCAGAAGCCAAGATTCAGCAAACGGGCGACGCGGCCGGCCTTGCCGCGCTGATTGCCCGCGCTGCCGGCGAAAGGGGCGGTGAAGCGCGCGGATTGCCGCCTGTCGACCGTTGGAATCCGCCGTTTTGCGGCGACATCGACATGGAAGTCCGTGGCGATGGAACGTGGTTCTACATGGGCACGCCGATCGGCCGCCAGCCGCTCGTCCGGCTGTTTTCCACTGTCCTGCGCAAGGACGAGGACGGCAAGACCTACCTTGTCACGCCAGTGGAAAAGGTCGGCATCCGCATCGCCGATGCTCCGTTCATCGCCGTGGAGATGCGCGTTACTGTCAAGGACGGCGAAAATGTCCTGACATTTCGCACCAATGTCGGCGACGTGGTGGAGGCAGGGCCGGAGCATCCCCTGCGCTTTGTCATTCAAGGCGAAAATCGCGAACTGAAACCCTACCTTCATGTGCGTGGGCGGCTTGAGGCGCTCGTATCGAGGCCCGTCATGTATGACATTGTCGAACTGGGCGAAACCGTCGAGATCGACGGCATCGACATGTTCTGCGTCAAATCGTCCGGCGCGATCTTTCCGATCATGCCGGCGGCCGAGCTGGAAGCCCTGTCGCAATGACAAATCATCCCTTTTCCGCCGATGAGTTTCGCCGCAGGGCGCTCGCCCAGACAGGTGGACCGATTGAGACGGCTTGGCGCGATCACGGCGACTTCCTCCTCAATCCGGGTATCGTGCCCTACCTCGAAACCCTGCATTTGAAGGACGCGGCCGTGCTTGTGCCGGTTGTCGACGACGGCGAAGACGCGAGCGTGATCTTTACCCAGCGGACATCGACGTTGCGCAAGCACTCTGGTCAGGTGGCCTTTCCGGGCGGGGTGGTCGATCCCGAGGACAAGTCCATCGAAGTTGCGGCGCTCCGCGAGGCGCAGGAGGAGATCGGTCTCGACCCTCGCTTCGTCGAGACGATCGGCCGTCTGCCGCACTATATGGCCATGTCGGGCTTCCGCATCACGCCGGTGCTCGCGGTCGTGCAGCCGGGATTCGAGCTCGCACCCAATCCGGAAGAGGTGGAAAGCGTGTTCGAAGTGCCGCTTTCTTTCTTGATGAACCCTGTCAACCATGGGCGCGGACGCAGCCATTGGCAGGGTGCGGAGCGGCAATTTTATCGCATGCCCTATGGCGAGCGGAATATCTGGGGCATTACGGCGGGGATCGTCCGCATGCTTTACGAAAGGCTTTATGCATGACCTCCGTTGCCGCTGAAGCGTGGTTTCAGGCTCCCTCGCTCCGGCGCGTTTTCGATACTCTGAACATAGACGGCGGCGAGGTGCGCGTCGTCGGCGGCGCGGTCCGCAACAGCCTCATGGGCCTGCCGGCGGGTGATGTCGACATGGCGACCACGTGGCGCCCGGAGGACGTTGCTGAGCGGGCGAGGGCAGCGGGTATCAAAGTGGTGCCGACCGGTGTCGATCATGGCACCGTCACCCTCGTCATCGATGGGACACCCTACGAAGTGACGACGCTGCGTCGCGACGTGGCAACCGACGGGCGCCGTGCCGAAGTGGCGTTCGGGACCGACTGGCGAGCGGATGCCGAGCGCCGTGACTTCACCATCAACGCCCTCTATGCGGACAGCAAAGGTCAGATAATCGACCATGTCGGCGGTCTTGCGGACATCGAGAGCCGTACGCTGCGTTTCATCGGCAATGCCGCCGAGCGCGTCAGGGAGGATTATCTGCGCATCCTGCGCTTCTTCCGCTTCTTCGCCTATTATGGCATCGGCCGCCCGGATGCGGACGGACTGAGAGCCTGCGCACAGGCGCGCGCAAAACTGTCCACGCTTTCGGCGGAACGGGTCTGGTCCGAAACGAAGAAGCTGCTTGCTGCCGATGATCCCGGGCGCGCGCTGCTCTGGATGCGCCAGACCGGCGTGCTCACCGAAATCCTGCCGGAGACGGAAAAATGGGGCATCGATGCCGTTCCCGGCCTCATTGCCGCCGAGAAGGTGTTCTCCTGGAAGCCGGATCCACTGCAGAGGCTGGCGGCGATCGTGCCTCCGGATGCGGAGCGGCTTCAGGCCATGGCCGTGCGGTTGCGTCTATCGAAGGCTGAGGCCGCCTATTTCGCGCGGTTTGCGAGTGCTCCGGTAGTTCCCGCGACGCTCGCGGATGCGGCTCTCGACCGCCAACTTTATCGCGCGGGCGCCGAGGGGATTACAACGCGCCTGCGGCTTGCCCTGGCATCTTCGCGTCGACTGTCCGAAAACGATCCGTCGCTTCTTGGCGAAACGGCGGCGTTTCAGGGGCTTCTGTCGCGTGCGGAGAAATGGCAGCGCCCGGTCTTTCCTTTGACGGGAGCCGATGTGCTGAAGGCGGGCGTTGCGGCCGGTCCCAAGGTCGGCGAAGCGCTATCTGAGCTCGAAAATTTCTGGATCGAGCGCAATTTCACTCCCACCCGGGCAGCGCTCGCAGCCCGGCTCGAATCGATGGTCTCAGACACCAGGTGACATTGTGGAGCGACTCGACCCAAATACGGCCTTGCCCCACTCCGGTCAGGCGGCCTTGCTTTCGTCGACGATCCGAACCTTGATGTTGTCGATCATGTTCTCGCGGATCGTCGTTTCGCCGTGAGTCACGCGCATGTGTTCCACAACACGACGGACGATTTCCGCATCATTGTCGGCGCGGGTGTGCCATTCACAACCCGGAACGAGCGAACCACATTCAAACAAGCGCATTGTGCTCCTCCTTCCTCTGCTGGCTCAAGGTCCAGTTATGCCCCAATTGCGTGCCTTGCAAAATTCGAGCGTAACATTAACACCGACGCCGCCAAATTGTTCCACCTGTCCTGCGGAGATTTTACCGGGGAAATGCGGTTCGCGGCGGAGAGCAGCTTTCTGACGGCAACGCGAAGAAACTTCTGTAGAATTGGACGTCGTTGATGTTATGGCTTTGCCTTTCCTTGAGACTCGCAGAGGCTGTTTTCCGTCATGACCGCGACCGTTCAATCGGAACTGATTTCCGCCATCCGGAGCATTCCGGATTACCCGAAGCCAGGCGTCATGTTTCGCGACATCACGACACTGCTTGGCAATCCGAGAGCTTTCCGGCGGGCAATCGACGAGCTCGTCCACCCCTATGCCGGAACCAAAATCGAGAAGATCGCCGGCATCGAGGCGCGCGGGTTTATTCTGGGCGGTGCGATCGCCCACCAGCTTTCGGCCGGCTTCGTGCCGATTCGAAAGAAGGGCAAGCTGCCGCACGATACCGTCCGCATCGCCTACAGCCTCGAATACGGCGTAGACGAGATGGAAATGCACAGGGATGCGATCCAGCCGGGCGAGAAGGTGATCCTGGTCGATGACCTTATCGCCACCGGTGGGACCGCCGAAGGCGCCGTCAGGCTTCTGCAGCAGATGGGAGCAGATATCGTGGCCGCCTGCTTCATCATCGATCTGCCAGAGCTCGGGGGGCGCAAGAAGCTCGAGGCCCTCGGCGTCAATGTCCGGACGCTGATCGAATTTGCGGGGCATTGAAGCGCTCAGCGAGCGCGACGCCTACCGCATATTTCTCTAAATCCGAGCCGCTTCAAGGATGAAAACATGCTGCAAATCAAGTGCTGCAGCGTCCTTTGCGCGCCCGATAAGACGCGCGGCGCTGCAGGCCTCAGGTGAATTCGATTACCTTGCTCTCGAACTGGATGACGGGTTCGCCGTGCTGGTTCTCGCCTTCGCAGAGAATGGTGTTGATACGCCATCCGGGTCTCGACGCGATGGTTCGCGCTTCGAGAAATGTGACCGCGTAGGTTATCGTGTCGCCGGCATAGACCGGCTTCAGCCACTTGAGTTCGCGGAAGCCGGGTGAGGGGCCCAGTTTCGGGGCATGCAGCCCCTCGGCTGCCAGACGCCGGATCTCATCCTTCCAGAACCGCACGAAACATTGCATCCAGCCGGCGCTCGTGTGCCACCCGGACGCGCAAAGGCCGCCGAAAAGCGAGTGCTTGGCCGCTTCCGCGTCGAGATGGAATGACTGCGGGTCGAAGTTGCGCGCGAAGCGGACGATGTCTTCCGCCGTGAATGTCAGGCTGCCGATCACGGTCTTTCGGCCTGCGGCGTAGATTTCCGCCAACGTCATCATAGGCGCTGCCCCCGATCTCGGCGGCGGAAGAGGACGGAGCATTCCGAAACCGCGATCGCTTCCCCCGACTGGTTGCTGATCTCGTTACGAAGCTTGACGATGCCGACGCTAGGTTTCGACTTCGACGGCCGGGCTTCGAGCACCAGGCTGAAGCCTGCAAGCACGTCGCCTGCGAGCACCGGCTTCCTCCAGTCCATGAAGTCGATGCCCGGCGAGCCTTGAGAGGAGGAATGGCCGAGAAAGGCGTCGATCATCATGCGCATGCCGATCGCGCTCGTGTGCCAGCCGGAGGCGGAAAGGCCGCCGAGAATACTGCGCTTGCCGGCCTCTTCATCCAGATGCATCGGCTGCGGGTCGAATTCGCTGGCAAAAGCGATAATGTCAGGCGCCTGCACGGCGACCGGCTGATAGTCGAAGCGCCGACCTGGCGTGAAGTCCTCGAAATAGAGCATGCCGGCCTCCCTCGCTGCCGGAGATGTGCTGCTATGCGGCTCTGCTTGATGTTTCCTTAAATCGAAGACAATTTAAGGACAGCTCTGCCGCACAGCCACCGCGTCAGGTGTTGAAGCGGAAATGGATGACGTCGCCGTCCTGGACGACGTACTCCTTGCCTTCGTCGCGCGCCTTGCCGGCTTCCTTCGCGCCGGTTTCGCCGCCGAGCGAAATATAGTCATCATAAGCGATCGTGTTCGCACGAATAAAGCCGCGCTCGAAATCCGTGTGGATAACGCCGGCGGCCTGCGGTGCCTTGGTGCCTCGTGGAATGGTCCACGCGCGTGTTTCCTTCGGGCCGACCGTGAAATAAGTGATGAGGTCGAGCAACTTGTAACCGGCGCGGATCAGGCGGTCGAGGCCTGCCTCCTCGAGGCCGAGTGCAGCAAGGAATTCCTTGGCCTCCTCCTCGGGCAGCTGTGCGACCTCCGATTCGATCGCGGCCGAGATGACGACGGCTTCCGCACCCTGGGCCTTCGCCATTTCGGCGACTGCGCGCGTGTGCTCATTGCCGGTGGCGGCGTCGCTTTCTGCGACGTTGCAGACGTAGAGCACCGGGTGGGAGGTGAGCAGATTGAGGCCCTGGAGAATGCGCAGTTCGTCCGCATCGAGCTTGGAAAGCAGGGTCCGTACCGGCTTGCCTTCCTGCAGGAGCTTCAGCGAGGCTTCCATTACGGGAAGCTGCGCCATCGAGTCCTTGTCCTTGCCAGCGGCGCGCTTGCGCGTCTGGTCAGTGCGCCGCTCCAGGCTTTCGAGATCGGCGAGCATCAGTTCGGTTTCGATCGTCTCGGCGTCGGCAACCGGGTGGATGCGGCCTTCCACGTGGGTGATGTCGTCGTCCTCGAAGCAGCGCAGAACATGGACCACGGCATCGACCTCGCGAATATTGGCGAGGAACTGGTTGCCGAGGCCTTCGCCCTTGGACGCGCCGCGCACGAGACCGGCGATGTCGACGAAGGAGATGCGCGTCGGGATGATTTCCTTCGATTTCGCGACATCGGCGAGCTTGCGCATGCGCGGATCCGGAACCGCGACTTCACCGGTGTTCGGCTCGATCGTGCAGAACGGATAGTTTGCCGCTTGCGCTGCCGCGGTCTTGGTGAGCGCATTGAAGAGTGTGGACTTGCCGACATTCGGCAGCCCAACGATACCGCATTTGAAGCCCATGGCTAAAACCTGTCTTTTCTCGGATTGCTTGGCGGTGGCTATGGGGTAAAGGAGAGGAGCGGTCAAGCTCTTCACGCGCTTCTGCAGCGCCGCGCGCCTCATCAGACGCGTAAAGGGCGCTATAATACTTTGAATTTCTGGACGTTTCCTTCTTTCGTGAACGAATGATGGAAACATCCAGTGGACCTTACCAGCCGGCTCTCCCTTGAATGCCGATGCCCGACACGCAATATTGTGGTGCGCGACGGTGATCGCCTCCTCATGTCATCAACGGGTGGATTTCCGATGAGTGACAATGATGTTGCCGCAAAACCCCAAACCAGATCGAAGCCCAAGCTGCAGCGGCCGAAGCTGTATAAGGTCATTCTGGTCAACGACGACTACACCCCACGCGAATTCGTGGTCATGGTGCTCAAGGCCGTGTTCCGCATGAGCGAGGAAACGGGTTATCGGGTGATGATGACGGCACACAAGCTCGGCACCTCGGTCGTCGTCGTTTGCGCCAGGGACATCGCCGAGACCAAGGCCAAGGAGGCGACCGATCTCGCCAAGGAAGCGGGCTATCCGCTGCTGTTCACGACCGAGCCGGAGGAGTAGGGTCGGTCGGTTTCGTCGTTCTCAATCCCCCTTCGAGCCGAACATCTTCTTCAGCATCTCGGCCATCGGGCCGGTCGTGGGAAGTTTTTTCGGCTGCGCGGCGTTGCGAGCTTGGTGAATGTGGGATTGCGCGGGCTGCTTCTTCGCCGCCTGCTGCCTTTCCTCGCTCGGCTTGGCGCCGGTCGCCAGCGCGATCTTGTTCATGAGCTGCGAATCCTCGCCCTTGACCAGCATATCCGCATTGTCGGCGATCGCGTCCAGAAGTGGCGAAAGCCAAGCCAGATCGGCCTTGGCAAAGTCGCCGAGCACATGGGCGTGCACCAGGTCCTTCACACCCGGGTGGCCGATGCCGAGGCGCAGTCGGCGGTATTCCTTGCCGCAGTGGGCGTCGATCGATTTGATGCCGTTGTGGCCTCCGTGGCCCCCGCCGGTCTTGATCCGTGCCTTGGCGGCAGGAAGGTCGAGTTCGTCGTAGATCACGACGATATCCTTCGGCGCGAGCTTGTAGAAGCGCATGGCCTCGCCCACCGCCTCTCCCGACAGGTTCATGAAGGTCTGCGGTTTCATCAGGAGCACGCGCTCGCCGGCGATCTCGCCCTCGGAAACTTCCGCCTTGAACTTCTTCGACCACAAGGCAAAGCTCGGGCGGCGCTGTATCGCGTCGACGGCCATGAAGCCGATATTGTGGCGGTTCCCGGCATATTTCGAACCCGGATTGCCAAGTCCCGCGATAATCAGCATGTCGCCATTACTCCCTGCGTTACGACCGCGTGCGGGGGAGCCGGGGCAAGGGGCGTCGCGCCTGTCCCGCTGGTCGTTAAATCAACCCAAAATCATCGCGGTCCGGGGAAAGTCAATCCTTATTTCGCCGCCTGCTCGATGCGATTCGGGCGCAGGCCGTAGCGCGCGAAGATCCGGTCCTGCGTGCCGTTGGCGATCAGGCCGTCGAGTTCGGCTTGCATGCGGGCAACTGTCTCATCGGGCATATCCTTATGGCAGGCGATGCCATATTGCTTGCCTTCCAGCACCAATGCCGCCTCGACCGGTATGCCATCGGCCCGCATGGTCTCGAAGGTCTTCTCCGACGTCATGAGCAGGTCGATGCGACCGGCGGCGAGCTTCTTCATGGTAGAGTCGAGATTGGCAGCATAGTCGATCTTATCGAAACCATGCGTCTTCAGATAGGCCGCGGAGAAGTCTTCGCGCTGCGTTCCGACGACGAACTCTTTGGCCTCATCGATCGTTTGCGGCGCGATCGCCGCACCCTTGCGTCGTACCATGATCATGTGATCGACGAGCAGCGGCTCGATCCACCTGAATTTCCTGTCTCGCTCTGCGTCGTGACCGGTAGTGAAGACGCAGTGAAAAGGCTGGCTTTCGGCAAGCGCAAAGGCGCGCGCCCAAGGCAGGACTTCGATATCGAAGGGGAGACCGACAGCCTGCATGATCAGCGCGACCTGTTCGACCGCTGCGCCATTCGCGCCGCTCGCGGTCGAGAAGTTGTAGGGCGGATACTCCTCGGTGACGAAATGGATCGTCTCGGCGTGAGCGGTAGTGGAAAGACCGAGCAGGAATGCCAGGATCAGATGCTTCACGCCCGTTTTCTCCTTTTCGAGCGGCGCTATGCCGGATTGGCCGCCTTGGCTTCGGATTCATTCTCCAGGAGGGCCAACATGCCGTCGATCGGCATGGGTCGGCTGAAGAGATAACCCTGCCCATTGTCCACGCCGAGCTTGCGCAGAAGCTGCCACTGCTCCTTCGTCTCGATGCCTTCGGCGACGACCGTACATCCCATCTGATGCGAAATGGTGCGAATGCCCTTGATGAGCATGCGGCTCTTGCGCCTGACGTCGGCGGTGCCGGAACTCAGCGAACGGGTGAAGGACTGGTCCACCTTGACGATATCGACAGGGAAGCGATTGAGGTAGCTCAAGGACGAGTAGCCGGTGCCGAAATCGTCAAGCGCGATGCGGCAGCCGAACTCGTTGAGTTGTTTCAGGACGGCGTGAACCTCGGGATTGTCCAGCATCAGTACCGCCTCTGTGATCTCGATGACGATCCTCTGCGGCGAAATGTGGTGCTTGAGCAGCAACGCAGCCAGCTTGTGGGGTAAGGTCAGCTCGAACTGCAAAGGCGAGAAGTTGACCGCCAGATAGGTATTCTGCGTTCCATCCAGCTTAGAGATCGCGGCGAGGTGGCGAATCGCCTTGTCGAGCACGCGGTCGCCGATGCGGCCGATCGTGCCTGTCTCCTCGGCAATCCCGATGATCTTGCCGGGCGGCATCAGCCCCTTTTCCGGATGATCGAGGCGCATCAGCGCCTCGAAACCGACAATCTGGCCGTCGCCGAGGCCGACGATCGGCTGCAACCAGGCCTCGAACCAATCCTCCCTCAGGCCGGTTTCGATGTATTGCTCGATCTCGTGGCGCTCGCGTGCGGTGTCGAGCATGCTCGCGTCGAAAACCCGCAAGCCGTTCTTGCCGTCGCGCTTGCGCGCATACATCGCCATATCCGCCTTCAAGAGAAGGTCCGAGGCGCTTGCCGCATGCGTCGGATAGACCGAAACGCCGACACTCGCGCTGACCGACAGTTCGTTGCCGCCAATCGCCATCGGTTCGCGCAGCGCCGCGCAGATGCGCTCGGCAATCTCATAGGCGAGGGCGGCGACATCCGTTGCCGCGACGAGAATGGCGAATTCGTCGCCGCCGAGCCTCGACATCACGTCATCCGCGCCAAGCGTCGTGCGGATCAGTTCGACCGTCCGGCGCAAGACGGCGTCACCGGCGGCGTGGCCGAAATTGTCGTTGATCCATTTGAAGCGGTCGAGGTCGATGAACAGGCAGGCAAGCTGCATGCCGCATTCGTCGGCGCTGCGGATCGCGTCGTCGAGCGCGCTTTCGAAACCCTGGCGATTGAGCAGCCCGGTCAGGTGATCGGTGATCGCCTGGGCATGGTTGCGGCTTTCCGCCTGCTTGAGCGCCGTGACATCGGTCATGACGGACAGCGAAAGATCGCCGCCATGGGCCATTTCCGATTCCAGGATCAGGACGGTCATGAATTCGCCGTCGGCCTTGCGGAAGGGCAGCGTTACTTCGCTGATATCGTCATTGTCGACCGCGGTCGTCTTTGCGCGATGGCGATAGGCTTCGTGCCACAACGGATCGATGAAATCGGTGAAGTTGCGGCCGATGACCTCTTCGCGGGCGTAGCCCGTCGCAAGCAACCAGTAATCGCTGACGGCGCTCAGCCTGTTTGCAGCGTCGAGCGAGAAAAGCATGGCCGGCGTGAGATTGTAGGTTTCGGTCGCGCGATGGTGGGCGATCTTGAGTTCGCTTTCCTCGCGCTCGAGGCGATCCTGCATCTCGTTGAAGTTCGCCGCGAGCGTGCCCATCTCGTCGTCCGAAGTCCAGTCGACCCGGTGGCGGGATCCGAGCCGCCTTGTCGCCTCGATCGCCGCGGTCAGCCGCATCAGCGGGCGGATGACCGTGAAACGATTGCCGACGAGGGCCGCCGCAAAGACGATCGCGACCGCAAAAAGAAGAATGGCGAGGACGGTCCATTCATCCTTGCTGAAACGCGAAAGGATGCCAGGCGTCGGGACGACGACCTCGAGCGTGCCGATTTCTTTGACGCCCTCGACACTCTCAAAGGCGATGGCGGTCTTCAAGGAGCGGCTTGCGGTGGTGCCGCCGATGCCGGCCCGCGGCAATTGAGCAAGGATATTTCCACCCGCATCGCGAATGGCGACGGCCCTGATATCGGTGGCGTTCATCAGCGAGCGGGCGATCCGGTCGATGCCCTGCTGGTCGAAATCCCAGATCGGCTTGCCGAGCGCTTCGCCGCTCGCCTCCATCAAAAGCTCGACGTTCTGCAGGCGCTCTCGCGCGACGCGTTCGCTGGAGATGGTGAGAAAGAGTGCGAGCAACGGTGCGACGAATACAAACATCGCGCCGCCGATGATCGCAACAAACCGGTTTTCCACCGAGTGCATCATCGCATGCCCCGCTCGGCAGTCGTTGCCATTTGATTCATTGCTAATTCTCTTGGACTGCCACCAATGTCTCCCCGCCGGCAGGACATCATCAAAACCTTAAATGTTGCTGAAGTTGCACGCCGAGATTTCATGAGCGTGCCGACAAGACGCGGTGCTTGCATTAGCGGATGATGATTCCTGGAAAAAGCCAAGTCCTGACGGCCTGAAGTCGGACGGCCTGAAGTCTGGCGGGAAATGAAAAACCCGCCCCATGCGACATGGAGCGGGTTTGTTTTGTCAGCCGTCACTGTATGATTCCTTAAATCGGGATCGATCTAAGGACGAAATCATGCAGCACTTCAAGTGCTACAGCGACCTTTGCGCGTCCGCTGGACGCGCGGCGCTGTAGCGCTGGCGAGATGCGAAACGCAGATTATTCTTCTGCTTCGCCCTCGGCCTCTTCTGCTGCTTCTTCTTCGGTTTCCATCACGCGGCCGGCGATCGTGGCAACCGTGAAGTCGCGATCAGCGATAACCGGGGTCGCGCCTGCCGGAAGCTTGATGTCCGAGATGTGGACGGTGTCGCCGATGTTCAGGCCGGTGAGGTCAACGGTCAGGAACTCCGGAATGCTGTCGGCGGAAACGTTCAGTTCGACTTCGTGGCGAACGATGTTCAGGGCACCGCCGCGCTTGAGACCCGGGGACTTCTCTTCATTTTCGAAGTGAACCGGGACCTGAACGGAAACCTGGCTGTCCTTCGAGACGCGCAGGAAGTCGACGTGCATGGTGAAGTCGCGGACCGGATCGAGCTGATAGTCCTTCGGCAGGACGCGAATCTTCTCGCCGTTGACGTCGATGATCGCGACGGTGGTCATGAAACCGCCGGCGTGGATCTTCATCGTCACGTCCTTGGTGGAGAGCGCGATGGAAAGGGGGGCCTGCTTGTCACCATAGATGACAGCCGGGATAAGACCGTTGCGGCGAAGTTCACGGGAGGACCCCTTACCAACCCGTTCGCGCGTCTCGGCCTTGAGCTCGTAAGTCTGGCTCATGGGTAGACCTTTCTGGTTATTTGGAGAGTTCGTCCGTCAAAGAAGCGGAAGAACTTGAAGCTGGCTGGCAGCTTCATCCGCGTTGCCTCCAAGGGTGTCTGCGCGGACGCGGGGTGCATAACCGAGAACGGGCGGAAATGCAAGGCGGGCGCCCCAGTTCATGCCCTTCGCTTGGTAAACCGGGCGAGCGCGAGCATGAGGCCACCGGCGATCAGACCCCAGAAGGCCCCAGAGACGCCGGCGAAGCTGACGCCTGATGCGGTTACCAGGAAGGTTATTGCGGCGGCTTCGCGCGTCTGAGCTTCGCTGAAAGCCGCCATGGCCGAGCTTGCAAAGGCACCGATGAGCGCCACTCCGGCGACTGCCTCGATCAGCACCGGGGGCGCGAGACTGACGAAGGTGGTAACGGTGCCGGCTAGCAGGCCGAAGACGATATAGGCAATGCCGGCATTGATCGCCGACCAGTAGCGCCGCGCGCGGTCGGGGTGGGAATCAACACCGGCGCACATGGCCGCGGTAATCGCCGCCAGATTGACGGCATGGCCGCCGAAGGGTGCGCTCAGCACCGAAAAGAGGCCGGTCGTTGCAAAGAGCGGCCCGGGATTCGGGTGGTAGTCGTTGACCTTCAGAACGGCGATCCCGGGAATGTTCTGCGATGCCATCGTCACGATGAAGAGCGGCAGGGCGATGCTGACCATGGCGGCCGTGTTGAAGACCGGGAAGATGAACTCGGCTTGGGGGATTAGCGCCGAGGAAAGCCTTGCAAGGATGCCATCGGGCATTTCGATGCCGAAGGCGATGACGAGAGCGAAGGCGAGGAGGGCGGCCGGGACGGCGTAGAGCTTATTGATGCTGCCGACCAGAGCCCAGGCGAGAACGATCGGCAGGCCGAAGAGGGGGTTGAAGGCGATCGCCTTGACCGGTGCGAAGCACAGGCCAATGAGCACGCCGGCAAGCATCGCGTTCGCCAAAGCCGAGGGGATCGAGGAAACCATCCTGCCGAGCGGCTTCCAAAGCCCGGCGATGACGATCAGCAGGCCGCAAACGAGAAAGGCGCCGACCGCTGCATTGAAACCGCCCTCGACGGCGGTCGAGCTTGCGAGCAATGCGGCGCCAGGAGTCGACCACGCGACGCTGATCGGCAGCCGCGTCACACTGCTGATGACAATTGCACACACCCCCATCGAAATCGACAGAGCCATCAGGCCGGAGGCGGCCTGGGCTTCCGTTGCGCCCACGCCGGCAAGTCCGTTCAGGATGACGGCGAAAGAGCTCGCAAAACCGACAAAGGCGATCAGCAGACCCATGAAAAGGCTTTGAAGCGAAAAGTCGCGAAGCATGGCGAAAGACCGGATGTTGCGGGGGCGGGGGGCGTGAAATGACCATCGAGTAGCATATCCCACTGCCCAATTTAAGGATAAAAACATGCGACAATTCAAAGTGCTACAGCGTTCTTCTGCGCGTCTGAAAACACGCGGCCTCGTGGGCTATGGCGCTTGCTGCATCCCCGAAGGCGCTTGACGGCGCGACCTTCGTCTGGCTGGACCGGCCGCGCAATCGATGCCTATAGTGCAGCCGCTGCGGGTATGCCGAGCGGGAAATCGGCAGACCTGTCAGCGCCGGAGGACGCTTTTAGGGAGGGAGCGGATGCCTGCTGTCAGGGATCATTCCGAACACGTCTACAGGATCGCGCATCAATCGTCGGCTGCGGCGAGTTCGCCGGTCGCGGCATCGTGGCGCCGCTGCGTGACGCTGCATGGACTGGCGCCGGAGGAGGTCCGTTCGCCCTGGCGGCTTACGGATGACGAATTCCGGCAGGCGCACGAGCGCTCCGGCGTGTTGGTCGCGGAGGCGGTCGCAGAACTCGACCGGCTGTTCGCAGTCATTGGTAGGGCCGGCTGCTGCCTTCTGTTGACCGACGACAAGGGCGTTGCGCTCGAACGCCGCGGGGCGGCCGGCGACGATATCGAATTTCGCGATGTCGGCCTGTGGTCGGGAACCGTGTGGAGCGAGGCGAGCGTCGGCACAAATGGCATCGGCACGGCCATCGCGGACGAGCGCGCGGTCATCATCCAACGCGACCAGCATTTCCTGAGCCGCAATATCGGCCTGAGTTGCGCGACGGCGCCGATCCGGGACGAGGCGGGGCGGCTTGCCGGGGCGATCGACATTTCCACCTGCCGCGACGACGCATCCGAGGCAACAGTGTCGATCCTTTCCCAGGCCGTGCGCGACGCCGCCTCCCGCATCGAGGCCAATCTGTTCCGGCGGGCTTATGCCGGGGCCCGCATCGTCCTCGTACCGATGGACAGGGCAGGGCCGGCATTGCTTGCGGTCGACCGCGACGATCTGGTGCTTGGCGCGACCCGCGCCGCGCGGCAGCGGCTCGGCCTCGACGACAGGCGGATTGCAGCGGGCGTTCCCGCTGCCGACCTGCTCCAGGAAGAACCGCCCGGCGACGGCGGCGAATTGCCGGACGCCGAGCGGGCGGCGCTGCGTCGCGTGCTGTCGCGTGCCAATGGCAACGTCTCGATGGCAGCTGACCTTCTCGGCATCAGCCGCGCCACGCTCTACCGCAAGATGAAGCGGCTTTCGCTGAACTGAGCTGCGCAAATCCACGAAAAGCCCCTCACCCTAACCCTCTCCCCGCGTGCGGGGAGAGGGGACTGGCAGTTTGCCGCTTGTCCCTTCGCCCCGCCTGCGGGGAGAAGGTCGCGGCAGCGGGATGAGGGGCGGACGAGCCAAAAAATCGTTCAGTTCCGACCGATGCTGCGCTGCAGCACGCTGCAGCCAGCCGGCCTGTCTCAGTTCTGAAACAGATGGCGCTGCCGAGTGCCGCGGCTCTCTATCGCGGTTCGATATTCGGCTGCACCCTTCCTCGTACAGCAAAGGACTGCTGTTTACAGGGAGGAAGCCATGCTGCACCAGAAGATCGTCGAGAACCCGTACAAGCAGAAATATGGAAACTTCATTGGCGGCGAATGGCGGGAGCCGATTGCGGGCCGCTATTTCGACAACACGACGCCGGTCACCGGCGGCACGCTGTGCCAGATCGCCCGTTCCGATGCCGCCGATATCGAAGCCGCGCTCGACGCGGCGCATGCGGCGCGAGAAAAATGGGGGCGGACGTCGACGACGGAGCGCTCCAACATCCTGATAAAGATCGCCGACCGTATGGAGGCCAACCTTGAGCTTCTGGCGCGGGCGGAAACCTTCG
Source organism: Sinorhizobium mexicanum (assembly GCF_013488225.1). Taxonomy (NCBI): domain Bacteria; kingdom Pseudomonadati; phylum Pseudomonadota; class Alphaproteobacteria; order Hyphomicrobiales; family Rhizobiaceae; genus Sinorhizobium; species Sinorhizobium mexicanum. The sequence goes on along the minus strand of NZ_CP041238.1, from coordinate 3,147,721 downwards.
ACAACGGCAAGCCGATCCGCGAGACCATGGCTGCCGACATTCCGCTGGCGATCGATCATTTCCGTTATTTCGCCGCTTGCATCCGCGCCCAGGAAGGCTCGATCGGCGAGATCGACCACGACACGGTCGCCTATCATTTCCACGAGCCGCTCGGGGTCGTCGGTCAGATCATTCCCTGGAACTTTCCGATCCTGATGGCCGCATGGAAGCTCGCCCCGGCACTTGCTGCCGGCAACTGCGTGGTGCTGAAGCCGGCCGAGCAGACGCCTGCCTCCATTCTCGTCTGGGCGGAACTCGTTGGCGACCTCCTGCCGCCGGGCGTGCTGAACATCGTCAACGGCTTCGGCCTTGAAGCGGGCAAGCCACTTGCCACCAGCCCGCGCATCGCCAAGATTGCCTTCACCGGCGAGACGACGACCGGGCGGCTGATCATGCAATATGCCAGCCAGAACCTCATACCGGTGACGCTCGAGCTCGGCGGCAAGTCGCCGAACATCTTCTTCGCCGATGTGCTTAACGAGGATGACGACTATTTCGACAAGGCACTCGAGGGCTTTGCGATGTTCGCGCTCAATCAGGGCGAGGTCTGCACCTGCCCGAGCCGCGCGCTGATCCAGGAAAGCATCTATGACCGCTTCATGGAACGGGCGCTGAAGCGGGTCGAGGCGATCCGCCAGGGCAACCCGCTCGACCAAGCGACCATGATTGGCGCGCAGGCGTCGAGCGAGCAGCTCGAAAAGATCCTCTCCTATATCGACATCGGCAAGCAGGAGGGGGCCGAGGTACTGACCGGCGGTGGACGCAACGTGCTCGAAGGCGAGCTTTCCGAGGGCTACTACGTCAAGCCGACGGTGTTCCGCGGCCATAACAAGATGCGTATCTTCCAGGAGGAGATCTTCGGCCCTGTGGTTTCGGTGACGACCTTCAAGACCGAGGCTGAGGCGCTGGAGATCGCCAACGATACGCTTTACGGCCTCGGTGCCGGTGTGTGGAGCCGGGATGCCAACCGCTGCTATCGCTTCGGCCGTGAGATCCAGGCCGGCCGCGTCTGGACCAATTGCTACCACGCCTATCCCGCGCATGCCGCTTTCGGTGGCTACAAGCAGTCCGGCATCGGCCGCGAGACGCACAAGATGATGCTCGACCACTACCAGCAGACCAAGAACATGCTGGTGAGCTACAGCCCGAAGGCGCTCGGTTTCTTCTGATCCTCATTGTTCGATCCCGGCGGCGATCGCCGGTGATCCTCCCGGCGGGCTCCCGATATTCATCGGGGGCCTGTCGGTCATGCGGGAAGGGAGGAAATGATGACGGAAACGAATGGCGAGCCGCGCGTGCTCGCGACCGATGCGGCGATCGAACTCATCCGCGAAATCCGGCGCGACCATCCCGACATTCTCTTTCACCAGTCGGGTGGTTGCTGCGACGGCTCGTCGCCGATGTGTTATCCGGCGGACGAGTACATCGTCGGCGACAATGACGTGAAGCTCGGCGAAATTGATGGTGTGCCGGTCTATATCAGCGCCAGCCAGTATGAAGTCTGGAAGCACACGCAACTGATCATCGATGTGGTGCCGGGCAGGGGCGGGATGTTCTCGCTCGACAATGGCCGGGAGAAGCGTTTCCTCACTCGGTCGCGGCTTTTCGGTGGAGGGGAGGTTTGCACCTTACCGCGGCCATAGCTGAGTGCCGGCCATCCGTCTGAGATCGGGAGGAACTGGTAGCTATTTCCGCTTCACTTGGATGAAGCTACCACCGTTCGACTTAATACGATTGCACTCGAGGGACGGAATACTCTCCATTAGCGTACTGAGGTTGCTGAATCCGTGATTTCGGGAGTCGAAATCCGGCATGCGTTTGTTGAGCACGCTGCCAACTTCACCAAGATGAGCCCAGCCGTCTTCGCCCAACGTGTCGTCAACTGCAGCCAGGATTTCCTTCAAAGGCAGTTTGGCAGGCTTGCCGGAGTCGGCCTTTGCACCTTCCTCAAGAAGGAGGTCGCAATAAAAGAAGCGGTCGCAAGATTTCACATAGGGGTTGGTCGCCTTCTTCTCCCCAAAGCCGTAAACGGACACACCATCCTCCCGGATTCGGCTTGCAAGAGAGGTGAAATCGCTGTCGCTCGATGCAATGCAGAAGCCGTCGACTTGCCCGCGATGCAGTATGTCCATTGCGTCGATCGCCAGCTTTAAATCGGTGGCGTTCTTGCTCTTTGCGGCTGGTGCGACGTGGACCGGCAAGAGCGCAAATTCATGGACAAGCGGCTGCCAGGCTTTCATCGCGGCACTGCCAAAATGTCCGTAAACGCGCTTGATGAAAACAGTGCCGATGGCTGATGCTTCGCGAATGATAAGCGGCAGAAAATTGGAGCGAATATTATCGGCATCTATCAATATCGCGAGTCGATCGCGCTGCCTTGGAGAGCCAATTCCCATTTTTGCATACGCCTATACTAAATTTCTGAAATTAGATCGAACTATGCGGCGCACGCCTCAGGATTGTCAATCTGCGCGGACTTTAGGCTTGGTTGTGGACGCGGCCGTTATTTCCGCTCGCGCCCGATCTTGGCCGCCAGGTCGAGAAATGCCCGCAGTTTGGGCTGGGTCTGGGCCTTGGCGGGGAAATAGATGAAAAGACCCGGTGACGTCGGAAGATACGCCTCCAGCACGCGTTCGAGACGCCCCGCTGCGACTGCCTCGCGGACTGATGGCTCGGGCAGGTAGGCTAGCCCCATCCCGGCTTCGGCCAGTTCGATAAGCAGCAGGAAGTCGTTGACGATCAGGCCGCCCGGGACGTCGACGGAGAATTCGCGGCCCTCGCGCTCGAACTCCCAGCGATAGATCGTGCCCGACGTGGGGTAACGGTAGCGGATCGCCTCGTGCCGCGTCAGTTCCTCCGGCGTTGCCGGGCGTCCCCGTTTGGCGAAATAGGACGGTGCGCCGACGACGGCCCAGGCGATGTCGGGCGTCAGCCTGACGGCGACCATATCCTTTTCGACGGCCTCGCCGATGCGGATGCCGGCATCGAAGCCGCGTTCGGTGATATCGATCGCCGCGTCATCGATCGAGATTTCCACGGACACGTCCGGATAGGCCTGCCGAAAGCGCGGCAGCAAAGGCGTCAGCACGAGCGGGATCGCCATGCGCGGGACGGTCAGGCGGAGGTTGCCGATCGGCCGGTCGCGAAAACCGCCAAGCAGGTCATGGGCTTCGGCGATCTCGGATGCCGCCGGGCGCACGCGCAGCAGGAATGCGCTGCCCGCCTCCGTGAGGGCCACGCGGCGCGTGGTGCGAACGAAGAGCTGAACGCCGAGCCTGCTCTCGAGCGCCTTGATCGCTTGGCTGACGGCATTCGGCGTAACGCCGAGCGCAGCCGCTGCGGCGGTGAAGCTGCGATGCTCCGCCACCGCCAGAAATTCCGTCAAACCGTTGAAGGGGTCGACTGCCACGGTCGCGCCATTATGAAGTTATTCTTCATAACCTTTATAGTGACATCCTGTTTTTCGCAATAATCCGTTTTGGCATGATCATCGCCAACCGCAATGCGGCCCATTCGGAAACGGAGAGAAACATGCAGTACACAACGCTTGGCAATACCGGTCTCGTGGTTTCGCGCCTTGCTTTCGGCGCCATGACCTTCACGGCCGGCGACCGCAGCATCGGTGCAGTCTACAAGACCGATGCAGAGGCGGCGGCCACACTCGTCGGGAGGGCGCTGGACGCCGGCATCAATTTCTTCGATACGGCCGACGGGTACGCCTCCGGTCAGTCGGAGCGCATTCTCGGCGAGGCGTTGAGGACGCGCCGCGATGACGTGGTCATCGCGACGAAAGTGGGGTTTCGAACCGGCACGCCGCTGACGCAGGCCGGTCTCTCCCGTCGCCATATTCTCTGGTCCGTGGACCAGAGCCTGAAACGGCTCGGCACCGACTGGATCGACGTCTACATCGTTCACAAGGAGGATCCTCACACGCCACTTGAAGAGACGTTGTCGGTGCTGGACGAGGTGGTCGGCTCGGGGAAGGTGCGCTATATCGGCTTCTCGAACTGGTCGGCCTGGAAGGTGGCGGCGGCGCTCGAAATCCAGAAAGCCGCCGGTTTCGCGCCCTTCACGCATGGGCAGATGCACTATTCTCTTCTCGGCCGGGACGTCGAACGCGACGTGATCCCGATGATGCAGCGCTACGGCCTGGGATTGACGGTCTGGAGCCCGCTCGCCGCCGGCTTCCTCTCCGGCAAGTATACCCGCGACAATCTCGGGGATCCAGACAACCGCTATTCCGGCTTCGACATTCTACCTTTCGACAAGGAGCAGGGCTTCCGTCTCGTCGAACGCATGCGCACGATCGCCGACGCGCACGGAGCAAGCGTGGCTCAGGTGGCGATCTCCTGGCTGCTGGCGAAGGATGCTGTGACGAGCGTGCTGCTCGGCGCCTCCAAGCTGCATCAGCTCGAAGACAATCTCGGCGCCGCCGAGCTTACGTTGACGGAAGGCGAGATCGCAGCGCTCGATGCCGAGACCGTGCCTCCGCCGGTCTATCCGAACTGGTTCATCGACAATCTTGCCGACCAGCCGGTGACGCAGGTTCTCGGGAAGAGTCGATAGCTTGGTTCGCACCTGCCAGACAAACGCCGGCGCTCGATGCGCCGGCGTCGATGCACTCCCAGAGCGCCGTGCGTTCAAATGAACGCACAAAGGACGCTCCAGCGCTTTGCTTCTAGAGCATCTTATCCGCCTTCAGTGATGCCACGTGAAGGCGGGATGCTCTAGTCTCGGACTGAATGACCTTAGTCGAACAGGCTCGAAACCGATTCTTCCTGGCTGGTGCGGCTGATCGCTTCCCCGATCAAGGCGGCGGTCGAGATCACGCGGATATTGTGCGCCGACTGGACGGCGGTCGTCGGCTGGATGGAGTCGGTGATAACCAGTTCCTTCAGCATCGAGGAGGCGACGCGGGTAACTGCACCGCCGGAAAGCACGCCGTGGGTGATGTAGGCGGTGACGCTGGTGGCGCCGTTCTTCAAGAGTGCCTCGGCGGCGTTGCAAAGCGTGCCACCGGAATCGACGATGTCGTCGATCAGGATGCAGTCCTTGCCGCTCACATCGCCGATGACGTTCATGACTTCCGATTCACCCGGGCGATCGCGGCGCTTATCGACGATCGCCAGCAGACAGTCGAGACGCTTTGCAAGCGCGCGGGCACGCACGACGCCGCCCACGTCCGGCGAAACGACCATGACGTTCTTCAGGTCGTAGTGTTCCTTGACGTCGCGCGCCAGGATCGGAACCGCATAGAGGTTGTCGGTCGGAATGTCGAAGAAGCCCTGGATCTGGCCGGCATGAAGATCGAGGGTGAGAACGCGGTCGGCGCCGGCTCGGGTGATAAGGTTGGCGACCAGCTTGGCGGAGATCGGCGTGCGAGGACCAGGCTTTCGGTCCTGTCGGGCATAGCCGAAATAAGGAAGGACGGCGGTGATGCGGCGGGCGGAAGAGCGGCGCACTGCATCGATCATGATGAGCAGTTCCATCAGATGATCGTTGGTCGGAAAAGAGGTGGACTGGACGATGAAAACGTCCTCTCCGCGCACGTTTTCGCCGATTTCGACGAAGATTTCCTGGTCGGCGAACCGCCTTACTGTAGCTTTGCCGAGGGGCAGGTTGAGATAGTTGCAGATCGCTTCGGCAAGCAGCCGGTTCGAATTGCCTGCGAAAACCTTCATTGACGGTCCGCCTTGAGCTGGCGCGGCCTCCGTCCGGCGTGCAGTCCGGGGCGGTTTTTTCCGCGCAAATTCCGTGAGCCATTCCGATCGCGGGCAATCTTTACGGAATGGCCGCTGTTCAGAGCTGATCGGCCGCTTTTTAGCGTCCCTGAACTCGAATGCAAGGGGGAATGCTGCGGCGCAAAGGCCATTACCCTAAAAACTTTGTGTCAACCGGCCAAGATCACGACCATTTGGGGCGACCGCACACGTAATCACAGATCGTGATCGATTTTAGTGAGTTAGAGCGGATGCGGGCGGAAAGCGCACACGCGTTTCCTCATCCTGCTCTGGACTGACGCCAATCGAGGTAAGCCTTGATGGTTTTGGTGGCGATCGCCTGCATTGTTTCCGGCGGGACCGCGCTCCAGGGCTCGGCAGCGGTGCTTGCGACGGTGGCCTGTCCCTGGATGCGGTGCAGGCGATTGCCGTTGCCGTCGAGAATGTCCCAGACATAAACGACCGTTGTCTTGCCGCCGTCGTTGAGCGCCGAAAAATAGCCCTTGAGGATATGCTCGCTCGTCTTGTCTGCAGAGCCCTTGATCGCCAGCCCTTGTGCGCGGGCGTCGGCACCGAGCTGTTTCGAAAGCGGGGTCACCGCCTCGACCGGTGCACCGATGATCGGCAGGAAGCGAATGCTGCCTGAACCGCTTGTGGCCGCCGGCAGGGCGGCGTGGTTTACGTCTTGTTGTCGCGCGGGCGCTGCTGGCTCCGTCGATGCTCGCTGCCCGGCCGGCTCCTGCTGAGGGGCGGGGCTTTGTATGCGCGTGGTCTGGACCTTCCTCACCTCAACCTGCGCGGCCTCGTCTTGTTCGGTCTCGCCTCGTTCAGTCTGGGCCTGGCTTGTCTGGATCGGTGGCTCACCTTCGGCAAGGCGGTTTGCCTGGGCATCGAGCGTGCCGGCAGGGTCCGTATAGGTGGCATCGCCCGTGGCATATTGCGTCGGCGGGCTGGAGACGTTCGGCTGCGCAGAGAAGGCGGCCGTGCTGCTTGGTGGCACGGTTTGCACCGGAACGATGGCAGTCTGCGTCGACATGGTGTCGAGATCGGACTGAGTCACCGGCGGGGATCGGAAGGTCCCGGCGCCCACGTCCACCTGCGGTATCAGCACATCGGTGCTGTTGCAGCCTGTAAGTGCTGTTGCAAGACCAAGGCTTGCGATAGGCATGATCAGCTTTCGCATCGTTCCCACCGTCCGTCTCGACTCTAACAGTCGGAGCGGGAGGGAGCTTCGCACGCCCTGATCCCGTTCCGGTTCGCGACAGCTTCTAGAAAGCGGGATGCTCTAGGAGGCTGCCTCCGTTCGTCCGTCTCGGTCGGAAATCATAGGCGGATTTCCTTACGCAGAAATGAAGTCCAGTCCGTAACGTGAGAGCGCCCGCGGTTTATCCGGTGTCGTGAGATAGGTCTGGCCGAGGGTCATGGCCGTTCCGCTGTCGGAATCCATGATGATCATGTGCACGAAGAGCGACATGTCCGGCTCGATCTCCTGGGGGTTGCCGACATGGAACATCTGGTGCTCCATCCAGGAGGGCGAGAAGCGCGCGCCGAGAGAATAGCCGCAGGCGTTCAGCCGATGGCGGGCGAGGCCGCGTTCGTCCATGATCTTGGCGTGGACGTCGAAAACGGTACCGAAGGTGTTGCCGGGGCGAAGCACCATCTCGATCGCCTGGATCGTCTCGCGGCAGGCGCTGTAGAGCTCACGGTGGCGGTTGGTCGGCTCTCCGATCACGACGGTGCGCATCATCGCCGCATGGTAATGGGCGCTGACGCCCGCCCATTCGAGGGTCAGCTGGTCGTTGGCGTCGAGCGTGCGCCGGCCCGCCTTGTAGCGGCAGAGCAGGGCATCGGCGCCCGAGCCGATGATGAATTCGTTGGCCGGATAGTCGCCGCCGCCGGCAAAGACCGCGCCCTGCATGGCTGCGAGAATAGCCGCTTCGTTGCCACCCGGGCGGATCAATGGCAGCGCCGCTTCGAGCGCGTCGTCTGCGAGGCTGGCGGCCTTTTCGACATGGGCGACTTCGGCGGGGCTTTTGATCAGGCGAAGGCGGCTCACAAGCAACGAGGCGTCGATCAATTCGCCGAAGTTGGCGAGTTGATGGTCGACCAGTCGCGCCGTTCGGCCGGTCATGCCATGCGTGTCGTATTCGACCCCGATGCGGCAGCCGAGCAGATCGAGCTCGTTCAGGAGATTCTTGAGATCCACTGCCGGATCGGCATTGACCCGGTCCACCCAAATTTCGATACGCTCGATATTGGACGTGTGACGCGCCTGGCGCAGGTCGGCCGAACGCGTCAAGAGCACCATCGAGCCGTCTCTCTTGACGACCAGCGTCTGAAAGAAGCAGTAGCCGAACGTATCGTAACCGGTCAGCCAGTACATGCTCTCCTGCGCAAAGAGCAGCAGGGCGTCGAGCTTCTCTTCCTGCATTCTGGCCGTCAGCCGCGCAAGGCGGGCTGCGTATTCCTCTGCCGCAAACTGAAGCGCCATTTCAATTCTCCCGTATGCAGATCGCCGACATCTGCCGGCCGTAGTCAGGCTCCTGTCTGTGTGTCGTGCGGCGGTAGGAAAAGAAACGGTCCTCGTCCGCGTAGGTGCAGATGTCGAGGTTCTCCGCCGTCACCCCGGCTTCCGTCAGTCGCCGGATTGTCAACCCCGGCAGGTCGAACATGGCATGGCCGTTCCGTTCGGAAGGGTTGAAGAAAGATACATAATCGTCGTCAGCGGCGATGAAACGTTCGACGAATTCGGCTCCGACCTCGTAGTGCGTCCGGCTGATCGACGGGCCAAGGCAGGCGATGATCCGCTCACGGCGCGCGCCGAGCGAGATCATCGCCTCGATCGTGCCTTCAAGAATCCCGCCGAGTGCGCCTTTCCAGCCGGCATGGGCCGCACCGATCACGCCGGCGTGCGGATCGGTAAAGAGCACTGGCCCGCAATCGGCTGAAAGAACGCCGAGCACGATGCCCGGGGTCGCCGTCACCAGCGCGTCGGCATCGGGGCGCGCGCCATCATAGGTGCCGTCGACGACGATGGCGTCCGGCGAGTGGACCTGATGCACGGTTGCAAGGTGCCGCGGCTCCGCACCGAACCAGCGCGCGACGCGCGCTCGGTTTTCGCCGACATGTTCGCGGTCGTCCTTCGAGCCGAGGCCGACGTTCAGGCCACGATAGATGCCTTCGGAAACGCCGCCCTTGCGGGTGAAATAGCCGTGTGCGATCGCCGGTCCCGCCTTGGCGCTGAAGAGCGGACTCTGAACCGGGGAAAGCGAGGCATCGTCCTGCATCGGTGTACTCGCCCTTGCTGTCTTTAAGGTTTCATTGGAATTGAGGGCGCGTCGCGGCCCGGTGATTTGCGGCTGATTTGCGGCGCGATGTTGACGCGGCACGCCGGCACTGTCAATCGCCGAGCCGCCGCCGGTCTGCTGCATGTTTCCTTAAACCGGAATCGATTTGGGTATAAAACATGCAGCAATTCAAGCTGTTGCGGCGGCCATGCGTCTGAAAGAGCCACGGCGCCTTGATCGTCGCTAGGCCTTCTTCTGGAACGGCGCCAGCGTGACTTCAGGGCTGCTGACCGCCAGCACCTTGAACAGTTCGCCCATCTTTCCTGCCCCGGAGCCGGCGAGTCGTTCGACGGCGGAGCGAATGCCTTCTTGCGTCAGCGTGTCCTTGCCGCGGCCGAGTGCCGCCGCCCGCTCGAGCAGACCGAGGCCGACGAGGAAATCGCCCTGATGCGCGAGTCCATTGACCTGCAGTCCCTCCGCCTTCGCGCGACGGGCAAGCTGTTCGAAATCGACATGGCTCGTGAGATCCGCCTGGCCGGGGCTGGCCAGCGGAGGATCGTAGCGATGCTCGCGGACCGCTTGCAGCGTATCGCCATAGCTGGTCGCCATATGTCCGTAGTCGATGATAATGGCCGTGCCCCCGCCGGCGCGAAGGCGCTCGCATAGCGCGGCCATGACCGCGTCGCGTGCCGGGGCTGTCTCGAAAATCGTACCTTCGCCGACCGATTGCGCCGGCGACGGCAGAAGCGACGGATCGATAGCCGCGACGCCGGCCGCGAAGATCAAGTTGTCGCCGGCATCGAGACCTATCATGCGCTCTCGGAATCCCTGCGCGGTGCGAATGAATTGCCGGATCGGAACTGCGTCGAAAAGCTCGTTTGCCGCGAGCAGCAGAAAGCCCGCCGGCAAAGTTTCGAAGCTCGCGTGCCAATGAACCTTGCCCTGGTGTCCCGCGAGTGTTTCGGCCTGCACCTTCTGCAGCCGCTCGCTCGTCTCTACGAGATGTACACTGGCCGAGCGATAGAGATCGGGCGCGAGACGACCGATCACGCGCAGCACATCGGACATCATCGTGCCCCGCCCCGGACCGACCTCGGCGATGATCGCGGGTTCCGGGCGGCCGTGCTCCTGCCACGCGTGCACCAGGAATATGCCGATCATCTCGCCGAAAAGCTGGCTGATCTCCGGCGCGGTGGTGAAATCGCCGGCAGCACCGAAGGGTTCGCGAACACGATAGTAGCCGTGTTGCGGATCAGCGAGGCAGAGCGAAAAATAGTCGGTGACGCTGATCGGCCCGTTGGCCTTGATCAGCGCCTTGATCTTGTCGGCGAGAGGATTCGTCATGCATCCGTCCAGTTATGCGGTCGCTGCTGCCCGGCGTGCGCGCGCGATCGCCCATATGCCTGCGAGCGCCATCGGCAGTGAAAGCACCATGCCCATGGTCAGCCAGCCGCCGGCCAGATAGCCGATCTGAGCGTCCGGTTCGCGGAAGAATTCGACAAAAATGCGGCTCGCGGCATAGCCGCAGACGAATATGCCGCAGAGAAGGCCGGGTACTTTCAACGCCTTGCGGCGATAGACGAAATAGGCAAGCACCAGGAGGAGCAGAATGCCTTCGAGCGCCGCTTCGTAAAGCTGGCTCGGGTGGCGGGCAAAGGGGCCGCCGGTCGGAAAGACGATCGCCCAGGGCACGGACGACAAACGTCCCCAGAGTTCACCGTTGATGAAGTTGGCGACGCGGCCGAAGAAGAGACCGATCGGCACCACGGCGGCGACGACATCGAACAGGCTCCAGACGGCAATGGCGTTGCGCCGCGCGAAGATGATCATCGCGAGCATCGTGCCGAGAAGACCGCCGTGGAACGACATGCCGCCGTTCCAGATCTCGATCGCGCGGACCGGATTCTGCAGGACCGAGCTCAGATCATAGAAAAGGACGTATCCGATGCGCCCGCCAAGGACGATGCCGGCGGCAACCCAGAGCAGGAAATCGTCGAGCTGCGTCAGGTTGAAGGCGGGGGTCTCGTTGCGCCAGAGCGTGGTGTTCTGGACGATGCGGCGTGCATAAACCCAGCCGATGAGAATGCCCGCGACATAGGCGAGCCCATACCAATGAATGGCAAGCGGCCCGATCGTGAAGATGACGGGATCGATTTCCGGGAAGGGAAGGATGGCGAGGCGGGTGGCGATTGTTTCCAAGGTCTTGTCTCGTGCCGGCCGGTTGTTTTGGCGGAACATGGCGATCGAATCCGGGCGGGTCAAGCGCCCGGTGCCGGCCCGCTACCTCCGCGCCGTCTTATTTTTCTTGCATCCTTTCGTCGACAATCCTACCTCAATTTCATGACCGCGCTGCTGCGCGCTGAAATGGAGATCTGGACGATGAGCACTGGAGCCAACCGCATTCTGGACGACTTTGCCAAGCTGATGACCGATGCGGCGGGCGCTGCCCAGGGCGTGCGACGCGAGGTCGAGACGGCCTTCCGCGCGCAGGCCGAAAGCTGGCTGAACTCGCTCGATGTCGTCAAGCGCGAGGAATTCGAGGCGATCAAGGAAATGGCCGTCAAGGCGCGCGAGGAAAACGACGCGCTGCTTGCCCGCATCGAAGCGCTTGAAGCGCGCCTCGCAGAGACCGGAAAGAAAAAGTAACGACCGACTGGGAGCCGCGCTTCTCGCGGCTCCGCTCGCTCCGTCTCCGGGCTCATTCCCGGAGCGAGCCGCGCATCTGAGCGATTCCCGCCCGGCCGGGGCAGAATCTGCCGTGTTTTACATGGTCGCACTGCTGCATGATTCCTCAGACCGGGCTCCTGAACGAGGGAATCATGCAGCATTTCAAAGTGCTAGGACTGTCCTTGCCTGTCGGAAGGGCGTGCGGCGCTTTAGGGTTAATAAAATCTGAAAAGTTTTCCACCTGTGGACACTGCCAAAAAGTCCTTATGGCAGAGTCGTTTAAGCATCTGTGCTGAATCAAAATCGCAACGCGGGCGTCATTCTTCGCCGCAATTTTTCGCCCGAGGGGCTGGCAGGCTGACTCCGCCGTTATACACTGATTTTAAATGATGATTCGAAACGGATCACGTAAGCTCCGGGCAGGGTAAGTAAGCCAGGATGGCCGTGCGTCCAGCAATCATAGTGTGTCCGTATCCGGTATTGGGTTTGCAGCGTTGCGTCTTGTGAACGCGATTATGCGCGCCTGTGCCGCGCCGTAAGGGTGATGCATGAGCCTTTTGGAAATGGAAGTCGAGCGCCAGTCCAACCCGGTCGACATGATCGAGTTCGTGGCCGCCAACAACGACTGGTCGTTCGAGCGATCCGGCGAAGACGAGATCGCCATGACGGTCGAAGGCAAATGGGCGGACTATCACGTTTCCTTCTCCTGGATGGAGGAGTTCGAGGCGCTGCATCTGGCTTGCGCCTTTGACATCAAGGTGCCGGAAAGCCGCGTCAACGAGGTGATCCGCCTGCTCTCCCATATCAATGGTCAGGTGTTGATGGGGCATTTCGATCTCTGGCGCCAAGAAGAAGTCATCATCTTCCGCCAATCTCTCTTGCTCGCGGGCGGCGCGGAACCGACGAACCAGCAGGTCGAGGTGCTGTTGTCGAGTGCGCTCGATGCTTGCGAATCCTATTTCCAGGCATTCCAGTTCGTCGTCTGGTCCGGAATGGATGCGCAGCGTGCAGTCGATGCGGTGCTGTTCGAAACAGTCGGGGAGGCATGAGATGGCTGTAGCCGTGTCCGGTCCAATCGTCCTCATCGGCGCCGGCAATATGGGCGGCGCGATGCTCGGCGGCTGGCTGAAGAGCGGCGTCAAGGGCGGCGACGTCCTCGTCATCGATCCGGGCCCGCCGCCGGCGATGGCCGAGCTTATTGCCGACAATGGTGTTAGGCACGCCACGTCCGCGCCGGAAGGCGTCAAGGCGGGCGTGCTATTCCTGGCGGTCAAACCCCAGATCATGGATGCCGTATTGCCGCCGCTCGAAGGGCTTGTCGGCCCGGAGACTGTCATCGTTTCCGTCGCTGCCGGCAAGACGCTCCGGTCCATCGAAAGCCATCTCGGTCAAGCCGCAACCGTGCGCGCCATGCCGAACACGCCGGCCATGATCGGCCGTGGCGTGACCGGCGCCTACGCGAATGCGCGCGTTACCGAAGCACAGCGCGCCCTGGTTCATGACCTTCTGAAGGTCAGCGGCCCGGTCGAATGGGTCGAGACCGAAGCCGACATCGATGCCGTGACGGCCGTTTCCGGCAGTGGGCCGGCCTATGTGTTCTATCTCGTCGAGTGCATGGCGGAGGCCGGGCGCAGGGCCGGTCTCAAGGCGGACCTCGCCATGCGTCTCGCTCGGGAAACCGTCGCGGGGGCTGGTGAACTCCTGCATCAGTCCCCCGACGAAGCCGCGCAGCTGCGCCAGAACGTAACCTCTCCCGGCGGAACAACCGCCGCGGCGCTCGCCATTCTGATGGCCGATGACGGAATGCAGCCGCTCTTCGAAAAGGCCATTGCGGCCGCGCGCAAGCGGGCCGAGGAACTGGCTGGATAAGTCACCGCAATTTCAAGAGTACGATCATGGCCGAAACCATTGCCTTCGCCGATTTCGAGCGCGTCGACATTCGCGTCGGCACGATCATCGAAGCGGAGCCTTTCCCGGAAGCGCGCAAGCCTGCCCTCAAGCTGAAGATCGATTTCGGCCCTGAAATCGGCATAAAACGGTCATCGGCGCAAATTACGGTTCACTACAAGCCGGAGGATCTCGTCGGACGGCAGGTCTTGGGCGTGGTCAATTTTCCGCCACGCCAGATCGGCCCCGTGCGTTCCGAGGTGCTGACCCTCGGCTTTGAAGATGAAGCCGGCGCGATCGTGCTGGCGGCGACCGACAGACCGGTTCCGAACGGCAAGAAGTTGATGTGAGCATCATGACGATCAACCGCGCCCTGATCCCTGAATGCGTCAAGGTTTCCTGCCTCTGGCGCGCGGCGGAGGTGGCGCGGGAATGGCGAGCGAGCCATGTGCTCTCGCTTCTCGATCCGGAACTGCCGCAAGCGGATGTGCCGGCCATCGCCAATGTCGCGCACCGCGTCGTACGCATGCGCGATCAGGAAAACGCCGGCGCGACGCAGCATTTCCCGGACCTCGTCCAGGACGTCTTCGAGGCCATGAGACCGGTCGCCGACGATCGATCGAGTCGTATCCTGGTCCATTGCCATGCCGGTGTCAGCCGCTCGACGGCCTTCGCCTACGGGTTGATTGCCTACCAGTTGGGAAAAGGCAGGGAAGAGGAGGCCTTCGCCGCGCTGCTGACGATCACCCGCAAGCCCTGGCCAAACCGCAGGATCATCGAAATCCTCGATGGCTCCCTCGGCCGCGAAGGCAGGCTGCTTGCCCCGCTCGACGCCATGCGCGCTCGCCATCCACGGCGGATCGATGCCTGGCATCGCTTCAATTACCGGCGCGGCTTTAGGTCTACCTATTCGCGGTAGCGCGATTCTTGATTAGATCGCGATGATTTGGATTGAACCGATCCAAAATTAGCGAGGTGGTCGACTACACATCTTGCAGTTGGAGCCCTTGACTAAGGCTTGTCCTGTCGCGACCCTTCCCGGGTTAGTTGCCGCCGCATGACTGGCATGCGGCCGGCGATAATTTCGATGGGAGGAGACATGGCGAACACGGCGCGCGTCTTTATCGGCTTCGACAGCAGGGAGGTCGTCGCCTATCACGTCTTTTGCCAGAGCATTCTGGAGAAGAGTTCGATTCCGGTTGAGTTTCTGCCGATCGCATTGAGCACTCTGGGAGGGATTTTCACCCGCGAGCGCAATCCGTTGCAGTCGACCGAGTTCTCGTTTTCCCGCTTCGTCGTTCCTTATCTCAGCGGCTATCAGGGATGGAGTCTCTTCGCCGATTGCGACATGCTGATGCGAACCGACATCGCGCGGCTGTGGCAATTGCGCGACGAGCGCTATGCCGTGATGTGCGTGAAGCACGAATACACGCCCAAAATCGCGACAAAGTTCCTCGGCCAGACACAGACGAAATATGAAAAGAAAAACTGGTCGAGCGTCATCCTCTTCAACAATGCCAAATGCACGGCGCTTACGCCAGACTACGTCAACACGGCAACCGGCCTGCAACTGCACCAGTTCAAGTGGCTGGAATCGGAGGAGTTGATCGGCGCACTGCCGCCGACCTGGAACTGGCTGGTCAACGAGTATGACTACAATCCGGCGGCGGACCTCGTGCACTTCACCGACGGAGGTCCGTATTTTGTGGAATACAAGAACGATGATTATGCCGAGGAATGGTTCGCCACGCGCGATCGGGTCCTCTTCGTTGAGCAACGGTAATGGCGCATGACACCGGCCAAGTCTGACGGGATGTTGGCAACCCGCACCGCGGGTATCAATGTGTGAAACGTTTGAAGAACGCGCGGATCTTTCGCTCGAGCTTCGTCCTTGCCCAAAGCCTGGAGACCTGACGCTCGGTGCCGGTCAAGCGGTTTGCCAGCACGTTGGCGGCCACGAGCGCTATCGTCGCCTCGTCGAATTCTGGGAAGCGGCCAATGATGCGCGCCAGCGCGCCCGCTGGTTCGCAAAGGCTGTCTTCGAAGCGTCGGATGCGCCCCTTCTGGGCGAGAAGCTGCAACATGATCTGTTCGAAGGTCCAGTCGTGCTCGCTGTACATGTTGAACTGCAGGCCCGCGGTGCCTGTAAATCCGCAGAGAGAGACATTTGCGTCCGGGACCTTCTCGGCCAGCCACAGGGCAACGGCAAACCCAGTTGTGGGCATGCGGTCGACCGGATAGAGCGGCCCAAGCGCGTGGTCGAAGTCCAGCGTGTATGGCACGAGGGTGCTCGTGCGCGCAGTCGTCACGCGCGGCGCGCCTTCGGGCACGCCGCGATCGGCAAGAACGCCGATCTCGGCCTTCGGCGGCTGCGAGAAGAGCGAATATGCCCTATCGAAATGCTTGCGCGACTTCAGGAAGCGCGTGCCGTCGGCGATAAGTCGGTGGCAAAGCACCGCATCCCCATCGAAGGGACGCGTCAGCACCTTTGCGCAGCCGGTAAAGAAGACATACAGCGTTCTTTCCGGCAGGGCGCGCACGACCGCGTCGACGTCGACGCCTTCGCTGTTGGCAATCAGGGCCACGGTTTCATATCTGGAGAGGAGCGCTTCGAAAACCCTGCTTTGCATTGGCGGCGGTTCCCGACTGTTGGACAGTTATAGCATTGATAGCTAAAGGCGGCTCGTTCGCCAATCCCGAACGGCGGCAACCGGAGCGGCACGCTTGCCTGCTTTACTGCGGAAGCTCCGCACTCGCCGCGCCGCGCGCCAGTCGCGCAAACGCCATCGGGATCACGTCGGCACGCGGACCGTGGCGCGCAAGCCGCCGAGCGGGCTGTCGCCAAGGGTGACGTTGCCTCCGTGGCTTCTGGCGATATCGCGGGCGATCGCCAGACCGAGCCCCGTGCCGGAACTGTCGAGATTGCGCGCCTCGTCGAGGCGGAAGAACGGCTTGAACACGTCCTCCCTGGATCGCTCCGGAATGCCGGGGCCATCGTCGTCGACCGTAATCGTCAGCCACTTGGCGCTGTGGCGCGCCTCGATCCGTACCGAATTGGCATAGCGATAAGCATTCGATGCGAGATTGGCGACGAGGCGGGTGAAGGCAGCGGGCCTCACCCGGATATCGTCTTCTCCCTCGATGGAGGTCGTCAGCGTCTTGCCGTATAGCTCCGCCTCGGCTGCAAGGCGGGTCATGAGGTCGCTGAGCTTCAGCTCACCGACGTCCTCTTCCGCCTCGCCACGAGCGAAGGCCAGATAGCCCTCCAGCATGTTCTGCATGTCCTCGACATCCTGATTGAGGCTTTCGAGGTCCGGATTGTTGCCGGCGATCGCGAGTTGCAGCTTGAACCGTGTGAGAATCGTGCGCAGGTCGTGGCTGACGCCGGTGAGCATCGCGGTGCGCTGCTCGATCTGGCGCTCGATACGCTCGCGCATGAGGATGAAAGCAAGACCCGCGCGGCGTATCTCCTCGGCGCCGCGCGGCGCGAAATCGTCGATCTTCTGGCCTTTGCCGAAACTTTCCGCGGCGCTCGCCAGCGCCAGGATCGGCCTGATCTGCCCGCGCAGGAAGAGGACCGCGATCGTCAACAGCACCAACGAGGCGCCGACCATCCAGACCAGGAAGATATGGGTGTTTGACGCATAGGCCTGGTTGCGCCGCGCATAAACCCTGAGGATACGGCCATCATTGAGCTTGATGCGGATCTCGACGAGCTTCGAGTTGCCGACGGTGTCGATCCAGAAGGGGCGGCGGATCTGGTTCGAAATCTCCTCGCTGAGGATCTGGTCAAGGATTTCGAAGAAGGGCTTGGGGCGCGGCGGCGGCAACTCCCCGCCAGGCTCGACGGCGATGTTGAGATTGAGCTGTTCACGGGCAATGCGCACGATCTGGTCGATATCGCCATCGCGCGGAAAGGTCGTGATCAGATCGACGATCGCGGCGATGTCGCTGGTCACCGCTGCCGAGAGGCGTTGCGTGACGAGCTGCCAGTGCCGCTCCATGAAGACGAAGGCGACGACCGACTGCAGCAGTACCATTGGAATGATGACGATCAGCAGCGAACGTGCGTAAAGGCCGATCGGCAGGCGGCGGCGCAACCACCGCGTCAGGCGTTTCCAGGCACCGTCGGCCGGGCCTGTTCCTTCGCGCCTGATGCTGTCAAAGCTTGCCATGACTCTCCCGCATTTCAGTCCACACTCAGCCGGTAGCCGATGCCGCGTACCGTCTGAAGCCAGATGGGGTTGGACGGGTCGTCCTCGATCTTGCGCCTCAGCCGGTTGATTTGCACGTCGATCGTCCGCTCACCGACCTCGGCGTCGTCTCCGATCAGTTCATGCCGGGGGATAGTCTCCCCGGCGCGCTGGGAGAACAGGGTCATGATCTCCTGCTCGCGGTCGGTCAGGCGGATATGATCGGCGCCACGGCGGAGCTCTTTACGCACCACGGAGAAGGTATAGGGACCGAAAATGACCTGATCGACCTTCGGCGCCTGTGCCGGCTGGTTGCGGCGCAGGATATTGTTGATCCTGAGCACGAGTTCGCGCGGCTCGAAAGGCTTCGGCAGATAGTCATCCGCACCGGCCTCAAGGCCCTCGATACGCGAATTCGATTCAGCCAGCGCCGTCAGCATGATGATCGGCACCGTCTTGATCTGCCTCAGGCTCTGCGTCAGTTGGATGCCGCTCTCGCCGGGCATCATCACGTCGACGATCAGGAGGTCGAAATCGATGCCGATCAGCTTGCGCCGCGCCTCGTCGGCGTCGGCCGCCGTCGTCACACGGAAACCCTGCTCGACCAGGTAGCGGTTGAGCAGGTCGCGAATCCGCCGGTCGTCATCGACGATCAGAAGATGCGCCGCATCGTCGGAGACTTTCGCTTTCACTGTCATGGCTCGACTACCCTCATTTTCCGCAAGCCGGCTGGCTGGATCACGCATTCAACCAGACGCGCGGCCGCCGCCCAATTCCCCGATTCCAGGGGGCCGTCTGCCTCGCCGAATGAAGCTCGAGACGCCGGCCCCATAACCATCAGTCCGCGGCGGCATTCTTCATGTTGGCGAGAAAACGCTTCACGGTTTCACGCGCGCCGGGACCCGTTTTTGCCAATGCCTCGGCTATGCGGCGGGACTGTGGCTCCGCAAGCGCCCGGGCCAGCGCCTTGCCCTCCTGCGTGGTGTAAAGCATTCGCTGCCGCCGGTCCTCGGGGCCGGTTACCTGACGAATATAGCCGGAATCGATGAGTTGCTTCAAAACGCGTGCGAGGCTCTGCTTGGTGATCTTCAATGTATCGAGAAGGTCGGCAACGGTCATTCCGGGCTCACGGTTGACGAAATGCACGACGCGGTGATGCGCTCGCCCGAAGCCGCTCTTTTCGAGTATGGCGTCCGGATCGCCGGTGAAGTCACGATAGGCAAAGAACAGCAGTTCGATGATCTCGAAATCTATCGTGTCCTCCTCACCGACAACTTCGGTCAGGTACTCGGTGTTGTCCTTGGGTTGGCCGGGCACGCAGTCATTTCCTTTCAACCAAATTGCGCTTCACGAAATATATCGCAAAATATGTCAGTTTCGTTGACATATTTTTATGTCATTGATAGCGATCGGCTCGTCGGGCGAGACATCGGGGCCCGGCGTCGCCGTTGGAGGATAGGCCGCGCGGTTCCGTTCGCAAATCCAAAATCGTGAAATTGAATTTTCCCCCAGTCTGTTTGCCGATAAACTGGAAACGGCAAGATAATCAACAGTAGGTATGGTGCATACGCGCCGGAGGATAATACCATGGCAGCTATTCCCTTCGATCAGTTGGACGGTGAAATCTGGTTCAACGGCGAGTTCGTGCCCTGGAAGGATGCCAAGATACATGTGCTGACGCATGGGCTGCACTATGCGAGTGCGGTCTTCGAAGGTGAGCGCGCTTATGGCGGGCGCATCTTCAAGCTTACGGAACACAATCAGCGGCTTCACCAGTCTGCAGCCATTCTCGGCTTCAAGATCCCCTATTCGGTCGATGAACTCGACAGTGCCAGCAAGGAATTGCTGAAGCGCCAGGGTTTCTCCGAGGCCTATGTCCGCCCGATCGCGTGGCGCGGCAGCGAGCAGATGGGTGTCTCCGCCCAGAACAGCCGCATCAACGTCGCGATCGCCATCTGGCAATGGGGCAGCTATTTCAATCCGGCGGAGAAGTTGAAGGGCATTCGCCTTGATATCGCCGAGTATCGTCGTCCCGATCCGCGGACCGCTCCGTCGAAATCCAAGGCCGCGGGCCTCTACATGATCTGCACGATCTCGAAACATGCGGCCGAAGCCAAGGGCTATGCGGACGCTCTGATGCTCGACTGGCGCGGCCAGGTGGCCGAAGCGACCGGCGCCAACGTCTTTTTCATAAAGGACGGCGTTCTGCACACACCTGTGCCGGACTGCTTCCTGGACGGCATCACGCGCCGGACCGTCATCGAGCTTGCCAAGCGCCGGGGCTACGAGGTGGTCGAACGGGCAATCATGCCGGAAGAGCTTTCCGGTTTTTCGGAATGTTTCCTGACCGGTTCGGCCGCCGAGGTCACTCCAGTGTCGGAGATCGGCCCCTATCGCTTCGCGCCGGCCACGATCACCGAAACGCTGATGAACGACTACACGAAGGAAGTTAATCCGGTCGCTGCGGCGGCAGAATAGTCTACAGCGCCGCGCGTCTGATCAGACGCGCAAAGGACGCTGTAGCACTTTGAATTGCTGCATGTTTTTATCCTTGAATCGAGTGCGATTTAAGGAAACATGCAGTAGACTTGGAATAGGGCTTCTTGCGCCTCCGAAGAACCGGAGGCGCCCTGCAAGGCATTCAGAAATACAAAAGGCGACCTGCGGCCGCCTTTTGTCTTGCTACGGATATCGCTCGGGAGACGTCACGCTGTTTTGCCGAGGAACTGTCCGACGATGCCGCTCAGCACGCCACCGCCGACAAGGCCGCCAATTGCCTGCATGACAAGGCCGGTGGCTGCTGCTTCCCCGCCAAGCATCTGAACCAGGAACCCACCGCCGAGGCCGCCGATGGCTCCCACGATCGTGCGCGCCACAACCCCGAATGCCTGCTGCTTCAGCATGGCGCTGGCCGCGTTGCCGCCAGCTGCCCCCGCGATTAACTGGGTAATGATAGGCATTAATGCTTCCATTGAACCCTCCGTCTGCGGCCCCTCGTCCAAGAGCCGCGATGCACCGACAATCCGGCACGGACAGGTTGAGACCGAAAGCGGAAACTGTCAATTTCGACGTTGAGGTTGTGCGGAGGCGGCACTGGTGACCGGTGTAAGGATGGGTTCGGGAAGTACGTAGCGCTTTGATATATATGGATATTTAGTTCGGACTTCGGTTTGAATGGAAGAAATTGGCAAATAGTAAATAGTGCTTCCAGAAGAAGAGCCCCAGTAATTCCGAACGCAAATCGATCTTTCTTCTCGGTAGAAAGCGCGCATATTGGCGCGCGATTCGGCGAATCATTCCTCTCCGGCGACCTTTGCGCGTCACCAGACGCGCAAAGGTCGCCGTAGCATTTTGAGTTGCTGCATGCAGGAAGAGGAGGCTGCGCGCGCGTCCTCTACCGGCTGTCGATTGTGTCAGCGATAGACGTAAACGATCCGCCGCGTCGCCGGTTCTACCAGCACGGGCTGTCCGTTGATGCTGACATAATCGTAGTCGTAGTCCGGAATCTGCCGGACGCCGACTGTACTCGGCAATGCCGCGCCGAGAACGGGCTCACCTTCGAGGTAAACCGTATCGGCAGGGTTCTCGGTGATATAGGTGCGCACCGCCGCAGGCGGCGTGATGGCATCAACCTGTTCGACCGGGCCGATCAGTTCCAGCGGTTCGGAGGTCGTGGCGACGACAGGGTCACCTGGCTGTACCTGATAGGTCACGGAAGGGATCGCGAGTTCCGTGCGGCGCTGCTCGACGACAACCGCGGATCCGCCGAGATCGGTTGTCAGATAGCGGGCATAGGCCCAGCCGCGCACACCATTGACGTTGACCTGACACCAATTGCTTCCTTGGATGCATCCATCGAGAACAGCAGCGCTGCCGCGCGTTGCAAGGCCGATGGTCGGATATTGCGGCCCCGGGCCAGCGCGGATGTTCAAATCCGTAACGGCGGTTGCGCTCATTGCTGCATAGCCCGTCGAGATGCCAGCGGCGAGCATCAAACCCGCTGCCGCGACCGTCCGAAACAGGTGGAGGGAAGGGGTTTTCATCGTCTTGCTCCTGTTGCGTGATGAGGGCGAAACGCCGTGTAGAGCCGGGATGTTCCCCCCGTGACATCACGAAGTGTGAGGATGAGACATATTGCTCCCGGTTTGACGATCGAACCAACGCAGCCGACCGGCCCGACCGTCGCATGACGGTGTGATTTCGATATTTTCCCGTCCCGGAAAGGGCGGCCTGCTGCATCCGGGGGTAATGAAATGCAACTCATCGATGAGCGCAGAACCACGGCCCAGAGGCTTCGTCCGGTGGTGATTGTCGTCGTGGCGTCGAAACTGGCGGTATCGGCCCTGCTGTTGACGACGGTGCAATTGTCTCCGCCTGCCCCTGCGCCCGCGCCGGAAATCGCCGCTTTGCGCTGAATTGGGCTGTCATCCCGTCCATATGTCGCTATAGGTGGCCGCGGAACGGATTGAGATCGGTTGGGATGTTCGGCGGTTATGCCTGCCTTGCACCCAAACGATCCAAAAGCGAGGCGCGGTCGCATGTTACAGGCGGGCATTATCCCGGTTACGCATTTCGAACAGAACTGTACGGTG
The DNA here is from genome assembly GCF_013488225.1 of Sinorhizobium mexicanum. NCBI lineage: Bacteria > Pseudomonadati > Pseudomonadota > Alphaproteobacteria > Hyphomicrobiales > Rhizobiaceae > Sinorhizobium > Sinorhizobium mexicanum. The sequence goes on along the minus strand of NZ_CP041238.1, from coordinate 3,125,336 downwards.
CTGTTCGACAGTGAAACCAAGGAGGGCGTGGTCGTCGACCCCGGTGGTGACGTCGACATCATCCTGCAGACCATTCGTGAGAACAGCATCACCCTGAAAGCGATATGGCTCACGCACGGCCATATCGATCACGCCGGCGGCGCCAAGGAATTGAAGGAGGCGCTGGGGCTCGAGATCATCGGTCCGCACAAGGACGACCAGCCCCTGCTCGAGCGACTGGAGAGCCAGGCGGAACGCTTCGGATTGACGATGAAGGTGCAGAACGTCCTTCCCGACCGGTGGCTTGAAGACGGCGATACCGTTTCCTTCGGCGACCATGTTTTCGAGGTCCTGCATTGCCCGGGCCATGCGCCAGGCCACGTGGTCTATTTCAACAGGAAGCAGAATTTCGTCCATGTCGGTGACGTGCTGTTCCACGGTTCGATCGGGCGCACCGACTTGCCCGGCGGCAATCACCAGCAACTGCTGGCCTCGATTCGCGACAAGATCCTGCCGCTTGGCGATCATGTCGGATTCATCTGCGGGCACGGCCCGGGCGGACAGATCGGTGAGGAACGCCGCAGCAATCCCTATCTCAGGGGTCTCTGACATCGCAGCGTGGTTCCTTCGCCGACTGACGGAAGCAAGGTCGCTACGTATTACGGAGAGAATCAAAAGGCACATGCTCCGCGCGGGGCATGTGCCTTTTGTTCAGCGTATTGCGGTTCGGTCAGCCGGCCGTGCAGAAATGGCTGCGGCCGTCATAGCCGACGAAAGTGCCGCTGTCCGGATCGAACGAACGGTAGCGCTGCGAGCAGTAGCGGTACCAGGCCGGCGTCCAGGGTTCGAGGCCGTAGCTCTCCACGGCGACCCGGCGATAGACCGGGCGAGCCTGGTAAACCGGGCGCGGCTGATAGACCGGGCGCGACTCATAATATTCGGGTTCCGGATCGACATAGACCGGCTCGCTATAGACTGGCTCGCTGTAGTAGCGCGGCTGCGAGGCGATCGCGCCACCGATGAGCGTGCCCGCGACGAGGCCCACTGCACCCGCCGCCCACGCATCGTCGTGATGGTGGCCTCCTGCTTGGGCGGCGCCGAAGGTCGGGAGAATCATGGTGACTGCGGCAACCGAGAGAACAGCGGCTTTGATGAACTTGTTCATGGGCTTCAATCCTATGCATGGGGCCGGAATCAGTTCCGGTCTTCATCATAAATGGACTTTATGGCGCCCAAACTGAACGGAGCCTGAATGAAAAAACCCGGCAAATATGCCGGGCTGCAACTTATAATCTATCAGCAGAGGCCGTATCAGCCGGCGATCTGCAGGTTGACCGCCTTCGGGCCTTTGCCGCGGCGATCGGGTTCAGTGTCGAAACTTACCTTCTGGTTTTCCGTAAGGCCGCTCAGGCCCGAAGCCTGCACGGCAGAAATATGTACGAAGATGTCCGCACCACCGTTGTCAGGCTTGATGAAACCAAAGCCCTTGTCAGTGTTGAAGAATTTTACAGTGCCAGTTTCGGCCATGCGTCAGGTCCTTTTCTCTCCACCCGCTTGACGGCGCGGGCAGCATTGCAGTTTTGCCCAAAATGGGCGTGGGGGCAGGCAGTTCTCGACATTTGAGGAAAGGGTCCTGTTATCGCAACCAGCCATAGACGGAAGGGAAAACAAGCCTCCCCCCGGTCTGGCCGCCCGGAGTGGCTTGCGTCTCCGGCCCGCTTATTTTCAAGATCTTCCCGTGTTCGCAGATTGCCCGAACACAGTAAGAGTGATGGGTTTATTTTGAATTGGCAAGCAAAACTTTTCTGACGAGGTATTGCCGCTTCTCATTGCTCAAAAACCGGTCAGTTGCGGCTCCGGCGCCGGGTATTCAGAATGCGTTGCAAGCTGTTGAAATCACAGCTTTTTGAACGCAGCTGCGGCAAGACTGGACTGTTTGCGCCATATTTTGTCGCTCTCGATCATGCCGCGACTTTGTGCAGATTCGTTCGAAAAATCGCAAGCGCCTGATATGTTTCACGTTCCGCATGCGGCAAAGTCCGGCTGCCAAACTTTGCAGAAAAACTGCAGGAATACTGCCGGGTTTGCGCGCGGCGGCGTCACGTCGTCTCATTTCGAAGCAAAATCGGCGCTTTTGGACAGTAATAAGTAATACCGTAAGTTCAGCTTGCCTGAGGTGCAGAAATTCACAGTCCTACGGCGACCTTTGTGCGTCTGATTGGACACGCGGAGCTGTAGCTGTATCGAATCAAGCGGCTGCTTCCGCCTCGCGCCTTCTTGCCAGCTCCGGAATGAGTTCGACCGCCAGCATCGCCGCGAAAATGACGGCGCAGCCGAGATAGCCGATCGGGGTGATGACTTCGCCAAGCAGCAGCACCCCGAACAGGGCGGCGAACAGGGCTTCGCTTGACAGGAAGATCGCCGCCTGTGGTGCCGTGGTGTAGCGCTGGCCGACAACCTGGCAGATGAAGGCGACGCCGCTCGAAAAAATTCCGGCGTAGAGAATCTGTGGCAGGGCGTCCCTGATCACCCCGAGGCTCAAGGGTTCGTTGAAGGCCGCGAGCAGGCAACCGAGAACGGCGCAGACGGCAAATTGCACCATCGACAACAGCATCGGACGACCGGTCTCGGAGGCGAAGATGCCGACGAGCAGCATCTGGATCGCCCAGAAGAGCGCGCACACGATCGTCAGAAGGTCCCCGCCGGTCAGGCTCGAAAGTGCGCCACCACTCAAGAGGAAGATGCCGAAGGTAGCAAGCAGGGCGCCCGGCCAGATGACCCAATGCGGCTTGCGGCGCAGGAAGACGACGGTCAGTATAGGCACGAAGACGACGTAGAGCCCGGTCAGAAAGCCCGAATTGGTGACGCTCGTCGTCAGAAGTCCGAACTGCTGCGTCACTGCGCCGCCGAAGAGCGCCAGTCCGATGATAGTGAAGTTGCGGATCGACTTTTGCGGAAGCGGCGTCTTGGCGAGCCTTCCTTCAACGACCGCCAGCGGCAGTGCGACGATCGTTGCGATCGCAAAACGCAGGCCAATGAACCACAGCGGACCGATTGCCTCCATCGCCGTCGATTGGGCGACGAAACCGGCGCCCCAGATCGCGCCGGAAAACAGCAGGAAAAGATTGGCTTGGAGGCGAGTCACGGCTGTGCTCCCGGATCACGACGTTGAAGCGAGGCAATCCAAAGCCATGCTCCGGTGATTGCATAGTCGCTCTATCAGTTGCGTTTTTGCCGGGCAACCCTCATCCTCCACCGCCGCAATAGGGAGGCAAGCGATGCACTGTGACCATTTCGACGGCCGCGACGCGACCCGATGAGCGACACCGGCTATTCCGGAACGCCACTGACAAAAAAGCTCGGCCTGCGCGACGGGCAGGCCGCCCTGCTGCTCGCCGTTCCCGCCAGGCTTTCTGAAATTGCCGGCTTTCCCGGTTTCGCGCGCACCGACACCTCGATCGGCCGGATCGCCTCACGCTGCTACGATTACATCCATGTCTTCGAAGCAGACCGGACCACGCTTGAAAGCCAGGCCAAGGCGCTCGGGGCGTGGTTGAAGGCGGACGGAATGCTCTGGGTCTCGTGGCCGAAACGGGCTTCGGGTGTTTTGACAACCCTGACTGAGAATGCCTTGCGCGAGATATTTCTGCCGCTCGACCTCGTCGATGTGAAGGTCTGCGCTGTCGACCCGGTCTGGTCGGGGCTCAAGTTCATGTTTCGCAAGGAGGTGCGGGCGTCGCTTCAAGCGCTTTGAACGACACGATTCCAGACGGAACTGCTCTGAACCCCGCTATTGCGTCGGAGCCTTGGAGACCCGGAGAACGGCGCCGTTGTCTTCATCGGTCACCATCAGCAGCGCGCCGTCCGGCGCCACGACCACGTCCCGAATCCGACCGAACTCGCCGTCGAACAGTCGTTCCTCGGAGGTGATCGCGCCGCTTTCGTCTCTCTCCAGGCGAGCGAGCAGCTGGTATTTCAGCGCCGCGACCAGGAGGTCGCCATCCCATTCTGGAAACATGCTGCCGCGGTAGACCGCAAGTGCGCCGGGTGCGATAGACGGATCCCAATAATAGAGCGGCTGTTCGAACCCCTCCTTGGCCGTGCCTTCGCCAATCTCCGCGCCGGAGTAATCCTTGCCATAGGTGATCACCGGCCAGCCGTAGTTCTTGCCAGGCTGCGGGTTGTTCACCTCATCGCCGCCACGCGCGCCGTGTTCGACTGTCAGGAGCTTGCCGTCGCCCTGGTCGAAGGTAATGCCTTGCGGATTGCGATGTCCTTTCGACCAGATCTCGGCGCGGCCCTCGGTGCCGCCGCGATAGGGATTGGACGCCGGAATGCTGCCGTCGGGACTGATGTGCAAAATGGCGCCGGCATGGTCGCGCGGGTCCTGCGCGCGGTCGCCTTGACCGCGATCACCTATGCCGAAGAACAGGCTGCCGTCCTTGTCGATGGCGATGCGCGAGCCGAAATGCTGGCCCCTGCCGGTGAACTTGCTCATCCGGAACAGTTCCTTCACATCGGTCAAGCGCCGTTGGTCATCGGAGAGGGTCGCTCGCACAAGCACCGTGCCATAGCCGTTGCCGTCACTGGCGGAATGGGTCAGGTACAGCACGCGGTTAGTGGCGAATTGCGGATCCAGGGCGACATCGAGCAGTCCGCCCTGTCCGCGAGCGGCCACATCGGGCACGCCTTCGATCGGGGCGGACAGTTCGCCGTCGCGCAGAATGCGTAACCGCCCCGCACGCTCGGTGACGATGAGGCCGCCGTCCGGCATCGCCTCGACGGCCCAGGGATGGCGGAGCCCGGTCGCGAGCGTTTCGACACGGACCGTGCCGGTCTGGGTTGAAAATTCCTGCGCTCCTTGTGCGGTCGCTGCCTGCGGGGCGAGGAGGCACAGAAAACCGGATAGGAGAGCGGCCGCGGACCGCGTCAACAGGGGCGGGATGTTCGTCAGACCTGCCCCAAGGAGCGAGCGCTGCATGCCATTCTCCGGATTGCGCCTTCGATTAACGTAAGCTGGGGCGCAGGCAGGCGCCGTTCAAGTCAAATCGGATCAAAACCGCTTTATCGGCGGATTGAGCCGGTGGTCAGTGGCACCGGGCGTTGCTCGCCGACGAGTTCGGCATTGACGATGTAGCGCATCGGCCCCTGTTTGACGGCGTCGAAGGGCCAGCAGGTAGCGAGTGCAAGATGGTGTCCACTGGCGGACGCGTTGATGCCGCTTTCGTCCCAGCGGGCGACACGGCCTTCACCGGCACGGAAAATGAAACGGCGGCCGTCCTTTCTCGTCAGTACCAGCAGGTCACCGGGGTTCACGTCCTTCAGCCAGCGGAAATGCGTGTCGCGATGGGCGGCGATCACCGATGTTCCTTCATCGCCTGGGAGCGGCGTGTTGGCGAGCCAGGCGGGGCCAAAGGCAAGAGCCTCGCCGCTTGCTCCGGCAAGCACGATTGCCGAACGATTGATGCGAGGCGCGGAGATTTCCGCTTCGGTCTCGAAATCCGCCCAAGGCCAGGGCCTGCCGTCGGCAGCGCCGCGAAGCTGTTCTTCGAAAGTATTTCGCAACAGGACCTGCGAAAGCTCGGCCTTGGCCTTCATGTAGAAGCCCTTGCCGATCAGCAGCAGGCCGGCAAGAGCAATGAGCGCGATGATCGCCACGACGATCGTTTCGACCGCCGACAGTCTGGCAAGGAAACCCGCACGCTGGCTGGGCAGGTCGTCTTCGTCAGCCATCGCGGTGCACCCTTGCGACAACGAACGCGGCGATCTGCTGCCGCCAGAAAGCGAAGGTTGTGCCTGCCAGGAGCGCGATGGCAAGCAGCATCAGGCCGATCAGAATCTGCCTGTCAGCCTCGGTTGCCGTCTGCGGCAGGTTCACCTGGTTGGTCGCCTCGGCGATCAGGCTTGCGGCGCGCGCCGTCGGCGCTGCGGCCATCCGATCCGCGATCAGTATGGCGCGTTCGCTCCGGTTGCCCGCCTCCGCCTCACGCTCATCGATCCTGCCGGGCTCGGCCGGGTTCTCGCCAAAAACCTTGCCGAAATCCCATCCTTCCGGAAGGTTCAACGGTACCTTGGCGCCGGCGAGCGGTTCTCCGGCCGGGCGGGAAGGGGTGACGTCAACGGCGACAAGGCTGGTGACGCGCGAGACGAGATGATGCGCGAGTGCGACGGCCTCGATTTTCCGGTCGAGTTCGTCCGCGTTTGCGATTGCCGCGGCGCTCGCCTCGAGATCGTCGATCTTCCGGCGCGCCCAGAGCTTGGCGATACCATCGCCAGCCGCCGCCTTGGAGATGTCCATCTCGACCCGCCAGGGCTGATCCCCCGCCTTGCCGACGATCCTGAGTTTGCCTTCAGGCGCCGCGCCGCTGAGTTCCGCCGTCAGCACCACCGGCTCGCCGCGGTAAAGGTCTGGCATCGGGTCGGGCGTGATGTCTGCCGGGGCGACACCGTCGAACGTCGCCGAAATTTCCGTCATGGCCGGATTTTCGAGTTTCTCGAAAAGCTCGACCATGCGGGTGGCGATCTCGCGCTCGGAGCCGATCAGGGTGAAGGTGCCGCGGCCATATTCGGCGGCCTTGGTCATGAAATGGCTGTTGGGAGCGGAACCGATACCGACGGTAAAGACGCGGGCATCGCCGCGGTTGTTGCGGATCTCGTCGAAGAGCTGGCTCTCGTTGCCGATCGCGCCGTCGGTGAGGAAAATCACCTGGCGCAGGGCGCCCGGTTCCACCGCTCCCTGGGTGCGAAGTGCCGCTTCCAGCGCCGGCAACATTTCGGTGCCGCCGTCGGCCGTGAGCGCGCGCACGAAGGCGATGGCGTCCTCGCGCTTGTCAGGCGTGGCGGCGACGAGCTCGGGAAAGTGCACTGTCATCGTGTCGTCGAAGCGGATGACGTTGAAGCGGTCATCGTCGCCCAGTCGCGAGATCGCCAGCGCGAGGCTCTCTTTGGCCTGTTCCATCGATGGCCCGGCCATCGAGCCGGAATTGTCGATGACGAAAACAACCTCGCGCCTGACCGGCTTGCCGGCCTCGACGGCGGACGGCGGCGTGACGAAGGCAAGCAGGTAGGTCTTGCCGCCCACCGTCTCGCGGAAGAGCCCGGCATAGGGGCTCTTGCCGTCGATCGCCTTCCAGCTCAGTTCGAAATCCTTGTCGGCCGGAACGCTGCCGTTTTTGAGCGTGATCCGGCGGGTGAGTTCGTCGAGCGATGCGGTATCGACCTCGTGATAGGGGGAGGTCACGCTTGCGATCGGAAAACCGGCCTTGAGGTGCACGGTGAGGGTTACGGGATTGACCTTGGCGTTTTCCTTCGGATCGAGTACCGGCGCCTCGATCTTCTCCCGATCCGGAACCGGCTCGCTTACGGCGTAGCCGCTGCGGCCATCGATATCGACCGTGTTGACGACCGGCTGCGGATTGTAGCGGGGCGCGACGACCATCGGGAAGCGGAAGGAAAAGACCCCGTTGGACTGGCGAACGCCGCTCTGATACTCGATCTGCACGACGATGGTTTCGCCTGGGCCGATATTGGCGACCTGATTGGTGAAGATGTTCGGCCGCTGCTGCTCGAGAAGCGCGGCCTTCCTGCCCTCGGCCTTCGCCTGTTCGTAGATTTCCTTGGCCTCGGCGCGTGGCTTGATCGTTCCCTCGATGAAGCGGTCGCCGATCTGCATCTTCAGCGTGTCGACGGCGGAGTCCTCCGGTAGCGGAAAGACATATGTGCCCTCGACCCATCCCTTGCTCGGGTTTTCGAAGCGCTGCGTGACGCGGGTTCGCATGACGGGCCCGTTGACGTTTATCTCGACGTCGGTTGCCAGCCGCGGCGCCTCGACGAAATAGCCCGGTTCCCGCGAAGGAAAGAGCAGCGCGCCGGTCCCCATGTCGTTCGGGCGGACGTAGCCCGCCAGCCGTTGTGGCCTGGCATCGGCTGTTTGCGCCGAAGCCTGCGCCAACAGGCCGAGGATCATCACGATGCAGGCTGCAAGCGCGGCGAGCGCCAGATAGAAGCCCCAGCGCGCCTCGTTGCGCCGAGTGCGCGTGGCGGCGATTTCGTCATCGAGAAACATTGCATACCCCCACGATGCGAATGCATTCACGTCATGGTAGAAGAGGCCCGGAAATCGGCTCTTGCGGGACTAAATTGCGGCGCTCCGCGACAGTTGTTGTGACCAAATTAAGGCATTGCGGAAATCTGCGAAACACGCTGATTTTTTTGAAGAAAATCTGCAGTAGGGGTCGCGTGGTGCTCCTGTTTCATGGATGCACGCCGCCGCCGGCTCTCCCCCCAAATCTTACGCGTCAGGACCGTTGCATGCCGGAGCGCGATGGCGTCACCGATCGATCGCTTCGATGGTATTCATGAAACTTTGTCATGGTGACGCATTTTGCGCGGCTTTGCCGCCGTTTTCGCCGCTCGAGCGCTTGCAAGAGCGGGCTTCTTTCGACATAGACCTAACCGCTATGGAGCCTGACTTTCCGTTCCGTAGCGCTTCACGCCGTTTCGAAACGATCAGGACCTCACACCATGGCCTTCCTTGCCGATGCCCTTTCCCGTGTAAAGCCTTCCGCCACCATCGCCGTTTCGCAGAAAGCCCGTGAGCTGAAAGCGAAGGGCCGTGACGTCATCGGCCTCGGTGCAGGGGAGCCGGACTTCGACACGCCGGACAACATCAAGAAGGCCGCGATCGACGCGATCAACCGCGGTGAGACGAAGTACACACCCGTTACCGGCATTCCGGAGCTGCGTGAAGCGATCGCGAAGAAGTTCAAGCGCGAAAACAATCTCGACTACACCGCGGCGCAGACGATCGTCGGCACCGGCGGAAAGCAGATTCTTTTCAACGCTTTCATGGCGACGCTGAACGCCGGCGATGAAGTCGTGATACCGGCACCCTACTGGGTCTCCTATCCGGAGATGGTGGCGCTGTGCGGCGGCACGCCGGTCTTCGTCGCGACCCAGCAGGAAAACAATTTCAAGCTGAGGCCCGAGGACCTCGAAAAGGCGATCACGGCGAAGACCAAGTGGTTCGTCTTCAACTCGCCGTCCAACCCCTCAGGTGCTGCCTATTCGCATGACGAACTGAAGGCGCTGACGGACGTGCTGATGAAGCATCCGCACGTCTGGGTACTGACCGATGACATGTACGAGCACCTGACCTATGGCGACTTCAAGTTTGCCACGCCGGTGGAGGTCGAGCCCGGCCTCTACGACCGCACGCTGACAATGAACGGGGTCTCCAAGGCCTATGCCATGACCGGCTGGCGCATCGGCTATGCCGCAGGCCCGCTGCAGCTCATCAAGGCGATGGACATGATCCAGGGCCAGCAGACCTCGGGCGCCACCTCCATCGCGCAGTGGGCCGCGGTCGAGGCACTCAACGGGCCGCAGGATTTCATCCCGCGCAACAAGGAGATCTTCCAGGGCCGCCGCGATCTCGTCGTCTCGATGCTGAACCAGGCCAAGGGCATTTCCTGCCCGACGCCGGAAGGCGCCTTCTACGTTTATCCGTCGTGCGCCGGCCTTATCGGCAAGACCGCGCCGTCCGGCAAGGTCATCGAGACGGATGAGGACTTCGTCTCCGAACTTCTCGAAGCCGAAGGCGTCGCGGTTGTGCATGGTTCGGCCTTCGGTCTCGGCCCGAACTTCCGCATCTCCTATGCGACCTCCGAGGAGCTACTCGAAGAGGCCTGCCGCCGCATCCAGCGCTTCTGCGGCGCCTGCAAATAAAAATGGCCTTTGCCGCAAGTGAGGAGCCCGCCGATGCCGGCGGGCTTTTTGTTGCCTCACAAAGCGATTCAACGCCTTGCCAATCCGCATCAGGCGACGGTGCTAATTCGCTGAAACGGATTCACTTTTTTCTCCGGATTGTCTCGATCACGCCCGAGATATCGTCGTTGCCGTGACCATCGGCGATCCGAAGGGCCGCGAGCCGAAGCATCGGTTCGATGAAGTCCGGGGCCACGCCTTGCTCCGTGCTCGCCCTCGCGATGTTTTCGAGTGCGGTCGCCTGCATGGCGAGGTTGGAGACGACGGTGTCGCTGTGCTTGCCGCTGTCGATCTTGCCGGCAAGGTCGGGCAGGGTGCCGCTCATCGCTTGGAGCCAGGGCTGGAGAAGCGGCAGGAAATCGCCGACCCTGCGGCCGCTGCTTGCTACCAGCGCGCCGGCATGCAGAAATCCCGAAAAGAGGCCGTACATGCCGGAGAGCAGGGCGAGGTCATAAAGCGCAGCCAGGCCCGCGTCGCCGCCGAGATGGCGGCTTTCGGCAAGGGCATCGAGCGATGGCTTGTGCCGTTCGAAGACTGCGTCCGAGCCGCTATAGAGGATCAAGGCGCCGGTCTCGCCGATCATCGGCGGAATGGCCATGATGCCCCCGTCGAGGTAGGCCGCTCCTTTCTCCTCAGCCCAGGCGGCGAGCTTTTTCGCTTCGCGCGGCGTGCCGTTCGTCAGATTGACGAGATCGCGGCCGCGGAGTGCCTCCTGCGCCTCAGCCAGCACCGCGCCTGCGGCAGCATAGTCGACGACGCAGAGGATCGTGAGGTCGCTTGCCGCGACGGCCTCGGCGGGGTTCGTGGCGATCCTTGCTCCCGCGCCGGCAAGAGGCTCTGCACGCGAGGGCGTGCGGTTCCAGACGGTTACGGAATGGCCCTTCCTGATGAGGGTTGCGGCCAGCGCTGCGCCCATGGCACCGAGGCCGAGAACCGAAATCCTGCTCATGCTTCTCCCTTTCCGTTTCGCGTCAGAACGCGGTTGCGAGCTTCTGGCCGAGGCCGCCATCGACGGCGAGCTTCGCGCCGGTGGTGAAGCTTGCTTCGAAGGCGAGAAACAGCACGGCGCGCGCGACCTCGTCGGCCGTACCATTGCGCTTCATTGGCGTGACCGTGTCGCCGAGGGCCTTGAACTTGGCGCGTTCAGCGTCGGTGAGACTGGCGGCGCCCTTGGTCGGCGTATCGATGAAGCCAGGGGAGACGGTGTTGACGCGGATGCCGCGCGGCAGGAGCTCGGTCGCAAGCACGGAGGCGAACGATACGAGCGCCGCCTTGGTGGCGCTGTAGACGCTCATGCCCGGATATCCGCCCTCGTCCGCGACGGAGGAGGTGAAGACGATCGAGCCGTCCTTGCGGATCAGCGGGGCCAGTTGCTGAACGGTGAAGAACGCGCCCTTGGTGTTGATCGCGAACTGGCGGTCGTAGGATGCCTCCGTCACCTGATCGAACGGCTCAAGTTCCGAAATGCCGGCATTGATGTGGAGAAGATCGAGCGCGCCCATCTTCTGGCCAACCGCGGCGCCGAGAGCTGCAATGTCTTTGAGATCGGCGATGTCGGAGCGCAAGGCATGGACGCGCGTGCCGAACCTCTCCTTGACTTTTGCGAGGTTGTCTTCGTTGTTTCCCGTCAGCAGCACTTCGGCGCCGCCATCGACCAACCGTGCGACCGTCGCCAGCCCCATGCCATGGGTGCCGCCGATCACGACGGCCTTCTTACCTTCGTAGATAGTCATGATGTCTTCCTCTTGGTTCGACTTAACGATGAGGAAGAGATGCATTTGTGGACGAAGGTTTGCCAGATGGCTTAATGTGGACTTATCATCTACGGATGCGGACGGTGGCTCTCGCTCATGGCAAACCTCAATGACTTCATGTTCTTCGTCCACGTCGCGGATCACGGGGGCTTCGCCCCGGCTGCGCGTGCGCTCAACGTGCCGAAATCGACGCTCAGCAAGCGTGTGGCGGAGCTCGAAAAGGCGCTCGGCGTTCGGCTCATCAACCGCACTTCGCGCCGCTTTGCGGTGACCGAGACGGGGGAGGATTTCTATCGTCATGCGGCGGCAATGCTCATTGAGGCGGAAGCAGCCGAGAGCGTGGTCAAGGGAAGGCTTGCAGAGCCGAGCGGCACCGTCAGAATCACGGCATCCGTTCCGACGGCGCAGCTTTCGCTCGCGCCGCTGTTGCCACGGCTGGCGATCGCATACCCGAAGATCCGCTTTATGGTGCATGCGACCGACCGGTTCGTCGATATTGTCCAGGAAGGCTTCGATCTCGCGGTGCGCGATCATTTCGCGTCGCTGCCGGACTCCGGCCTCGTCCAGAGGCGTGTCGGTTCCGAAGCGGTCTGGTTCGTCGCGGCTCCCGCCTACCTCAGCGCGCGCGGCACGCCGGCGCATCCGGGCGATCTCGAAAGCCACGACGGGCTTCTGACGTCGCTCTCGTCGGAAGGCTGGGTGGCGACCGATCCTCGGGGCTCGCAGGTGCAGGCCCGGCCGCGGCCGCGCTTCCTTGCGGACGAATCCTACGTGCTGCGCGAAGCTGCGCTTTCCGGACTCGGGATCACCGCCTTGCCTCGCAAGCTCTGTGCAGCGGAGGTCGCTGGCGGCGTCCTCGTCCGTATCCTGCCTGAATGGACGGCCGGCAGGGTGACGACGACGATCCTGATGCCGCATCGGCGCGGCCAATTGCCTTCGGTGCGTGCAACAGTGGATTTCCTGGCCGCCCGCCTCGGCGAAGGCTGACTCTCGTATGTCTCTTGAAATCGACCTCGATCTGATGAGACGCGCGGCGCTGTAGGGGCCCGGACTCGGCGCCGCATTACGTCGCGGGCTTTGTGGCTCGCATGCTTTGCCTGCCTGCCATTCGTGACCACCACGATGCCAGATCGGGATGATCCTTGATCAGCGCGCGCCCTTCCGGAGCCATCAGAAAATAGTCGAAGATCGAAGCGGCATGCAGATCGGCCAACGTCAGGCTGTCGCCCGTAAGCCAGTGCGCACCCTTCATGAGATCGGTCATCGCCTTGAGGCAAGTGGCTGCCTTGGGAAGATTTTCGGCGATGCGCGCCTCATCCGCAAAGCCGACTTCCGCGGGTTTTGATACCCGCTCGACGTAAATGCCCCAGACCATTACGGGATAAGCATATGCATCCATCATGCTGATTATCTGGTTGACGCGCGCACGCCGTCGCAAATCCGCCGGCTGAAGGTCCGGCCCCTCGAATGCCTCATCGATATAGCGAATTATCGCGCCTGTTTCATACAGCCGAAAGCCGTCGTGCTCGAAGGCGGGAATGCGGCCGAATGGATGTCGTTGAAGATAGTCGCCAGGCGGGCCGCCTTCAGCAAAGACGTCAATTGACACGAGGTCGTAACCGATGCCTTTTTCTTCCAGCGTCAAGCGAACGGTTCTGACGTAGACGCTGTAATCGGCACCAAAGACAAGAGGCTTTGCCATTGTCCGTTCCTAACAAGGCATTCGCGAAAGCCGCAATCAGGCGACGACTTCGCCCGGATTTTCTGCAGCACCATGCGACGCATTGTACGCTACGAATGCCGAGCGTGGGAGTTTTCAAGGCTCCCCATATGAGAAAACCCTCCGAGCAGGCGCTACTGCGTGTCTTTCTCCTTAAATAGACCTCGCTTTAAGGAGAAAGACACGCAGAAATTCAAAGTGTTACAGCGTCCTTGCGCGTCTGATGAGACGCGCGGCGCTGTAGGAGGGTTCTCTTTGTTTATCGCACCGGCTGGCGGCTCGGGCTCAGCGCTCGGCGAGCGCCGGTTCGCCCCTCTTCTCGCGCACGAGGTTGAGGAAGCGGCGGAAGAGATAGTGGCTGTCCTGCGGGCCGGGCGAGGCCTCCGGATGGTGCTGGACCGAAAAGACTGGCTTGCCGGTGACGCGCAGGCCACAGTTCGTGCCGTCGAAGAGCGAAATGTGAGTCTCTTCAACGCCTTCCGGCAGCGACTTCGAATCGACCGCGAAGCCGTGGTTCATCGAGACGATCTCGACCTTGCCGGTGGTGTGATCCTTGACCGGATGGTTGGCGCCGTGGTGGCCCTGGTGCATCTTCTCGGTCTTGGCGCCGAGCGCCAGCGCCAGCATCTGGTGGCCGAGGCAGATGCCGAAGACCGGAACCTCGGTCTTCAGGAGGTCCTGGATCACCGGAACGGCGTATTCGCCGGTCGCCGCCGGATCGCCCGGACCGTTGGAAAGGAAGATGCCGTCCGGTCGCAGCGCCAGAACTTCTTCTGCACTGGTCTGCGCGGGGACGACCGTGACCCGGCAGTTGAGACCGGCGAACAGCCGCAGGATGTTGCGCTTGACGCCATAGTCGAGGGCGACAACGTGATAGGCGGCGTCGGTTTCCCCGAGCTTCGAATAGCCCTCGTTCCACACCCAGGGCTTTTCGTTCCAGCGGGACGACTGGCCGGAGGTGGCGACCTTGGCGAGGTCGAGGCCCTCGAGACCGCTCCAGGCCTTGGCTTCTGCCTTCAGCGCATCGATGTCGAAGACGCCGGCGGGGTCGTGAGCGATGACAGCGTTCGGCATGCCGTTTTCGCGGATCCAGGCGGTCAGCGCGCGCGTGTCGATGCCGCAAAGGCCGATCACGCCGCGGGCCTTCAGCCAGGCGTCGAGGTGTTTGGCGGCGCGGTAGTTGGAGGGCTCCGTGATGTCGGCCTTGAAAATGACGCCGACGGCGCCGTGGCGGGCGGCGGGTGTCAGATCCTCGATATCCTCGTCATTGGTGCCGATGTTGCCGATATGCGGGAAGGTGAAGGTGACGATCTGGCCGAGGTAGGAGGGGTCGGTCAGGATCTCCTGGTATCCGGTCAGTGCCGTGTTGAAGCAGACTTCGGCCTGAACCTTGCCGGTCGCGCCGATGCCCTTGCCTTCGATCACCGTGCCGTCGGCCAGAACGAGAAGGGCGGTGGGTTTCTGGGTTGTCCATGCGGGTGTCGCGGTCATCGTTCCTATCCCGTTGCGGCGGAAAGCGAGGCTTGAAAGCCGGTCGGTTCAGCGCCATTTCAAATCGCATGCGGCATGGCGCGCGGAAACCCCGCGAGAGAAGGTTCATGCCGATGTTCGTGCAGGTGCCGGAAAATAACGAAAGGCCTTGGCCGGGTCAACCGGCCGCCATGAATTGCAGGGAAATAAAATTCCTTATAATTCAACTGGTTGCGTAATCCGTTTGATTGCACCTGCCGCACTGGTTTAAGACGACGACAACAACGACGTAATCGAACCGGTTGCGGGCATGAGCTCCGCGGGCCGGTTTCGACATGGAGTAAGGACATGCGCGACCAACTCGCGAACGCATTGAAAGAAGCCCTCAAAGCCAAGGAGACACGGCGCACGTCGACTGTCCGGCTGATCCAGGCTGCGATCAAGGACCGCGACATTGCCAATCGCGGCCAGGGCAAGGATCCGGTCGGCGACGACGAGATCATGCAGATCCTCGCCAAGATGATCAAACAGCGCGAAGAATCCGCTCGCATTTATGAGGAGGGCGGCCGCCCCGAGCTCGCCGAGCAGGAGCGACAGGAAATTGCCGTCATCAACCATTTCCTCCCCGAACAGCTCTCCGAGGACAAGGTAAAGCAGGCCTGCGCCGCGATCATTGAGGAGACCGGCGCCCAGGGCCTTCGCGACATGGGCAAGTGCATGAATGCGCTGAAGGAGCGCTACCCGGGCCAGATGGACTTCGCAAAGGCCTCCGGTCTCGTCAAGGAACTGCTGAAATAAGCCTGCGCCCGCTTTGCAGCGGGCGTGTCGCCTTCCTCGCCGGCGCACCGACCGGCCTCATTTTTGAGCTTTGGCGCCCGGCATCTGCCTGTGAATTGCGGGCACCACGGATCGCGCTGCTTGTGTGGCAGGCCCGCTAGGGGTATCGGCTATCCATGCGCTTTTCACAGTCCTTCCTCGACGAGATACGCGATCGCGTTCCGATTTCGGACGTGGTCGGCAAGCGTGTCACCTGGGACCGGCGCAAGTCCAATGTTTCGCGCGGCGACTATTGGGCCTGCTGCCCCTTTCACGGCGAAAAGTCGCCGAGCTTCCATTGCGAGGACCGCAAGGGCCGCTATCATTGCTTCGGCTGCGGTGTTTCCGGCGACCACTTCCGCTTCCTGACGGACCTTGAAGGGCTGGGCTTCCCTGAAGCAGTGCAGCAGATTGCCGACATGGCCGGCGTCGCCATGCCCCAACCCGATCCGCAGGCCGAGCGGCGCGAGAAGGAACGGACCAGCCTGCTCGACGTCATGGAAATGGCGACGCAGTTCTTCCAGGATCAGTTGCAGACGGCGAATGGTGCCAAGGCACGGGCCTACCTGCGCGAGCGGGGGCTGACCGGGCGCACGATCGAGACGTTCCGATTGGGCTTTGCGCCCGACAGCCGCAACGCGCTGAAGGAATTTCTCGCCGGCAAGGGTGTCGGCAAGGAGCAGATCGAAGCGTGCGGCCTCGTCGTGCATGGACCCGACGTGCCGGTCTCCTACGACCGTTTCCGCGACCGCATCATGTTTCCGATCCTTTCGGCGCGCGAGAAGGTGATCGCCTTCGGCGGCCGCGCGATGTCGCCCGACGCGCCGGCAAAATATCTGAATTCGAACGAGACGGAGCTCTTCCACAAGGGCAATGTGCTCTTCAATTTCGCGCGCGCCCGGCGGGCTTCGCAGGGTGCCGATGGGGCGGGCACGATCATCGCCGTCGAAGGCTACATGGACGTGATCGCGCTCCATCAGGCCGGCATCGAGAATGCCGTAGCGCCGCTCGGAACCGCGCTCACCGAAAACCAGCTCGATCTTCTCTGGAAGATGACGCCGCAGCCAGTGCTCTGCTTCGATGGCGACGGCGCGGGTATCCGCGCCGCCAACCGCGCCGTCGATCTGGCGCTCCCCCACCTGAAGCCCGGGCGATCGGTCCGCTTTGCCATGCTGCCGGATGGAAAGGACCCGGACGATCTTGTCCGTCATGACGGACGCGAACCCTTCGACAAGGTGCTCGCCAATGCCCGCTCGCTTGCTGAAATGGTGTGGCTGCGAGAGGTCCAAGGCGGCGCATTCGACACGCCAGAAAAACGCGCCGAACTCGAGGCGCGGCTGAGGCAGGTTACGTCCGTCATCGCCGACGAGAGCGTGCGCCGCCATTATGGCCAGGACATGCGCGACCGCCTCAATGCCTTTCTGCAGGGAAGTGCGCCGTTCAGGAATGAACGGCGGCCGTTCGAGCGGGGCGGACGCCAGGGTGGCGGCGCCCGAGGTGCCGCGGGCGCCAGGAATATTGCCGCCGGCCCGACCGCCATCTCAGATCGCCTGGCGCGCTCTTCTCTCGTCAGCGGCCAACAGGCGGTGCCGCTGCTGCGCGAAAGTGTGTTGGCGCTCACGATCGTCAACCACCCGCAGTTGCTCTTCGACGAATATGACGAGATCTCGACGATCGAGTTCGACCACCGCGACCTGCAGCGCTGCTGGGCCGTGGTTCTGAACGCGGCGGCGTCAAACGGACCGCGTTTGACGCGCGAGATCCTCATCGAGCAATTGGAGGCGGAGGGTTTCGGTGCGCTGATCGCGGGACTCGACCAGCAGGTCCGCTATGCGCGGCTGTGGACGGCTACGGTTGCCGCAGCGCCCGAGGATGCGCGCGAAGGTTACCTTCAGGCGCTCGCCCTCCACAGGCGCAGCAAAGCGCTGCATTGGCAGCGGCGCGAACTGGAGCGTGAACTGGCCCACGCCACCGAGGAGGGGGACCTCGAGGTCGTGCCACAGCTGCTCAGGACGCTCCAGGAGGTCCAGCTCGAAGTAACGCGGCTCGAGAACCAGGAAGCCATCATCGAAGGATTTGGCGTGCTTTCGGGAAGGGTGAAGGGTCCGGCCGCGCGGTAGAGCTTTCTATTCTCCCCCACGCGGGTGATTTGCATCCCACCGGCCGAAACCCATACTCGACCGCCCGACGAAAGTGATTCCATGCCTCACAACGACAATGTTTCCGCCGCGCGCCTTTTCGGGGCGCAAGGTGCCTCTGACCCCCTTGATGTTCTGAAACGCGTTTATGGCTATTCCGCCTTCCGCGGTCAGCAGCTGGACGTCGTGGAGCATGTGGTGGCGGGCGGCGATGCAGTGGTGCTCTTTCCGACGGGGGCGGGCAAATCGCTCTGCTTTCAAATTCCCGCACTTTGCCGAAACGGGGTCGGCATCGTCGTCTCGCCCCTGATCGCCTTGATGCGCGACCAGGTCGAGGCGCTGAAGCAACTCGGTATTCGTGCCGCCGCGCTTAATTCGTCTCTGACGCGCGACGAGGCGATCACTGTCCGCCGGGCACTTTCGGCAGGTGCGCTCGACCTGCTCTATGTCACGCCGGAGCGCGCCGTCACCGACGGTTTCGCCGAGATGATCGGCGATATGGATATTGCGCTGTTCGCGATCGACGAGGCGCATTGTGTCTCGCAGTGGGGCCATGATTTCCGGCCTGAATATCGCGGCCTGGATTGTCTCCGGTCGCGCTTTCCCGGAGTGCCGCGCATAGCACTCACGGCTACCGCGGATCCGCACACGCGCGACGATATCATCGAGCGGCTGGCGCTCAGCGGAGCGAAGGTCTTCACGACCAGCTTCGACCGGCCGAACATCGCCTATGAGATCGTCGAGCGCGATCAGCCGCGCCAGCAGCTCCTCAGATTCCTCTCCCGCTTCAAGGGATCAAGCGGCATCGTCTATTGCCTGTCGCGTGCCAAGGTCGAGGACACGGCGGAATGGCTGAACGTGCAAGGCGTGCGCGCACTTCCCTATCATGCCGGCATGGACCGCGTCCTGCGAGACGCCCATCAGGATGCCTTCCTGAAGGAGGAGGATCTTTGCCTCGTCGCGACGGTCGCCTTCGGCATGGGAATCGACAAGCCGGATGTGCGTTACGTCGCCCATCTCGATCTGCCAGGCTCGGTCGAAGCCTATTACCAGGAGACCGGGCGCGCGGGTCGCGACGGGCTGCCCTCCGAAGTCTGGATGGCCTATGGCATGGCCGATGTCATCCAGCGTCGGCGGATGATCGACGAGGGTGGTGCCGCGGAGGAGATCAAGCGCGTCGAGCGGGCGAAGCTCAATGCGCTGCTTGGGATCTGCGAGACGGCGGGCTGCCGGCGGCAGGCGATCCTTGCGCATTTCGGCGAGGCGCATCCCGGCCGCTGCGGCCATTGCGACACCTGCCTGAAGCCGGTCGAGACCTGGGACGGTACCGAAGCCGCGATCAAGGCACTTGCCGCCGTCTACCGAACGGGCGAGCGCTTCGGCGCCGGCCACCTGGTCGATGTGCTTGTGGGAACGATCAACGAGAAAACAGAGCGGTTCGGTCATGTCGATATGCCTGTCTTCGGCGCCGGCAAGGATCTGCCGGCGCGAACATGGCAGTCGATATTCCGGCAACTGCTCGCCGCCGGCCTCGTCAGGACCGATCATTCCGCCTTCGGCGCGCTTCAGCTCGAGCCGGAGGCCCGCGCCGTCTTCAAGCGCGAGCGGCAGGTATTCTTTCGCAAGGACAGGCCGACCTCGGGCAAGGCCGCCCGAACGGCGAAGGGCGGTGCGCAGCGCGAGAGAGCCGATCTTGCCGGCTCCGATCTCGAACTTTTCGAACGGCTGCGCGCCGAGCGGTTCTCGATCGCCAAGGAATTGAACGTGCCGCCCTATGTCGTCTTCCCGGACACGACCTTGATCGCGCTCGCCAAGCAGCGTCCGCGCGACTTCGATGACCTACTCGATATTCCCGGTATCGGCGAGAGCAAGCGCGAGCGCTACGGCGAGGCATTCCTGGCCGTCATCGACGGCTACCTCGACGGGTAGGGCCGCAGTCGGTGCCTCACCACTGATCGACCCGCCCTTGCGAACGAAAATGTCGCCTGAGGCGCGCCGTGGGACAGAAAGTGTCTGCGGGCCGCGTCCAGCGCGAAAGCCCCTGTCGTTTTCATTGATCGGTGCGTTCCGGCCTCCCCGAGGCGCTGGAAATTGCTGCAAGAGACGGCCCGTCGTGCTAGTCGTCTAGCGGTGCGCGAACGCGCGATACCCAGGTTCGAAGCATCCTTCTTACAGCGAGTGGCCAGCCATGACCTCATCCTTTCTGTCTCATCTTCGTTCCGAACTCGAAGGCCTGAAGACGGCCGGCCTCTACAAGGCCGAGCGAGTCATCATTTCGAAGCAGGCGGGCGAGATCGAGGTGGCGTCCGGCGATCGCGTGCTGAACTTCTGCGCCAACAACTATCTCGGTCTGGCGGATAGCCAAGAGCTTGCCGAGGCCGGCAAGAAGGCGCTCGATCGCTATGGATACGGCATGGCCTCGGTCCGCTTCATCTGCGGCACGCAGGAAGAGCATAAGCAGCTCGAAGCGCGCATATCCTCCTTCCTTGGGATGGAGGACACCATCCTCTATTCCTCTTGCTTCGACGCCAATGGAGGGCTGTTCGAGACTCTGCTTGGAGAGGATGACGCGATCATCTCCGATGCGTTGAACCATGCTTCGATCATCGACGGCGTGCGGCTCTCCAAGGCGAAGCGCTTCCGCTACGCCAACAACGACATGGCAGCGCTCAAGGAGGAGTTGAAGAAGGCCGAAGGCAGCCGCTTCAAGCTGATCGCCACCGACGGTGTCTTCTCGATGGACGGCATCATCGCCAACCTTCAGGGTGTGTGCGATCTCGCCGAGAAATATGACGCGATGGTCATGGTTGACGACAGCCATGCGATCGGTTTCGTCGGCAAGCACGGCCGCGGCTCCGCCGAGCATTGCGGCGTCGAGGGCCGGATCGACATCATAACCGGCACGCTCGGCAAGGCGCTCGGCGGCGCCTCGGGCGGCTACACCTCCGCCAAGGCCGAAGTCGTCGAATGGCTGCGCCAGCGCTCGCGGCCCTACCTTTTCTCTAACACGCTGGCGCCCGTCATCGCCGCGGCTTCGCTGAAGGTCTTCGACTTGATCGAGAACGGCGACAAGCTGCGCGAAAGGCTTTATGCGAATGCCGCGCTCTTCCGCGCCGAAATGTCGAAGCTTGGTTTCATGCTTGCTGGCGAAGGGCATCCGATCATTCCCGTCATGCTCGGTGACGCGGCGCTGGCGCAAGAGATGGCCGCGCGGATGCTCGAGAAGGGCGTCTATGTCATCGGCTTCTCCTTCCCGGTGGTGCCGCGGGGGCAGGCGCGCATCCGCACGCAGATGTCGGCCGCGCACAGCGAACAGGATGTCCGGCGCGCGATAGCGGTCTTCGAAGAGGTCGGCCGTGAACTGGGCGTGATTTGAAGTGTTAGGCTGAGGGGCGAGCGAGGATCTTGCAATGACGAACATGATGAAGGCGCTGGTCAAGACGAAGCCGGAAGTCGGGCTCTGGATGGAGCGGGTGCCGGTGCCGGAAGTCGGTCCCAACGACGTCTTGATCCGGGTGAAGAAGTCGGCGATCTGCGGCACCGATGTTCACATCTGGAACTGGGACCAGTGGGCGCAGAAGACGATCCCCGTGCCGATGGTCGTTGGCCACGAGTTCATGGGCGAGATCGCGGAAGTCGGCTCCGCCGTTACCAAGTATCACGTGGGCGAACGCGTTTCGGGCGAGGGCCACATCGTCTGCGGCAAGTGCCGCAATTGCCGGGCGGGCAGGGGTCACCTCTGCCGCAACACGCTTGGCGTCGGCGTCAATCGTCCGGGCTCCTTCGGCGAGTTCGTCTGCATTCCGGAATATAATGTCGTGTCGATCCCGGACGATGTGCCGGATGAGATCGCCGCGATTTTCGATCCCTTCGGCAATGCCGTGCATACGGCGCTCTCCTTCGACCTCGTCGGTGAGGACGTGCTCGTCACCGGAGCGGGACCGATCGGCATCATGGGCGCGCTCGTCGCCAAGCGCTCGGGCGCGCGCAAGGTCGTGATCACCGACATCAACCCGACGCGCCTCGAACTCGCCCGCAAGGTCGGCATCGACTATGTCGTCGATGCGTCCAAGGAAAACCTCGCCGACGTGATGCGGTCGATCGGCATGACCGAGGGTTTCGATGTCGGTCTCGAAATGTCCGGCGCGGCGCCTGCTTTCCGCGACATGATCGACAAGATGAACAATGGCGGCAAGATCGCCATTCTCGGCATCGCGCCGGCGGGCTTCGAGATCGACTGGAACAAGGTCATCTTCAAGATGCTCAACCTGAAGGGCATCTACGGACGCGAAATGTTCGAGACCTGGTACAAGATGATCGCCTTTGTCCAGGGCGGACTGGATCTTTCACCGGTCATCACCCACCGGATCGGCATCGACGATTTCCGCGAGGGGTTCGAGGCGATGCGGTCCGGAAATTCCGGCAAGGTCGTGATGGACTGGTAGAGATCGCGCGTTTGCGTTGACTGATCTCGATCTCGTGGCTAGCCCCCCGCAGGTCGCCCCTGCGGCCGGCTTCCCGACTTCAGCCCTGGAAAACCAGCGCCGCCCTTGTCTTTTTTTGGACCGTCCCTACATCTTGAGCGAAAGCTGATAAACAGCGCAAAAACCCGCGAAGAAGCGTTTTTTGCCGATTTACGCGGTTTTTCACCGGAAATGCTTGACGGGATCAAAAATTCTGGGAATCACCATTTCAAGCAGAAATGGCGACACGGTACGGCGGATAGGAAAATCATGCCTGAGACGTTTCAGTGGCAGGACTGGCGAAGCTTGCCACTCGACCGCGATCGTTGTCGTGGTTAATCAGGAATTAAACTTCATCCCGTTACGTCAGGGGAAATGAGTCGGTGGCGGGTGCGCGGCGCCCGGACCCCGAAGCGGCATTGGCACCAGGCTCACGCTGGTTGCGACAAGGAAAGCGACGAATAAATGGCAACTAAAGTCAAAGAAAACGAAGAAGCAGACGTTGAACGCGAAGGCGCTCCGGACGGCCCGCTTCTCGACCTTTCCGACGACGCTGTCAAGAAGATGATCAAGGCCGCCAAGAAGCGCGGCTATGTGACGATGGACGAACTGAACTCGGTCCTGCCGTCCGAGGAAGTCACCTCCGAACAGATCGAAGACACGATGGCCATGCTTTCGGACATGGGCATCAACGTCATCGAGGATGAAGAAGCCGAGGAAGCGGCCGCTGGCGGCGACGACGAAGACAGCAGCGACGACGGTGACGGAGAAGGCGGTGAACTCACCACCTCGAGCGGCACCGCGCTTGCGACCGGCAAGAAGAAGGAGCCGACCGATCGCACCGACGATCCGGTGCGCATGTACCTGCGCGAGATGGGATCGGTCGAACTTCTCTCCCGCGAAGGCGAAATTGCGATCGCCAAGCGCATCGAAGCCGGCCGCGAGACGATGATTGCCGGTCTCTGCGAGAGCCCGCTTACCTTCCAGGCGCTAATCATCTGGCGCGACGAACTGAACGAGGGCCAGACGCTTCTGCGCGAGATCATCGATCTCGAAACGACCTATTCCGGTCCCGAGGCGAAGGCTGCCCCGCAGTTCCAGAGCCCGGAAAAGATCGAGGCTGACCGCAAGGCGGCCGAAGAGAAGGAAAAGGTGCGCAAGACGCGCGCAGCTGCGGCCAATGACGACGACATCACCAATGTCGGCGGCGATGGCCAGCCGCCCGAGGAAGAAGAAGAGGACGATGACGAATCGAACCTCTCGCTCGCCGCAATGGAAGCGGAACTGCGCCCGCAGGTGATGGAAACGCTCGACATCATCGCCGAGACCTACAAGAAGCTCCGCAAGCTGCAGGACCAGCAGGTGGAAGCGCGCCTTGCCGCTACCGGCACGCTGTCGCCGGCGCAGGAGCGCCGCTACAAGGAGCTGAAGGACGAACTGATCAAGGCGGTGAAGTCGCTGTCGCTCAACCAGAACCGCATCGATGCGTTGGTCGAGCAGCTTTACGACATTTCGAAGCGCCTGATGCAGAACGAAGGCCGGCTGCTGCGGCTGGCCGAATCCTACGGCGTCAAGCGCGACTCGTTCCTCGAACAGTATTCGGGCGCCGAGCTCGACCCGAACTGGATGAAGTCGATCAGCAACCTCGCCGGCAAGGGCTGGAAGGAGTTTGCCAAGGCCGAGAACCAGACGATCCGCGATATCCGCCAGGAGATCCAGAATCTTGCGACCGAAACCGGCATTTCCATCGCCGAGTTCCGCCGCATCGTCTCGATGGTTCAGAAAGGCGAGCGCGAAGCGCGCATCGCCAAGAAGGAGATGGTCGAGGCCAACCTGCGTCTCGTCATCTCGATCGCCAAGAAGTACACGAACCGCGGCCTGCAGTTCCTGGATCTCATTCAGGAAGGCAACATCGGCCTGATGAAGGCGGTCGACAAGTTCGAGTACCGCCGCGGCTACAAGTTCTCGACCTACGCCACCTGGTGGATCCGGCAGGCGATCACCCGTTCGATCGCCGACCAGGCCCGCACGATCCGCATTCCGGTGCACATGATCGAGACGATCAACAAGATCGTCCGTACCTCGCGCCAGATGCTGCACGAGATCGGCCGCGAGCCGACGCCGGAGGAATTGGCCGAAAAGCTCGCCATGCCGCTCGAGAAGGTGCGCAAGGTGCTGAAGATCGCCAAGGAGCCGATCTCGCTCGAAACGCCGGTCGGTGACGAAGAAGATTCACACCTCGGCGATTTCATCGAGGACAAGAACGCGCTGCTGCCGATCGACGCCGCCATCCAGGCGAACCTGCGTGAAACGACGACCCGCGTTCTCGCTTCACTGACACCGCGCGAAGAGCGCGTGCTGCGCATGCGCTTCGGCATCGGCATGAACACCGACCACACGCTCGAAGAGGTCGGCCAGCAGTTCTCGGTCACCCGCGAACGTATTCGCCAGATCGAAGCGAAGGCGCTGAGGAAACTCAAGCATCCGAGCCGTTCGCGCAAGCTGCGCTCGTTCCTTGATAGCTAAGCGACACGGATAAAGTCGAAAAAGCCGGGCCTCGCGCCCGGCTTTTTTATGCCCCCATCATTCCTTTTTGCGCACGCACCCTGTTCCGGGCGCGCTTGTTCGCGCATGACCGCAGGATTATACTTCGCGGCTTGCAGCGAGCCCGCGATGCAGGGAGGCAGCACCGCGGGCGCGAGCCAGAGCGCCCATGCGATGAACGCATCATCGGCGCTAGTCCTTTGAATCCAGGGCATTTTGTTCGCTTTCATCCGGAAGCGGGATGCTCTGTGGGGAGGTGTGAGATGACCACTTATGTCGTGCTTCTCAATTGGACCGAGCTGGGTATCAAGAACGTACGTGAGTCTCCGAAGCGGCTGGATGCCGCCAGGAAGGTACTTGCCGAAATGGGCGGGTCCTTCAAGGACTTCTATCTGACCATGGGCGAATACGACATGGTCGCAATCTGCGAAGCGCCCGACGACGCGGTTGCCGCACGGTTTGCGTTGACGCTTGGGATGAATGGCAATGTGCGCACCCGCACGTTGAAGGCATTTCCGGAAGCCGCCTATCGTGAACTGATCGGCACGCTCGGCTAGGTTGCCTCGTTTCAGGGAATTGGATCATCTCACTGTTTCAATGAGACAGTGAGATGATCTCGGCTTCGATGCCCGGACGTCAAGGCGCGCCGTTGCCCGACAGGATTTGCGCCGCGCCGCGGATCGCATTGCGAAAGGCGTCGTCGAAGCTGACGCCGCGGACTTGCCACCGGTGCGTCTTTCCGGCGCTATGCAGTTGCCACTCTGCAATCCAGCCGAGCGCCTCGTCGCTCCAGGAAATCTTACCGGCGAGCGCCACATCGCCGCCGACTTCCTTTGCCAACTGCTCCAATTGCACGGTTGTTTTGGTCGACACCACGTCGAGGTCGAGCTTTTCTGCGACACGCGTTTTTTGGTCCGGCAGCCTTGCTTCAAGCGCGAGAGGCACGGTCGCGGAGGAGAGCGACTCGGCCATGTAGGGGCTCTCTTCACCGTCACTCGTCAGCGTGAAGCTGCTCTTCTGGTCGTGGACGGCAAGAAAGACTGCAATCCTCGGGCGCGGCTGCGGCCAGGGCCTGGTTCCCAGCGACCCAAGTAGCCGGTCTATCGTTGCCGGGTCGTAGCGACAGGTCAAGTTATGCGGCCGGTCGTGCGTGCCCTGTTCGTCGTGGATCGGGATACCCTCCAGCCGATCGCGATAGGCAAAGGACGCGACGAAGCGGCCGGCGCGTTCAATGAGTGGAGCGAGCGCAGGGGCTGCCAGCACACGCTGGTCGCCGGAGACTTTGACGAGGACTTCCTCCAGGCATTCACGAAATCCGATCTCCCGGTTCTCCTCGCCGGTCCCAGTGACGATCGCATCGCTCACGTAAAGGTCCTGCGCGCTGGCGGCCCGTGCCATCCCCGGCGAGATCACGCTGGCAAGCATGGCGAGAAACGGCAGGACGACTGTCATTCTGGCGCTCATTCAACTTCGCCTCAAAACCGATCCTTAAGATTTACGCTTTATCAATCTCTCGCAAACGAGAGGTTCCGCGATGCGTTGCGTTTTTGTCGTCGTCCTCCTGTTGTTGGCCGGCTGCGGAACGGTGCCGAAAAACACCCGGAACGCCTGCGCGGTTTTCGAGCAGCGAGATGGTCTTTTCAACAATTGGCGTCGGGCCGCCTATGCGGCGGAGCGCGAATATGGCGTACCCGTTCCGGTGCTGATGGCAACGATCTACACGGAATCCGGTTTCCAGCATAACGCAAGGCCGCCGCGCACAAAGCTCTTCGGCTTCATTCCGTGGACGCGCGTCTCCTCCGCCTATGGATATTCGCAGGCGCTCGACGGCACCTGGGCGCGTTATCAGTCCGAAACCGGACGCTGGACCGCACGCCGGACGGATTTCGCCGACGCTGTCCGCTTCATCGCCTGGTACCACAATCAAAGCCACCAGCAGAACGGCATCGCGCTTAACGACCCTTACAGGCTCTACATCGCCTATTACCATGGCCACGGCGGGTACGCGCGCGGCAACTGGAGCCAAACGGCGCAGACCGGCGCAAAACGCGCCTCCGGCATGGCGACGCTCTACGCACAGCAGCTGCGCGGCTGCGGTTCGTGAGCCAGATCTAGCCGGCTGCCGCGGCGTCCAACCCCGCTACATCGAGCTTGACCATGCCCATCATCGCCTGCTGCACTCGGCCGGCCTTTGCGCTGTCCGCGTCGCTGAGATAGCGGATGAGCGCGTCGGGAATGATCTGCCAGGCAACGCCGTAGCGATCCTTCAGCCAGCCGCAATGCTGCGGCGTGCCGCCCTCGATCAACCGGTCCCAATAGTAGTCGACCTCCGCCTGGTCGCTGCACCGGACGAAAAATGAAATAGCCTCGGTGAACTTGAAATGCGGTCCGCCGTTCAATCCCATGAACTGCAGGCCCTCGAGCTCGAAGGTCGCGGTGAAGGCCTTACCGTCCGGTCCGCGCTTGATGTCCCTGACGCGGGCGTCGCGGAAAATGGAGGTGTAGAATTCGATGGCATCTTCCAGTTGGTTGTCGAACCAGAGGAACGGCGTGATCTTCTGCATGGCGATTCTCCCTTGTTTGTCGTTACAGCATTAAGACGAATGACGGAGGGACGTTCCGACAATCAATCGACGCGTTCTGCGTCTTCACCCACACAAGTCAGCGAAAGCGGCCTCCTCTTTGGCGAGTGGAGCAATGACAAAAAATAATCATCCGCTGTCGGAACCTTTCCGCTTCGATCGTCCTTTGCCTGTCCAGCCAAATAGGAGGAGATGAACATGGCCTATGTTGATGGTTTTCTCGTCGCGGTGCCCAAGGAGAAGGTCGAGGACTACAAGGCGCTCGCACGCCGGGCGGGCGAGGTCTGGAAGGAACACGGTGCGCTCAACTACGTCGAGTGCCTGGCCGACGACGTGCCCTATGGAGAATTGACGTCCTTTCCACGCGCCGTGCAGGCGAAAGAGGACGAGACGGTGGTCTTCTCCTGGGTCGTCTACCGGTCGCGCCAGGATCGTGATGCGATCGTCGCCAAGGTCATGGCCGATCCGCGGCTTCAGGGAGATGAGTGGAAGTCCATCTTCGATGGCAAGCGGATGATTTATGGAGGCTTCGAGCCGTTTCTGGAGCTATAGCGGGCAGGGGGGCCGTGCCGCTCTACCTGGCAAGACGCGGCCCTCGCGCTCTCTTCGTTCCCGCGTGGGCTGTCCCGGATTTTGACCTGTTGGATATTTTTTCTAAATTGATTCATTCAAGGACGCTGTAGCAAACGAGAAGGGCCGCAATGCCGCAGACCGTTATCACCATCGCAACCCGTGGACAGGGACTCTACGAGTTCACCGATGCGGCCGCCGATTTCGTGCGGCAATCAGGCGTCGCGGAGGGGCTTCTCACCGTGTTCGTCTGTCATACCTCTGCATCCCTGCTCATCCAGGAAAACGCCGACCCGGATGTGAAACGCGATCTCAATGAGTTCTTCGGTCGCCTGGTGCCGCCATCCTCCGATTCTTCCATGCGCTGGATTGCGCACACCCAGGAGGGACCGGACGATATGCCGGCGCATATCAAGGCGGCACTCAATCAGGTCTCGATAGGCATCCCGGTCAGCGGTGGGCGCCTGATGCTCGGCACCTGGCAGGGGATCTATCTGTTCGAGCATCGCGATCGCCCGCACCGACGCGAAATCGTGTTGCACCTTGGCGCGTGATCGGCGCTCAATTGAGTTCTGCTCCGGCCGACCATTCTGCGGTAGAGTTGAGGGATCACAGCTCCGGGAACGGACGATGAAAGACGCCCAGACCATCGCCAGCCGTTTCATCGAGGCCGTCAACAGTCGCGATTTCGACGCGCTTTCCCGGCTCGTCGATGAGGACGTCGCGCTTGATTCGCTGACCGGCCAGCGAACCGTGGGCGTCGGTCCGTTGAGGGCCTGGATCATGACGTATCTGCACCATTTCGATGAGACGTTCAGCGATATCGTGCTGATGCATGATGCGTTCGGGCAGCGGGTCGCCGCCGACATGACTGCGCGCGGCACCTATCGCAAGACCATGTCGGGCTTTCCAACGGCTTCGGGCCAGAGCTACGCGATTCCGAGCGTTTTCATCTTCGAAATCGAGGATGGCGCTATCACGCGCCTCAGCCACTATCGCAATCTCCGTATCTTCGAGCGCGAACTGGAAGGTTGAGCCGCCTCTCCCCCTAACATGCCGGATGTCTGCAGCGCCACGCGCCTTATCGGACGCGCAAAGGTCGCTGTAACGCTTTGAATTGCTGCATGTCTTTCTCCTTGATCGAGATAGGTTCAAGGAGACATGCGGTAGGTGTTTTTCTCCTTGGATCGGATCCGGGGCGGAGGAATGCGGCGCGGTCGGAAGGGAACGAATCGCTTTGCTTGCCGTTCCGTCCATGCGGGATTCATCAACCTGAACACTGCATGAACGGAGGGTTCCGGTAGCGTTCAGTTTATTCGGACTATGGTTGGCTCAATCGTCGAGAGCGGTAATCGCCAGTTTTGAACCCTTCGCTATACCGGAGAAAGTCATGAAAAAATTCCTCATCAATGCCGCGGTTGCTGCCGTCATCGGGCTGACCGGTCTTGCCGGTGCAGCCACCACGGCTTCCGCTGAATCGGTGATATTCGAGTTCGGCTCGCCGCAGAGCGTCCAATACCGTGACTACGATCGCGACTGGCGCCGGGATCGCCCCCGCTGGGACGGTGAGCGCCGCGGCCGTTGCGACCCGTGGCTTGCCGTCGAAAAGGCCCGTGATCGCGGTCTGCGCCGGGCCCATGTCGCCAATGTCGCGCGGCGCCAGGTCATCGTCGAGGGCCGCCGTCATGGTGACCGCCAGGCGATCATCTTCGCCAATGTGCGCGGATGCCCGGTGATTGGCCGCTGGTAAGCTGCCGGTTTTTCCGTCTCGTCTCCCCCGGCCGACGGACATGCGCCCCTCACGGGAAACCGTGAGGGGCTTTTGATTCGAAAAGCCCCTCGCGATGCAATTCGCCGGGGCTTTGTCTGTTACTTTTCGCGAAGTATCGCTTTGAGGTTCGGGCGGAACGCTCCGCCTACAGCGCCGCCCGTATTATCAGACGCGCACAGGTCGCGGCGATACTTTGAGCTGCTGCATGTTCTTATCCCAAGATCGGCGCTGATTTAGGGAAACAGGCAGCAGCCACGCGCATCACTGCTCGATGGCGAAGGTCACGTTGACGGTGACGTTGTAGGCGTTTTCGCCGGTCGCGATCGGAACGGCATCGGCGGCGAATTCCTTGGCCATGCTGCGCACCATCGGAACCGGTTCCGGGCGGGAAGCCTGTTCCGAAATCTCGATCAGTCGACCGAGCGAGACGCCGGCTGCCTCCGCCAGCACCTTCGCCTTGACGATCGCGTCGGACACTGCGGCTTTGCGGGCCTCGGTGATCACCTCGTCGGGCTTGTCCTTGGTGAATTCGATGCCGCCACCCTGGTTGATGCCGAGGGACACGGATTTGTCGAGGACCTCGCCGAGCTTGCTCAGATCGCGCACGCGCACGGTTACGCCGTTGACGACCTGATAGCCGACGAGTTCCGGCGGCCGGTTGGTGCCGTCGTTGCCCTGCGGGTAGTTGTATTGCGGGTTGATGGCGAAGCCGCTGGTCTGCAGGTCGCGCTCGGCAATGCCGCCTTGCTTGAGTGCCGAGAGTACCTCCGCCATCGCTTTGTTGTTGGCATCGAGCGCCTCGCGCGCGGTCTTCGCGTCCTTGACGACGCTCAATTGGACGATCGCCATGTCTGGCGCTGCGGTTGCGCGGCCCTCACCGGAGACCTTAATCAGCGCCTGCCGGCCCCGCACACCTTCAGGGCGCGCGTTGCCGCTCTTGTTGCCATTGCTATCGTCCGCCACAGCGGCAGCCGCAAAAGCGCCGGCAAAGGCAGCGGCCATGGCAGCGACATGAACCGTGCGGGCGATGCGTGTAGAAATCATGGTTATTTCTCTCCGGTTGTTTTATGCCGAACTCTTGCTTATCGATTGTGTAGGCATTGCGGCAATGGCTTGTCGTCAAAAAGGTTTTCCGCTAGAGCCATTGCGACCCGCGAATTACCATTGGTTCGCGGTCAACCGGCAGATGACCGGCAAGGGCCTGTAGCTCAATGGTTAGAGCCGGCGGCTCATAACCGCTTGGTTGGGGGTTCGAGTCCCTCCGGGCCCACCAATTTCTCGCAAAATCAAATGGTTACGGGGCGGTTTTCTATAGAAAACTAGAAATCTTTTGGAAAACCTAAGGATTGTCGTTTCGGCCCGAGCGGCCGGTGCCGGGATGGACGTGATAGAGCGCCAGAGCCGGGAAGATCTCAAATCCCGCTGTCAGCCGCTCGGCAAGCCAGCGCTTCACGGCATCCCTCCGCGTCGCGTCGATGCCTACGAGCCGGTGAAGTTCCCGACCGGGATTTCCCAAACTGCCGCCGCCAGAAACTCCTCGACCGCCGCATCGTCGACTGTCGCGCTCTGCTCAATGCGCGGGAGAATGTCTGGCAGTTCATGCCGATAACTGGCTGTCGAACCGCATCTTTACTTCACGATGGAATTGTCGATCAATGCTGGGATTCCTGGACCAGATTGGTCGATCAATCCCGGCGCATATTGTCCCTCGGCTTACGCTGCTGGGCTCAAAGGTTCTGATCAATGTGTCTTGGTATAACTTTTTGTACGGTTTCCGAAACTTTTGAACATTTTACATGCCCGACAAACCTGCTCTAGAAAAATGCCGGAGATGGGGGGAGGAGGCCCAAGGGGTACTTCGCCATCATCCTCGTCATCAGATGATGCAGGAGGTGTATGATGAGGAAATCTGTTCTGGTTACGACCGTTGTTGCGGCTCTGGCAGTGGGCCTCGGCGGGACTCTAGCGCAGGATGCCACCGTTCCCACCCCTGACATGGTAGCGCTGACCCCAACCGGTGATGCCTTGACCGCAAGAAGGGAGCTGATGGACGCCATTGGCACCAACAACGACGTGCTGCATGAGATGCTCGACGGTTATCTTGAATGGGACGGGGTTGAGTTCAAGGCTCGACTCGAGGCAATGGGCGCAATGATGACGGCGTTTCCCAACCTCTACCGCGCCAAGCCCAATCCATGGACGCCGGAGGCCGAAGCCGCCGATCCGGCGGGCGCCAGCCTTGCACTGCCGACTGTGTGGGAAGATTGGGAGACTTTCAACGCAATGGCCAAGCAGGCGTCGGAGACCATGTTCAAGGCGTCGCTGGAAAAGCGTGCAAATGCGCTGCCGATCGTGGAAGACCTCGAGGCTCAATGCGAGAGCTGCCATGCCCAATTCAGGACGCCCCTGGAACTGAATCCGTTGGAGCAGTACGTCGGCCCCCTAGGCACCCCAGCCAAGCCCTGAAGCCCGGCGCGACCGTGACTCCGGGCGTTAAGGCCCGGAAACTCTGCATAGTCCCCAGCCACCGCGGCGCCGAGGTCGGCGTCGCCTGGTTCTACTGCATGTCTCCTAAATCGTAGCCGATTTACCAAAACATGCAGCAATTCAAAGTGCTACAGCGTCCGTTGCGCATGCGACAAGACGCGCGGCGCTGTAGCGCTCCAGCGAGGCCCGTGAGAACCTGAGCCTCAAGCTCGACGCCCCGAGCTCACCCGCTCCAATGCAATTTCATCGAAGACGGCGCCGAGGATAGAGTTTCGTCTGGTCCCGCTGGCCGCCGCAGCGATCAGTGGCCATAGTCATCTTCCTCGTTGGCGTGGGAGATCATGGTAGAAATCATCCAAACCGCTGACCAAGCAATCATCGCTGCTTCGCCGCACCAAGCTTGACCAGTCGTGGCCGTAGGTCGAAACCTAGAACGCCGTTGCATGCTCGGCACCGCGAACGGTAGAATCGCCGCGGGCCGTGGATTTGGGAGGAGACCATTAATCTCAGGCAGCTTCGTTATTTCGTGAAGGTGGTCGAGACCGGGAATATCACCCGGGCGTCACAGAGCATGAATGTCGCGCAGACGGCGCTCGGCCAGCAGATCAGGCATCTGGAAGAATCGCTCGGCGTCCGGCTTCTGGTTCGCCATTCGCGCGGGATTTCGCTGACCGAGCCGGGGGAAGTCTTGCACCGGCATGCGCTTGCCATTCTCAGTTCCGTCGAGGAGGCGCGCCGGGAGGTGATGGCGCATGGGGCGGCGAGGCGAGAGGTTGTCAATCTCGGCGTTACGCCCAGCATCCAGGCGTTGATCGGCCCGGAACTCCTCCTTGCCGCCCGCGACGAGATCCCGGACGTTTCGTTCCGCGTCGTCGAGGAGTTGAGCTTCATCCTGATCGACGCGCTCATGCGCGGCGAGCTCGATATTGCGCTTGCCTATGAGTTCGAGAACCGTCCCGGGCTTGCCGCGACGGCGCTGATCGAGGAGGAATTGCTGTTCGTCGCGGGTGCCGGGTCCCGTGTGCTCGGGGAATCCATCTCCTTCGAGGAGGCGATCCGCACCGACCTCGCGCTCGTCAGCGACCGCGATATCGTCTGGCGATTGATCCACGACGTCGCCGGCCGGCAAAAGCTTCCCGTAAACGTCGCCTTCGAGGTGCAGTCGATGCCGGCGATCAAGACGCTGGTCGCGCGGGGAGCGGCCACCAGCGTGGTGCCCTATGGGGTGGTGGCGGAGGAAATCCAGCAGGGGCTGATCGTCGCCTGTCCGATCCGCCAGCCGTCCATCAAGCGCACGCTCTTCCTCAACCGCATGTCGGATGCCGTGTCTTTCGTTCACGAGACGGCGCTGCTCGCTTTTCTCGACAGGATGATTGGGCGGCTTGCCGAGAGGATGGGGCCATACGGCAGCCTGATCGGCAGCGTCCTGCCACGTCGACATGGGGAGGTTGAGCCATAAACCTTCGGCAGTTGCGCTATTTCGCGATGGTGGTCAAAACCGGCGGCATGTCGCATGCGGCGGCCCAGCTCAAGCTTGCCCAGACCGCGATCAGCATTCAGATTCGCGACCTCGAACGCGAGATCGGCGTCAGCCTGTTCGAGCGGCATTCGCGCGGCGTGGTGCCGACGAAGGCCGGCGAGGTGTTGTACGAGCGCTACAACGAACTCGAGCGATTCCTGGAGCGGACGCTCGATGACGTTCGCTCCGCCGCCGGCAGCCCGGCTCCGCGGCCCTTCGTCATCGGCCTCGTCCCGAGCCATATGCGCCTTGTCGGCGCCGACGTGTTGATTGCGGCGGGGACGAAGCTGCCGGCGACATCGTTGAAACTGGTAGAAGAGCTTAGCTTCGCGCTGATCGCCGCGCTCGAGCGCAAGGAGATCGACCTCGCTTTCGCCTACGACGTCGAGGGACGTCCAGGGCTGGTGCGGGAGGCAGTGATCGAGGACGAGCTGCTGTTCGTGACGGCGCGGGCCAATGCGTCGGACGACAGCTCCATCAGCTTTGCCGACGCTCTTAAAGAAGAGCTCTTCTTCGCCGGCGAGCGTGGCATCGTTACGCTTGTCCGCCGCATGGCCCAGCGCCTCTCGCTCGAACCGCGTATCGTTTCGGACATGCAGTCGGTGCCGGCGATCCGGGCGCGCATTGCCGAAGGCGGCGCCAGCCTTCTGCCCTATGGCAGCGTCGCCGACGGCGTCAGTCGCGGCATCTTCGCCATCCGCAGGATCGAGCGTCCCGTGCCGAGCCGCACGCTCTACATGGTGAGCCGGCGCGAGGAGCGCTCGCTTCTGGAAGACGAACTCATCGGGCCGTTCCTCAAGGACGTGGTCCGTCACATCTGTCGCGCCTCGGCCCCTTACGCGATCATCGTCGATCCGCGGTTCGAGATCCTCGGGACGTCTTCCTGACGCCCTGTGACATCATCCAGCCATAGCGAAAAACTTATAGCTCGCCGCTTTCAACGGTCTTGGACAGGCCATCTTCGTGCCACTAGGCTTGCCTTATATCAAATCCGGTGCGGTCAGGGAGAGCGCCGGTCGGCCGGAATATCAGGTCGTTTGGAGCGCATCTAGGGAGGCTGCCGCATGGGAGGCTATCGCGTGACCGTCGACACCGGCGGGACGTTTTCGGACTTCGTCTATCTCGACGAAACGACGGGAGAAACGTCGATTTCCAAGGTTCCGTCGACGCCGGACGACCCATCGCGGGCAATCCTGTCCGGGATCGATATTCTCCTGGAGCGCGGCGTGCGCCCGGACGATGTGAGCTACTTCTGCCATGGCACGACGGTAGGGACGAACGCGCTCCTGGAAGGCAAGGGGGCGAAGACCGGGCTTCTGGTGACCAAAGGTTTTCGCGGTATCTACGAAGTCGGCGAACAGGCGCGTCCGCATGGGCCGGCGATCTTCGATATCCTCTATGAAAAGCCCGCGCCGATCGTGCTTCCGTCGCTGACCGGCGAAGTATCGGAGCGCGTGGTTCACGACGGCAGCGTCCTTGCAGAGCTTGATGAAGCCGCACTCCGCGAGACGCTTGCCGAACTCCGCGGCCAGGGCATCGAATCCGTTGCCGTCTGCCTGCTCTTCTCGTTCCTCTATCCGCGCCACGAGGAGCGGATCCGTGAGATTATCCGCGAGGAACTGCCGGGCTGCGAGGTTTCGCTTTCGTCCGAAATCGTGCCGCAGATCCGCGAATATCACCGGCTGAGCACGACGGTGATCAATGCTTACCTGCAGCCGGTTCTCGCCCGCTACATTGCGCGGCTTGCCGACCGGCTGGAAGCGGCGGGCGTGAAGACGCCGCAGAAATACATCATGCAGTCGAACGGGGGCATGGCGACCTTCGACGCGACGGCGAAGAAGGGCGTCACTACCGTGCTTTCCGGTCCCGCAGGCGGCGTGACGGCGAGTGTCGCGATGGCGCGTTCGACCGGCTACCACGACATCGTCACCTTCGACATGGGCGGGACGTCCTGCGACGTGGCGTTGATCAAGAACGGCACGCCGGTGATCGCCAACCGCGGCAAGGTCGAGGGCCGCGACATCGCCATGCCGATGATGGATATCAACACGGTCAGCGCCGGCGGCGGCACGATCGCCGAAGTCGACCGTTTCGGCGTCCTCCAGGTCGGGCCGGAAAGCGCCGGCGCTATACCCGGTCCTGCTTGCTACAGCCGCGGCGGCACCAAGCCGACGATCACCGACTGCAACCTGCTGCTCGGCTATCTCTCGGAAGAAAACTTCCTCGGCGGCAAGATGCGTCTCGACGCACAGAAGGCGCGCCAGGCCGTGGAAACCCATGTGGCGGGCCCGCTCGGCATGGATGTGCTCGAAGCGGCTGAAGGCATCGTCCGGATCATCAACGTCAAGATGGAGGAGGCGATCAAGGCCATCTCGACGATGCGCGGCCACGACCTGCGCGACTTCATGCTGCTGCCCTTCGGCGGCGCCGGCCCCCTGCATGCCGCCCGCATAGCCCGTGAACTCGGCATGGCCGGCCTCGTCGTGCCGCTGCATGCCGGCGTATTCTCCGCCATGGGCTTGGTGATGTCGGATGTCACGCACGACTATGTGCGTTCTCGGCTGACACCGCTCGACGGCGCCTCGGCGAGCGAACTCAACGCGATTTTCGCCGGCATGGAAGCGCAGGGGCTTGCCGATCTTGCCGAGGAAAGCTTCCCTGCAGACCGCATCCGTATCGAGCGAGCCCTCGATCTTCGTTATGCCGGGCAGGGGTACGAACTGACCGTTCCGATCGGCGCGCTTGCCGATGCCGCGGACGTCGATGCCGTGCGCAGCGCGTTCGATGCGGAGCACGAAGTGATGTTCGGCCACAAGGCGTCGGGCGAGTCCGTGGAGATCGTCTCCTATCGGGTGAAGGCGGTCGGCCTGGTGCCGCCGGTCAACGCCAAGCGCTACCGGCCGAGCGGCGGAACGCTTGCCGACGCCTTCCTCGGCCGCCGTCCGGTCCGCTTCGACGGCGAAAATCTCGATTGCGCCGTCTACCAGCGCGAACGCCTCGATGTCGGGCTCGTCTTCACCGGCCCCGCTGTCGTGGAACAGTTCGACTGCACGACCGTCATCCTGCCGGGCCAGCAGGTTCGGATCGACGAATTCAAGAATCTCATCGTAACGGAGGTCGCGTGATGCTGCAGCGTAACGCTTCGCTTGGCAGACCTACTGCCGTCGAACTTGAAGTGATCCGCGCGAGCCTCGGCGGCATCGTGCAGGAAATGCAGAACTCGCTGTTCCGCACCGGCTTTTCCACCATCATCCGGGAATCGCAGGACGCCTCGTGCGCGCTGCTCGACGCGAACGCGGCCGTCATCGCCCAGCACGTGGTCCTGCCGCTGCACATCGGCGCCTTCCCGGCCTGCACCCAGGCGGTGCTGCGGGCGTTTGCCGGCGACATCGCGCCCGGCGACGCATTCCTGATCAACGACCCTTACGAGGGCGGCAGTCCGCATGCGCCGGACATGGCGGTGATCACGCCGCTCTTCTTCGACGACACCTTGGTGGCCTTCTGCGCCAGCATTGCGCACAAGGGCGATATCGGCGGCCCGGTGCCGGGAAGCTGCTCGGGCCAGGCCCGTGAAGTCTTCAACGAAGGCCTGCAATTGCCGCCGGTGCGCTACCAGCGCAATTACCTGCCCTTCGGCGATGTCGAGAGGATCATTGCCGCCAACAGCCGCACGCCGGAACTGGTGCTCGGCGACATTCGCGGCCAGCTGGGCTCCGCGCGTCTCGGCGAGCGCCGACTTGCGGCCCTTCTGGAAAAGTTCGGCTCATCGAAATGCATCGCCGCCTTCAACGAGCTTGGCGACATCGCCGAGCGCCGGATGCGGGCGATCATCCAAACCTGGAAGGACGGTGTCTTCGAGGCCGAGCGCTTTGTCGACGACGATGGTGTCGAGCTGTCGAAGCCGGTGCGCATCCATGTCCGGGTGGAAAAGACGGGTGACACCATCCGCTTCGACTTTACCGGCTCGGCCGACCAGACGCGGGGGCCGGCGAATATCCGCCCGCCGCTCGTCCAGGCGGCCTGCGCCTACGCGCTGATTTCGCTGGTGGACCCGAACATCTTCATCACCAGCGGTATTTTGCGCTCCTTCACGGTCGAAACGCGGCCCTCAAGCGTGCTGAATCCGCGTTATCCGGCCCCGGTCAATACCTACAATCCGACGGTGCATGCCGTCGTCGACGCGATCTTCGCGGCGCTCGGGCAAGTGGTGCCGGATCGCTCGCGGGCCGACGGATGCGGCAGCCGGTCGATCATCCTCGGCGGTCGCGGCACGAATACAGGCAGCAGCTACGTGCAGTACGAAATCGTCGGTGGCGGCGCCGGGGCGCGCTCGACGCGCGACGGGGCTTCGGGCACGACCGTCAACCAGAGCAACGCCAAGATCGCGCCGGTAGAGATCATCGAGAGCGAATTTCCGACCCGGGTGCTTGCCTTCGAGCTGATCCGCGACTCTGGCGGTGCGGGCAAATTCCGCGGCGGACTCGGTATCCGGCGCAAATATCTGAACCTCACCGAGGCACGCTTCTCGATCCGCTCGACCAAGCACGTCATTCCGGCCGAGGGTTATGCCGACGGCCTGCCGGGACGCACGGGCGACATCCGCATCAACCCGGATGGAGACGGCTGGAAGCGCCTGCCTTCGCGCTACGCCGATTATCCGCTGCAGACTGGCGACGTGTTCGAACTCGAAACGCCGGGCGGTGGTGGCTACGGCGATCCGCTGACGCGTGATCCGGGATCGGTGCTTGCCGATGTCAGGGAAGGGTATGTCTCCGTCGAGGCGGCGGGACGCGACTACGGCGTGGTGCTGGTGGCAGGGCCGAAGGGTCCGAGCCTCGATGACGAGGCGACGCAGAGATTGCGAGCAGCGCGGTCGAAGGCCGCGGCGGTTTGAAGCGAGATCAGGAGGAAAAACAATGGATGGAATCGTGAACACGAAACCGACGGCCGGCGTAGTCGGCTTGGGTGCGATGGGCTACCAGATGGCCCGGCACCTGAAGGAGAACGGCTTCACCGTTGCCGGCTATGACGTTTCGGCTGAGGCGACTGCCAAGTCGCAGGCGATCGGCATTCCGACCAAGGCGGATATCGCCGAGGTCGGCAGCGGTGCCGAGGTTGTCGTCGTCATGGTGCAGACCGACAAGCAGGTCGTCGACGTGATCGGCAATGGCGGGCTTCTCGCTTCGCTCGCACCGGGATCGGTCATCTGCATCGCGAGCTCGATCGCGCCGGACACCTGCCGGCAGCTTGAGCGCGAGGCGGCCGAGAAGGGCGTCGGCGTTCTCGACACGCCTGTGGTGCTTGGACAGGAAGCGGCAGACAACGGCACGCTGACGGTCTTCGTCGGCGGTGAGGCGAAATGGCTCGAGAAGGCGCGCCCGGTACTCTCGGCCTTTGGCAGCAACATCCTGCACATCGGTCCAAGCGGCACCGGCCAGATCGCCAAGACGACCAACAATATGCTGCTTTGGGCCTGCATTTGCGCTAATTTTGAAGCGCTCA
The DNA here is from genome assembly GCF_013488225.1 of Sinorhizobium mexicanum. Taxonomy (NCBI): domain Bacteria; kingdom Pseudomonadati; phylum Pseudomonadota; class Alphaproteobacteria; order Hyphomicrobiales; family Rhizobiaceae; genus Sinorhizobium; species Sinorhizobium mexicanum. The sequence goes on along the minus strand of NZ_CP041238.1, from coordinate 3,086,256 downwards.
GCCTCGCTAAGCAGCTCGGCGCCGACGTGCCGACGCTGGTCTCCGCGCTGATGCATTCTTCCGGTGCCAACTGGTCGCTGTCGCGCTGGGGCAAGAGCACCGGTAAATGGGCGGAGAAGGACATGGACGTCGCCCTCGACCTAGCGCAGAGCGTCAAGTTGCCTCTGCCGCTCAACGGTCTCGTCGACCAGCTCATGAAGTCCATGAACAAGGAACGAATGCAGAGCCTGCTTAGCTGAATCCAGTCACCCTCATCCAGAGCTCGGAGGAGAGCCGGATGAGGGCGAACCAACCCGTGGGAGGAGAGCATGAAAAATCTATTGAAGACAGTTTTGGCAGCGGGGTTGAGCCTCGTTGCCGGCGCCCTGTCGCCGGCGGCGGCGGACGAAGCCTTGACCACGGTGAATGTCGCCTATGACGGCTTCACCATGACGAGTGCGCCGATCCAGTACACGCTTGCCAAGGGCCTGTTCAAGAAACATGGCCTCGACGTCAATCTCGTCTATGTCGAGGGTGGCTCGGTGCTCACCCAGGCGCTCGTCGGCGGCTCGATTGATATAGCCCAGAACGGCTACACCCCGTCGATCTCGGCGGCCGTTGCCGGCGCCGATGTCGTCATCATCGGCAGCATGGCCAATAAACTGCCGTTCCAGCTTGTCGTCGATGGCTCGATCCAGAATGCCGATCAGCTGCGCGGCAAGAGCATCGCCATCAGCAAGTTCGGCTCGTCGACCGACACCGCCCTGAAGTTCGCGCTGAAGTCGCTCGGCCTCGAGGCGACGGATGTCAACATTCTGCAGCTCGGAGGCGAGGGAACGCGGGCGGCCGCCTATGAAAGTCATCAGGTCCAGGGGCTGATGTCGCAATATCCGCGCACCCAGGAAATAGTCGATGCCGGCTCGAAGATGCTCGTGGACGTGACCGAGATCGTCAAGGATTACCCGAATACCGCCTATGTGACCTCGAGGAACTACCTTTCCGGGCACCCTGACGTCGTCAAGCGCTTCTTCATGGCGATGGGCGAGGGCCTCCACGGCTTCCGTGCCAATCCGCAGGACGCAATGGAGGTAACCGCGTCGTTCCTGAAACTTGAGAAGGGACCGTCGGTCGAACAGGCGTTCCGCTTCTATTCCGAGAAGGTATTCCCGCAGGATCTGCGCCCCTCGATGCCGGGTGTGGCTGCCGTCCTGGCGGAGCTTTCAAAAACGCTGCCGGCTGCGGCCTCCGTGAAGCCGGAATCGATAGTCGACACAAGCACGCTCGATGCGCTTGACAGCGAAGGCTTCTTCAAAGCGCTCGACTGAAACCGCGAACAAGGCGGGAGGAGACACCCATGTTGCAGGCAACGCCGGTCAAGCTGAAGGCCGATAGCGTCAAACTGAATTATTACAATGATCGCACCAAGCGCGATCTGAGTGTACTCGACGGCATCGACTTCAGCGTCAACGAGGGTGAACTCGTCAGCATCGTCGGCCCGAGCGGCTGCGGGAAATCGACCTTTCTCGCCGCCGTCGACGGCCTCGTCTCGATCGATGGCGGTAAAATCCTGATCGACGAACGGGAGGTGAAGAAGCCGGGGCCGGATCGCGGCCTCGTCTTCCAGCAGGACTCGCTCTTTCCGTGGCGCACGGTCCAGCGCAACGTCGCCTACGGCCTCGAGATCCAGAAGCTCTTGAGCAAGGAGGAGATCGCCGCCCGTGCGCGCAAGTTCGTCGAGCTCGTCGGGCTCTCCGGTTTCGAAGACAGCTATCCGCGCGAACTTTCCGGCGGCATGCGCCAGCGCGTCAACATCGCAAGGGCACTCGCCGTCGATCCGGAACTGCTGCTGCTCGATGAGCCCTTCGCGGCGCTCGACGCGCAGACGCGCGAATTCATGCAGTTCGAACTGCTGCGCATTCTCGACCGGGCCCAGAAAACCGGCCTGTTCATCACACACCAGATCGACGAGGCGATCTTCCTTTCCAACCGCGTCGTCGTGTTTTCGGCACGCCCGGCGAAGGTGAAGGAGATCGTCGAGATCGACCTGCCGAAGGAGCGCACGCTCGATCTGAAGCATACGCCGCGCTTCATGGAGATCTTTCGCCATATCTGGCGGCTGATCGAAGAGGAAAGTGCCCGCATGGGCCTTCTGCGCGTGCATTGAGGGAGCGAGAGATGACGTCCGTTACCGAAGACAGAGAAATCCCAAGACCGCGCAAGTCGGAATTCGCCCTCTACGAGTTCCTGGTGCGCCACGAGAACGCCTTGCTCGGCAGCTTCACGATGATCGTGGCACTGCTGCTCTGGGAGGCGGTCGTCCGCTTCGACCTGGTGAATCCGCTTTTCACCAGTTCTCCGAGCCGCATCATCGCAACCGGTTATGAAATGTTCGCCGACGGCAGCATCTATCCGCACCTCGCCATCAGCGGATTGGAGCTGGTTGTTGGCTATGGGCTTGCGATCATCGTCGGTGTGCCGCTGGGCATCCTGATGGGCTGGTACCGTCGCTTCGACGCGGCGTTCGATCCGATCATTTCGGCGCTCTACGCGACGCCGCGCATTGCGCTGCTGCCGTTGATCATGATCTGGTTCGGTATCGGCCTCGGCTCGAAGTTTGCGATCATCTTCCTGAGCGCCGTTTTCCCGATCCTCATCAACACGACCGCCGGCGTCCAGACCGTCGAGCGCGACTATATCAAGGTGGCTCGGTCCTTCGGCGCGAACGACAGGCAGATGTTCCTGACGGTTGCCTTCCCGGCGGCCGTTCCTTTCCTCCTGACCGGCCTACGCCTCGGCCTCGGCCACGCGCTGATCGGCATCGTGGTGGGCGAAATGTACTCGGCACAGGCGGGCGTTGGCTATTTGATCTCTGTCGCTGGCGCCACATTCCAGACCGACCGGGTCATGTTCGGCATCATCCTGATCGCCGCGGCCGGCGTCATTCTCACCAACATCCTCAGGATGATCGAGCGGCGCTTCGACCGCTGGCGGCCGGACAACAAGCTCTAACCTCCTGGCCGGTCATGAGCGACCGGCCGGATCACCCCACACTAAAGAACGGTAGGACAGAATGAAACTGATCGATCAAGTGGCGGTCGTCACCGGCGCTGGCCGAAATATCGGCGAGGCAACGGCGAAGCTTCTGGCAAAGGAAGGCGCGAGCATCGCCGTAACCGACATCGACGCCGCGCGTGCCGGACGCGTCGCGGACGAGATCCGCGCGGCAGGCGGTACCGCCGAGGTGTTCCTCGCCAACGTTGCCGACGAAGAAGGTGTCATCTCGCTCGTCAGGAGCGTGACCGAGCACTTCGGCAAGGTCGATATCCTCGTCAACAACGTCGCCATCAGCGACAACAAGCACATCCTCGACGTGACGAAGGAGGAATGGGACCGGGTGATCGCGGTGACGCTGACCGGGACGTTCCTGATGAGCAAATATTTCGCCCAGCAGATGGTGGCACAGGGCCATGGCGGAAACATCGTCAACGTCGGCTCGACCTCAGGCTTCTATGGACGCCCGCGCGCCGTCGCCTACACGGCTGCCAAGGCGGGTGTCACCAACCTCTCGCGCTCACTGGCGATCCAGCTCGCCAAGCACAAGATCCGCGTCAACTGCGTGGTGCCGAACAAGATCGGCTCGCCGGTCGGCAAGGATACGTTCGATCCGACGCGGCCGGTCGTCAACTTGCGTGACCGGCCGGGCGTGCCGGACGATCTCGCGCGCGCCATCCTGTTCCTGGTCTCCCCCGATTCTGATTTCATCGACGGCACAACGCTTTTCGTCGACGGCGGCGTTTCGGCGCTCATGCCCGGCAGCGAATGAGCAGTTGTGATGGGGCTTATCGGTCGAGTTCGGGATAGATCCGGTCGAGAAAACCGGGCCTCAGCTTTTCGCCGATCAGGCAGTCGGCGCCGGGCGTCATGGCCGTGAGTTGCAAGGTGGGCGGTGGGGGCAGGCCGCTCACTTCAAGGATCAGCTTCTGGCGGATTGCGATCGCGAAATCCTCCGGTTCATGGACCGGAAGCACAAAAGATCCCGGTCCACCGATGACGCATTGCGCGTAGTACTGGTCGAGCGGTCCGGTCGAAACCGAGGGACGGATGAGGATTGCCAGCCCGTTGACGATGATGCCGCGGGCAATGGCGCCGTCACGGGCGGGTGTCACCGGCGGGCCGGTATTGTTCGGCCCGTCGCCGGAAATGTCTATCACCCGGCGTGCGCCGGAAAAGGCATTGGAATCGATCAGGTTCGTGCCGAACAGGATGGCATTGGAGATCGATGTGCCACGGCGCGTACCGATCGGTCGCGCCTCGACCTTCGCGGCGAAGGCTTCGGCGTCCTCGGCGTTGTCGATGACCTGCCAGGAAACGACCGACTGCTCGTTCACAAGTCCTGCCCATTCGAAGTAGCCGATGGCGATGCGCCCGATCAGGCCGCCCTTGACCGCGTTGATGAAGTCCGGATGCCGCAGTGCCTGCAGATAGCCGGACCGTTGGACGCGCGCCTCTTCCATATCCATCGATCCGGACATGTCGACGGCCAGCACCAGTTCCACATCGACATCCGTCTGCATGGCGGCCGATTGGATCGGACTCCCACTGAGGGCCAGGATCAATGCCAACGTGCTCAACATCGCATCAACCGTTTACTGCGCGTGGTCACTTCGGGGCTGGATGCGGAATAATATGAGGCGGTCTGCCCCGCACCCTGCGCTTCAAAAATCGATGACATCCGTGAGTCTGGATTGCACCCCGCCAAAATCAAGGCATCGGGAAGAATGTAGCACAGGATTGGCTTTGCGCGACTGTTGCGAACGATCAACCCTACAATATTCGGTGATCGTCGATATCCTGCTTGCCCGATTTTGCCCTTGAAGGAACCGTACCGATGGGCGAAAGCATTGGCCGCTTTCAGGGCGCTGCTGCATGTCTCCTTAAATCGGAATCGAGTTAAGGAAACATGCAGCCATTCAAAGTGCTACAGCGACCCTAGCGCGCCCGATTGGGCGCGCGGCGCTGTAGATATCGCTGACGCAGCCGGCACGAACGCTGTGCGCCAGACGGGACATGGGGATGCTTCAATCCAGGTCAAATACGGACATCATGCGGATCGATCGGTTGCAACGCGCTGCGTTCGGCTATTTTCTCCGATATTCCGATGCCGGGACGGGTCTCGTAGCGGACACATCGCGGGAGGGGTCGCCATCGAGCGTCGCCGCCACAGGCTTCGGCCTTGCCTGCTATCCGGTCGCGGTCGAGCGTGGCTGGATCAGCCGTGCCGAGGCTGCGCGTCGCGTGCTGACGGTTTTGCGTTTTCTCGCGGCCAGCAGGCAGGCAAGTGATAGGCGCGCGACAGGCTACCGTGGCCTCTACTATCATTTCCTCGATATGCGCACCGGCGAGCGCAGCTGGAACTGCGAGCTTTCGACGATGGACAGCGCGCTGCTCTTTGCTGGGATGTTGACGGCGGCTGCCTATTTCGCGGAGCGCAGGCAAGTCGAGACGGAGGTCCGCAGCCTTTCCGAACGGCTCTTCGAGCGGGCGGACTGGGCATGGGCGCTCAATCGTGGCGACACGCTGACGATGGGCTGGCGGCCGCCTGGTCGCTTTCTCAGGCATCGCTGGCGCGGATATAGCGAGGCGCTGTTGCTCTATGCGTTGGCGCTTGCCGCGCCGCGCCACGCGATCGCGCCCGAGAATTACGACGCCTTCACCGCGGCTCATGAGTGGCTGTCGATCGGAGGCGCCGGGCACCTTCATGCAGGCGCGCTTTTCATCCACCTCTTTCCTCATTCCTGGATCGATTTTCGCGCCATTCGCGATGCTGCGATGCGCAAGGCGGGGAGCGACTACTTTGAAAATACCCGTCGCGCGATTGCGTTCCAGCGCTCGCATGCAGAGGAAAATCCTGGCGCCTTCGCTGGCTATTGCCGCGACCTCTGGGGCTTCAGCGCCTGCCACGCGCCGAAGGGCCGGCTGCGGCTTCGTGACGGCCGCTGGCAAAGAATGCTCGGCTACGCGGCACGCGGCGCGCCCTTCGGAGCCGACGACGGGACACTCGTGCCCTGGGCGCCGCTTGCCTGCCTGCCCTTCGAGCCGGAGGCCAGCCTTGGCGGCCTCGACCACCTGCTTTCCCGTTATCCGGCGCTGCTCAGCGATGACCGCCTTCCAGGTGGTTTCAATCCGAGCTTGCCAGGCGAGGGCCCAGAAGGTTGGGTGGACGACAGGGTCGTCGGACTTGACCAGGGCCTGGTGGTCATGTTGATCGAGAACTGGAGGAGCGGATTGCTCTGGGATATCACACGCAGCACCCCTGCCTTTGGTTGCGGACTGCGCCGGGCCGGTTTCGAGGGTGGCTGGCTGTCGGCGGGCGGCCCGCAAGTCTGAGCGCGACGGAGACGGAATGGACAAGGCGCCGAAGTTGGAGCCGGAAGACGCCCAGGGCGAGGGGGAGGCGAGGGCCGCGGTCGCCTGGTTCGAAGCCGCGTTTCCCGAGGTTGCCTGCTCGCTGATCTTGAACGAGGACGTGCGACTGCCGTCGGCATTCTGGGCCGAGGGATCGCGCGATCTGGAGACCTGTCTTGCCTATCAGGACCGTTTCGCCGCCGGGATGGACGACAAGGTGCGGGCGGCGCATCTCATCGCCTTCTATAGCCATCAGCTCAGCCTCGCGGCCACCGCCATCTATCTCTGCTGCGGTCGTGTCCCGCACGTGACTGGGCTACGCTTCGAGCACTACGTGCGTCCGCGCGAGGCGGGCGCCGTTGACGCCGGACGATTTCATTTTTGTATGCGACTTAAGGAAGTCTCCAGCAGCGAACCAGAGGATGCCGACAGGCTTTTTCACGATCTCTTTGTCGCTCATCTGAAGCCGGTCATCGCTCATCTGAAGCGGCGCTGCGGCCTGTCGCTGCGCGCGCAATGGCGGCTTGCGGCCGACGGTCTGGCCGGTGCCTTTCTCGAAGTCGGACGACGGCGCGGAACGGAGGCAGAGGCGATCGCACAGGCGCTGGCGATCGTCAAGCGTGCGGGGTCACCGCTCCATTCCGAGGCGCTTTGCTATGAGACGATCGGTGTTGCCGCGGCGGATGGGACAGATCTTTCGCGGACCTACAGGATACGCGGCGGGTGCTGCCTCTACTATCGCACCGACGGCGGCAGCTATTGCGACAGCTGCGTGCTGCTCGACCCCGAGGCTCGACGCGAACGGCTGCGGGCGCATTTGCTCGGGGCTGCTTGCGATCGGACAGGGTGAGTGTTTGACCCTTGTCCGCCTGACGCTCACCTTCTCCCCGTGGGACGGGGAGAAGGCTTTTTCGAGCGATGCCTTGATCCGGTCTTCGTTAGTGCGCCTTGACGAACCGGTCGTTGATGAAGCCGGATACCACCCCTAGCACGAGCCAGAAGGCGAGCGTGGTCGCGAGTGCCGCAACGGCGAACTCGGCGCCGAGGACGGCGGGCACGTTGCTGGAGATGTCGAGCGGCTGCGGTGCGCCGTAGAACTGCGGCGCGGCGATGAGCACGAGACCCGCGATCTTGGCGACCAGTTCGCGGCGCAGCGCCAGCAGATAGAGGCCGGCTGCCGAGAACAGCACGGTCGCAGCCCACCAGACCTGCCGGTCGCCGAGCTCGGCCGCCGGGAAGCCCGGCAGTTCGGGCGGAAGCCCGACCGCCGGCAGCAAGTGGACGGCGAGCCATCCGCAGGCGCCCCAGAGCGCCCCGTTCGCGAGCGTGATCGGATAGCCGATCACGAGGCTGACGCCGGCGAGCAGCAGCGAAAATCCGGCGCCGGTCACGAGATTGGCGAGAAGCGTGCCGGAGAAGCGGCTCAAGCCGAACATGATGCCGCCTTCCTCGTGCTCGCCCTCATGCTCATGCGCATAGGCCGGCGTAACCGGCGAGAGCAGGGAAAGCAGCGCGCCGACGGGTGACACGCCGTCCAGCGACGAATGCTGGTCGTGACCAGCGGCCGCGGGCTCCTGCGTTGTCGGCTGATCCGCCGACGGCGCTTCGCCCTCGTATTTCTCGGCGTGCAGGATCAGCGGCACGACGCGTATTTCCTGAGCGGCGGTCATGAAGACGCCGGCAATCAGCCCGGCCACGATCGCGGCCAGAAGTGTCTTGACGATCATTGTCGATATTCCTCAATCCGGCGCGCGGCTGCCCCGACGCGCAGCGCGTCATTCAAGACACGCGACCGCCGCGCAAACGCCACAGCTGGCGCCATTTCCACTTTCCATGGATGCAAAACGCCGGCGGAGCACGTCGGAGCACATGCCCAACGGCAAGCATGCCCGCGTGCTATACGCCGCAGCAACGATCCGCTCTTGTTCGAGATGGAACGCCTGCTGCATGTTTCCTCAAAGCGTAGCCGATCCAAGGATAAAAACATGCAGCAATTCAAAGTGCTACAGCGTCCTTTGCGCGTCCGATAAGACGCGCGGCGCCGTAGTGCGTTCCATGGCATCGATCAGTGGCAGGGGAAGCCGTAGGAATGGCGGGTGTCGTGCGCCGTGTCGTGCAAAACGGCCGAATTTGCGAGGCCTGCACCGAAGACGAGGAAGGCGCCGATCAACAGGGCGGAGATGCCTGCGACCAGACGATCGTTGAGGGAGAGCGAAATGCTCGAAGCTGTAGACGTAGCCATGACAACCTCCGTGATGGCGTGGGACGTTTCCCGGGTTGGGCACTATGCCCGCATCGCTTGGCAGGTTTCCTGGCTCACGGCGTCAGGTGGTTTTCACCAAGGATTTGCCTCGCCTTCCCAGGATCGAACCGCCCTCGCGGTCTTTCCCAGTGGCTTCTTCCGGATCGCTCCGGAACGGCAAATTCACGCCGCTCTACAGTCGCGGGGTCGGCCGTGATTAAGATGCCCAGCTTGGGTCCATCCGTCACGTTCCCATTTACTCCCGAAACGCGTTCGCTTTCCGGGAACCAATCGATCCCAGATGATTAGGATCGGTCGCGGGCGATGTCAATTGAACTTGCGTCGTCTCAAGTTGCATCCGCGACAATTTCGCGAAGGATCATGTGCTTGAAGGCGGCGACGATGCGGTCCCCCTCGGACCTGTCGACCGAGACTGCGAGCCTCATCGTGCATTCGCCAAGGTGCATGATGAGTAAGGCGGCGTCCTCGATCCTCTGGCGTGGTGTTTCCGGCCGAACCCTTGCCCAGGTTTTGGCAAGCAGGCGCCCATTCGCCCGGCTTTCGGCGAGTTCGATTTTGCGCAGGGCCTTGTCCGCCTGCATCGCCGACCAGATGTCGCGCATCACCGGTTCGGCGAGAAACATATCGTAGTAGGTATCGACGAGCGCGGAAAAGGCGCTACGCAACTCGGCGAGCGTGGCGACTTTGGCGAACTCGCTCGCGATGCAGTCCCGGCTGGCGGCGTTGTAACGTTCGGCAAGAGTGTGCACGATCGCCGCCTTGTCGGGAAAATACTGGTAGAGCGACCCGATGGAGATGCCGGCCATCTCCGCAACCTCGCTCATGCGCATGGCGTCGCTGCCCTTTCCCTCGATCAACGTTCTGGCGCAGGAAAGGATGTGCTCGACACGCTCGCGGCTGCGCTTCTGGCTCGGCGTGCGGCGGAGGCTTGGTTGTTCTTCGGTTGGTCCCGCGGCCGGATTAGGCTCTTCAGTCATGAGTATCGCTCACATTTTCACTTGACTCGCAAAATACGAGGATTTATCACATTTGCAAATATGAGGAATGCTCATATTCGCCAGTAGTCGCCGATATCTGGAGTGTTGTGCGATGGTCGCCCTGATTCCCGCCCTGGCTTTCGCCGCTGTCATCGGCTCCGGCCTGATGGCCGGTCTGTTCTTCATCTTCTCCGTCTGCATCATGCAGGCCTTGTCGCGGTTGCCGCCCGAGCAGGGAATCGCCGCGATGAATGCCATCAATGAGGTGATCCAGAATCCGATCTTTCTCACTGCTTTCATGGGAACGGCACTTGTGGGGTTGATCCTCGTCGCCTCGGCCTTCTTTTCTGGAGGGCAGGGTAGCTGGCTGCTGGCGGCAGGCGGCGTTGCCTATGTCGTCGGAACACTGCTGGTGACGATCGTCTTCAATGTGCCGTTGAACGATGCGCTTGCGGCCGCGTCAGGAGAGGCGGCTCAAGAGATCTGGCAGAAGCGATACCTGACAGATTGGGTCTGGTGGAACCACGTCCGGACATTCGCCTCGATCGCAGCGCTGGCGCTCTTCGTGCTCGGCTTCGCGCGAAGCTAGTGCAGCGCTCTTAACGGCGTCAGCGTCCGGTGTAGTGCGGCTCGCGCCATTCTTTCCAGGCTGCAAGGCCCTCGGCGAGATCATGGCTCGGTATCATGCGTGCGAATTGTTCGCTCTCGTTCATCAGGCCTTCGCCGATCGCCATGTTGAGGCCGCGTGTGACCGCGGTGATGATCGCGGCGATCGCAAGGGGCGAGTGTCGCGTGATCCGTGCGGCCAGCGCGCGGGCGGAAGCGATGAGGTCGTCGTGTGGCACGATCGTGTTGACGAGCCCGAGCTCGAGCGCCCGGTTCGCGGAAAACTCGTCTCCAGTCAGAAGCAACTCGAGCGCGCGCTTGCGGCCGGCGAGGCGCGGAAGACGCTGGGTACCGCCGAAGGTCGGCGGCATGGCCAGCTTGATCTCCGGCTTGGCAAAACGGGCCCGTTCGCTGGCGATCGCGAGATGCACGGCTTCGGTGATCTCGCAGCCGCCGCCATAGGCAAGGCCGTTGACGGCTGCGATCACCGGCTTCGGATAGGCTTCCAGCCGGGCGGTGAGCCTTTGCCCGCGCCGCACGAAATCGCGAACGGCCGCGTTTGCGCCCTGCGCCACGCTGTTGGAAAATTGATGGATGTCGCCGCCGGCCGAAAAGGCGCGTTCTCCGGCGCCGGTGAGGATGACCGCCTGGACGGTGTCGTCCACCTCGATCAGGTCGAGGAGGTGAAGGAGCCGGTCGATCAGTTCGTAGCTTAACGCGTTGAGTTTTTCCGGCCGATTGAGGGTGAGCAGCGCGACGCCGTCGGCGGCATCGAAAAGCACTGTATCGGACATGGCTATCTCCCGTGGTCTTGACGGAAGCAGGCTAGGCGAACGATAACCGGATGTATATTTACTAGTCGGTATACCTATGACGACCCCTTCCACCCGCGACCGTATCGTTTCTGCCGCAGCCAGGCTTTTCTACGCGGAGGGCATTCGCGCCGTCAGCGTCGACGCGGTAGCGGAAGCCGCCGGCGTCACGAAGCGCACGCTCTACTATCATTTCGACAGCAAGGATGAGTTGATCGCCGCCTATCTCGAGGGGCGCGACCAGCCAAACCTCAGGCTCTTCCAGAAATGGTTTGCCGAAACCGAGGGCGACGTCGCCACGAGGGTGGACGGAATCTTCCGCAATCTCGCCCGTGCCGCGCGCCATCCAAAGTGGAAAGGCTGCGGCTTCCTGCGCACCTCCGCCGAACTGGCGAATATGCCGGGGCATCCGGCGATGCGCATCGGGGCCGCACACAAGAAGAAATTCGAGAACTGGCTACGGCAGTGCCTCGAAGAGGAGGGCATCGACGGCGCAGACATGCTTGCGCGTCAGGTCCTGCTGCTCCTCGATGGCAGTTTCGCCGTCGTTTTGCTCCATCGCGATCCTAGCTATATGGAGACGGCGGGGATGGCGGCGGCATCGCTGATCACACTCGCGCGGTCTAGAGTGCCGGGCGTTCAATGAACGCCCAAAGGATGCTCTAGAACTTTGGATCTAAAGCATCTTTCTGCTTTAGTGACTCTACTTGAAAGCGGGATACTTTAGCCGGTGACGAATGCCGGCGAAACGGGAGGGGAGCATGGCAGTCCGACGCATCGTGTCCAATCTTCAGACGTCCGATCCGCCGCGTGCGCGCGCTTTCTATACCGACCTCCTCGGCCTCGAGGTGGTGATGGATCATGGGTGGATCCTCACCTTTGCAGCGAAAGGCGGCTCCGCCATGCCGCAGGTGAGCTTCGCCATCGAGGGTGGATCGGGAACGCCGGTGCCGGCGCTCTCGATCGAGGTGGATGACGTGGACGAGGTCTATCAACGCGCGAAACGCGCCGATATCGTCTACGATATCACTGACGAGCCTTGGGGCGTGCGCCGGTTCTTTCTGCGCGACCCGTTCGGCAACATCGTCAACATCCTGTCGCATTCAGCGGAGCTCAAATCGCGCCCCGCCTAGACAAACGTCACACGGTCGTCAGGGCATTGGCGACGTCGGCGACGAGATCGTCCGGATGCTCGATGCCGATCGACAGGCGGATGGTCGACTCAAGCACGCCGATCCGCTGGCGCACCTCGATCGGCACGCCGGAATGGGTCATCGCGGCCGGATGGCTCGCAAGCGATTCCGTGCCGCCGAGGCTGACGGCGAGCTTGAAGATCTGCAGCGCGTTGAGGAAGCGGAAAGCGGCGTCCTGGCCGCCGGCGATGTCGAAGGAGAAGGTCGAGCCGGCGCCGGTCGACTGGGCGGCGAAGACGCGCCCGACCGGTGAGGCTTCGTCATGGAAGGGGAGGTAGTGGATCCGCTCGACCTTCGGATGGTCGCGCAGGAACTCGGCGACGATGCGGGCATTGTCATTCGCCCTGTGCATGCGGACGGCCAGCGTTTCCAGCGAGCGGCCGAGCATCCAGCAGGAGTGCGGATCAAGCTGCGTGCCAATCGCGCCGCGTAGCGCCTTGATCTGCTTGATGATCGCCTTCGAGCCAAGCACAGCGCCAGCGATGAGGTCGGAGTGGCCGCCGATATATTTGGTCAGCGAGTAGAGAGAGACGTCGGCGCCGTGATCGAGCGGGTGCTGGAAGACCGGGCCAAGCAGCGTGTTGTCACAGACGACTATCGGCCGGTGCCCCTGTCTTTCGCCGATCGTCTCGGCAACGCGGCGGATCATGGCGATGTCGACGAGGCTGTTGGTCGGGTTGGCGGGTGTCTCGACGAGGATGACGGCGACGCGTCCCTTGTTCATCGCCTCGTCCGCCGCGCCCCTAACGGCCGTCTCGTCGACTCCGTCGGCGAAGCCGACTGCCGAGACGTTGAGATTCAGGAAGGTCTTGGCGAGCAGCGTTTCGGTGCCGCCGTAAAGCGGCTGCGAATGCAGGATGGCGTCACCCGGGCGCACGAAGGCGAGCAGCGTCGTCGCGATTGCCGCCATGCCGGAGGAGAAGACGGCGCCGCTTTCGGCCCGTTCAAAGACAGTCAGCCGGTCCTCGACGATCTCGCTGTTCGGGTGGTTGAAGCGGGAATAGACGAGACCCGCTCCGACCCCCGCAGGCGGTTCGCGCCGCCCCGAAACGAAATCGAAGAAATCGCGGCCTTCCTCGGCCGAGCGGAAAACGAAAGTCGAAGTCAGGAAGACCGGCGGTTTGACCGCGCCCTCCGAGAGCTCCGGATCGTAACCATAGTTCAGCATGAGGGTTTCGGGGTGCAGCTTGTGGTTGCCGATATGGGTCTTGGAAGGATGCGGCGCGGTCATGGCTTTTCTCCTCGAACGAAGCGGATTCGACTACAGCGCCGCGAGTCTCGTCAGACGCGCAAGGGACGCTGTAGCACTTTAAATTGGCTGCATGTTTTTGTCCTTAAATCGCCTACGATTTCAGGAAACATGCAGTAACAGCCAAATTATATCAGACGCTTGGACCGATCCTTGCTATTTGCGATCACTTCGCTTTGATGAGCGCAAATATTTGCCGGAACCGAAGAGATATGACGCAGAAAATTGCCGATGAAATGGATCGCCGGATTCTGAAGGAACTGCTGGCCGACGCCAGGATCACCAACAATGAACTCGCAGAGCGCGTCGGGCTGTCGGCGTCGCCCTGCCTCAGGCGCCTGCGGCGGCTGGAGGAAAGCGGTGTCATCCGTGGCTATACAGCGCTCGTCGATCCGGCGATCGAAGGCTGGACGATGACGGCGATCGCGACCGTCCGGCTCAGCCGCCAGCACGAGGACGAAATAGTGATGTTCGAGGAGGCGATCCGCGGCTGGGACGAGGTGCTCGAATGCCACCTTGTCACCGGCTCGCGCGACTATGTTCTGAAGGTGATGAGTGCGGGGCTCGAACAATATGAGCGTTTCATCAAGGAAAAGATCGCCCGGTTGAAATGCGTCGCTTCGATCGAGACGAGTTTCGTGATGAACACGATCAAGGAGCGGCGGATCTAGAGCATCCTGCTTTCAAGTGGAATCACTGAAAGCAGGATGCTCTAGATTCAAATTACGAGAGCGTCCTTTGCGCGTTCGTTTGAACGCGCGGCGCTCTGGGCTGCCCTCGCGCCTTTTGGCGGCAACAATTGACTGCAAGAGACAGCAGGGCGACATTGCTCTCTGCGCGTGTCGCTCGCGGCGGACATTCCGGTGGTAGTGCCTGTAGAGTGGAGGGTCGCATGGAACACCTTCAACGGACGGACATGTCGAGGCCGCGGCTTTCAAGCCATCCTGCGGGCCTCTGGGGTCCGTTTTCCACGACCGGGCTGCTCGTCGGCGTGCTGTTCTTCGCCGTTTCGCTCACACCGAGCCTCATTCCGCGGCCTTACTTGATCCAGGGAACGATATCCGGCTTCTCGCTCGCGGCCGGTTATGCAATCGGCGTGCTGATGCGCTGGCTCTGGTCCTTTTTCGAGCTTCCCGACGCCTCGCCGCGGCGTCAACACACGCTGAAGATCGTGGCGGGGCTCGTCTGCGCTGCGGCAGTCGCGGTGTTCCTGTGGCAGACCGCGGGATGGCAGAACACCGTCCGCAATATCATGGGTCTCGAACCGATCGAGACGGCGGAACCCTTGAAGCTCGGTCTCATCGCAGCGTCGGGCTTTGTCGTGCTCGTCTTTCTGGCGCGGCTGTTCCGGCTGACATTCCAGTTTCTCTCGCGCATGCTGGAACGTCTCGTCACGCGCCCTATCGCAAGGGCGATCGGCGGGCTCGCAGCCATTGCACTTTTCTGGTCCGTCGCCGATGGCCTGATCTTCAGGTTCGCATTGCGTGCCGCCGACAGTTCCTTTCAGAGCCTCGATGCCTATATCGACGCCGAGGTGCCGCCTCCGTCGGATCCGGCCAAGACGGGCAGCGCCGCATCGCTGGTCAACTGGGATGAGCTTGGGCGGCGGGGCCGAGAGTTTATCGCCTCCGGCCCTACGGGTGCCGAGATCGGCGGCTTCTTCGGCGGTCAGGCGCGGGAACCGGTCCGGGTCTATGTGGGGCTGAATTCTGCCGACTCCGCGAGGGAGCGGGCGAAGCTTGCCCTCGAAGAGCTGAAGCGCGCCGGCGGTTTCGAACGCAAGTCGCTGATCGTCGTCGTTCCAACCGGCACCGGCTGGGTCGATCCGGCGGCACTCGATCCCGTTGAGTACCTGCTGCACGGCGATGTCGCGAGCGTTGCGGTCCAATATTCCTATCTCTCGAGCTGGCTGTCGCTGCTGGTCGAGCCGGGCTACGGCGCCGATGCTGCCAATGCGCTGTTCGACGAGGTCTACAACTACTGGAGGACGCTGCCGAAGGACCAGCGGCCGAAGCTCTATCTCCACGGCCTGAGTCTTGGTGCGATGAACTCGCAAGGGTCGGTTGATCTGTTCGACGTCATAAGTGATCCCTTTCAGGGCGCGCTCTGGAGCGGGCCTCCTTTCACGAGCGAGCTGTGGCAATCGGTGACGGCGGATCGCGATCCTGCGTCCCCGGTCTGGCTGCCGCGCTACCGGGACAGTTCGATCATCCGTTTCACGCACCAGCAGAATGCGCTTGAGATTCCGGGCGCCAGTTGGGGGGCGATGCGGATCGTTTATCTGCAATATGCGAGCGACCCGGTGACGTTTTTCGATCCCCATGCCTTCTATCGCGAGCCGCAATGGATGAAAGCGCCGCGGGGGCCTGATGTCTCGCCTGCGCTAAGCTGGTTTCCAGTGGTGACCGGACTGCAGCTTCTCGCCGACATTGCTTTGGCGACGACGTCGCCGATCGGTTACGGCCATGTCTATGCGCCGGAGCACTATATCGATGCCTGGATGGCGGTGACCGATCCACCGGCGGTCACACCCGAAGATGTCACGCGGCTGAAGGCGCAATTCAAGGAGCGATGAGCGACCCCGGCTTCACCGGCATTCGCCCCTCATCCGCCTGCCGGCACCTTCTCCCCGCCTGCGGGGAGAAGGGATAAGCCGCGCCGCTTTCAGTCCCCTGTCCCCGCGAGCGGGGAGAGGGCTAGGGTGAGGGGCAATCTCCGCAGCAACTCCGGCGTCAGTCCTGTTTGATTGACGCGCTAAAGATCAAACAGCAGACCCTCGATCGCACCGATGATCTTGCGGTGCTGATGCGCATGGCGGGTGCGGAGGCTGGTTGCCGCGTAGATGGCCTGTGGGATGACCGGCGCGTCGGCGACCGTTGTGGCAGCGCCGTTTTCTGAGAGCCGCTCGGCGGTGGCCTTCGTTACATAGGCGGCCCCGCCTAGCGCGCGAAGCAGGCCGGTGATCGCCATGTTCTGCCCGGCGGAAAGCGGCGCGGCGGAGAGGTGCGGCAGGGCGAGGCGATGGGCGCGGTCGAAGGCAGGCGAATAGCTGGAGCGGATGTAGGACGCGGGTTTCACGCCGGCTATGTCGCAGGGTTGCGTGCTGACCAGTATGTAATGCAGTTCGCCGATCCGTTCATAGTGAAGATCGGGCAGATAGTGGGGCGTATAGAGGATCGCGAGGTCAAGCTCCCCGGCCGCGAGATCGCGGTTCATCTGGTTGGAATAATCCGCCTCCATGTAGATTTCGGTCTGCGGCAGCTCGCGACGGATGGCGGCCAGCCAATCGCCGGCAAGGCTCTCGGCGAGATCGTGCTGGATGCCGAGCCGCATCGAACGCTCGAAGGCGCCGGCACTGGCGACCGCGCGCGTTGCTTCATGCCATTGATTTTGAAGTGCTTTGGCGTAGTCGAGGAAACGCAGGCCTGAAGCCGTCGGCACCGTGCCGCCCTTGCTGCGGGTAAAAAGCTTCCGGTTGAACTGCGCCTCCAGCGCCTTCACGCGATGCGAAACGGTCGACTGGGTGATGTTCAGCCGCTCGGCCGTGCGGTTGAAGCTCCGCGTTTCCATCAGGTCCAGAAATGTCTCAATCAGTTCAACTTGCATCTTTGCGACACGCCGCCTCCAAAGTGCGGTGAATCTAATCGAAATCTTCGATCAATAATACCTCGTTCCGCTGCTTGATGGCCTTATTTTCCTCGTCAAATATCCACTCAAAAGAGGGAACTACGCATGTCGAATTTGCCGTCTCACGCGCGCGTCGTGATCATCGGCGGGGGAGCGGTTGGCGCCTCCTCGCTCTATCATCTTGCCAAGGCCGGCTGGACCGACTGCGTGCTTCTGGAAAAAAACGAGCTGACCGCGGGCTCGACCTGGCATGCGGCCGGCAATGTGCCGACCTTCTCGTCGTCCTGGTCGATCATGAACATGCAGCGCTATTCGGCCTCGCTCTATCGCGAGCTGGGGGCGCTGGTCGATTATCCGATGAACTATCACGTCACCGGGTCGATCCGCCTCGGTCATTCGAAGGAACGGCTGCAGGAGTTCAAGCGCGTCGTAGGCATGGGCCGCTACCAGGGCACGGATCTCGACATCCTGACGCCGGACGAGATGCGCGGCCGTTATCCTTTCCTCGAAACCCACGAGCTGACCGGCGCGCTCTACGATCCCTATGACGGCGATATCGACCCCGCGCAGCTGACCCAGGCGCTCGCCAAGGGCGCGCGCGACATGGGCGCGAAGATCATCCGCTTCTGTCCCGTGACCGGAGCACGGCGCGAAAACGACGAATGGGTGATCTCGACGCCGCAAGGGGAGATCCGCTGCGAGTACGTCGTCAACGCCGCCGGGTATTATGCCCGCGAAGTCGGCAAGATGTTCGGCCGCGACGTGCCGATGATGGTGATGAGCCATCAATATATTCTCTTCGACGAGATCCCGGAGCTTGCCGCCTGGTCGAAGGAGGCGGGGCACAAGCTGCCGCTGCTCCGCGATGTCGATTCGTCCTATTATCTCCGGCAGGAGAAATACGGCATGAATCTCGGGCCTTACGAGAAGAACTGCCGGGCGCACTGGACGAGGCCGGATGATCCGATGCCGGAGGATTTTTCCTTCCAGCTTTTCCCGGACGACCTCGACCGGCTCGAATGGTATCTGAACGATGCGGTCGAGCGCGTGCCGATGCTCGGCACGGCGGGCCTGTCGCGCGTCATCAACGGGCCGATCCCCTATGCGCCGGACGGCAACCCGCTGATCGGGCCGATGCCCGGCGTGCCGAATGCTTTCGAGGCCTGCGTCTTCACCTTCGGCATCTGCCAGGCGGGCGGGGCCGGCAAGGTGCTCGCCGAATGGGTGACGGAAGGCCAGACGGAATGGGACATGTGGTCCTGCGATCCGCGCCGCTACACCAACTTTACCGACCAGGACTATTGCATCGCCAAGGGCATGGAGATCTACGGCCACGAATACGCGATGCATTTCCCGAAGCATTACTGGCCGGCGGGGCGCGGCAAGAAGCTGTCGCCGATCCACGACCGCATCGCCGCGCTCGGTGCCCAGTTCAAGCCCTATAACGGCTGGGAGCGCGCCATGTGGTACGCAAAACCCGGCGACGACACCTCCGAGGAAGCGACGCAGACCTGGGGCCGCGAGGGGCCATGGGCGAGGCGCATCGAGGAGGAGTGCCTGGCGGTGCGCGACGCGGCCGGCATCCTCGACCTGCCGGGCTTTTCGCGTTTCCGCGTCAAGGGCGAGGGCGCGCGTGAATGGCTGACGGGGCTGATCACCGGTCGCGTGCCGAAGCCGGGACGCATCGGCCTTGCCTATTTTGCCGACGACAAGGGGCGTATCGTCACGGAAATGTCGGTGATGGCGATCGAGGAGGACTTCTTCTTCCTGATCACGGCGGCGACGGCGCAATGGCATGATTTCGAATGGCTGCAGAAACACCGTCCGTCCGGTGCGGCCTTCACGCTTGACGATGTGACTGCGAATTTCTCCTGCCAGATCCTGACTGGCCCAAAATCGCGCGACATCCTCGCCGACGTTTCCGATGCCGACCTTTCGAAAGGTTGGCTCACGCATCAGACGGCGCAAATCGCCGGGCGTTACTGCCAACTCGTTCGGGTGTCCTTTGCAGGGGAGCTCGGCTGGGAAATCCACACGAAGGTGGACGACACGGCCGCGATCTTCGAGGCCGTATGGGCGGCCGGCCAGAAACACGGCCTCAGACCCTTCGGCATGGAGGCGCTCGACAGCCTGCGCATCGAAAAAGGCTACCGCGCCTGGAAGGGTGACTTGTCCACCGACTACACGGTCCTGCAGGGCGGGCTGGAGCGCTTCGTCGATTGGTCGAAGCCGGCATTCAAGGGCAAGGCGGCGCTGGAGCGCGAGAAGCAGCGGGGCGTCAGCAAACGCTTCGTCACCCTTACGGTCGAGGCAGGCGAATGCGACGCACCCTACATGTCGACGCTCTGGTCGGGCGGCGACGTCGTCGGCGAGACGACCTCCGGAAACTGGGGCTATCGCGTCGGCAAGTCGATCGCGCTTGGCATGCTGCGTGCCGATCTCGCCGTGCCGGGCCGGGAAATCGAGGTCGAGATTTTCGGCGAGCGCTTCAAGGCGGTGGTTCAGCCGGACCAGCCGCTCTGGGATCCCTCGAATGAAAGACTGAGAGACTGAGAGCATGACGAAACCTATTCCTGCAAAGGCCCGTGCGGTCATCATCGGCGGCGGTGTCTCCGGATGCTCGGTTGCCTATCACCTGTCGAAGCTTGGCTGGACGGACGTGGTGCTGCTCGAGCGCAAGCAGCTGACCTCGGGCACGACCTGGCATGCGGCCGGTCTGATCGGCCAGCTTCGCGCCTCGCAGAATATGACGCGGCTCGCGAAATATTCGGCCGACCTTTACGTCAAGCTCGAGGCCGAGACCGGCATCGCCACCGGCATGCGCCAGAACGGCTCGATCACTGTCGCGCTGACAGACGAGCGCAAGGAAGAGATCTACCGCCAGGCCTCCCTCGCCCGCGCCTTCAACGTCGACGTTCGCGAGATCACGCCGGACGAGGTGAAGGCGATGTATCCGCATCTCAACACTTCGGATGTCAGGGCGGCGGTGCATCTTCCGCTCGACGGTCAGTGCGATCCGGCCAATATCGCCATGGCGCTTGCCAAGGGCGCACGCCAGAACGGCGCGACCATCATCGAGGGTGTGAAGGTCACGTCCGTTCTGAAGAAAGACGGCTGCGTGACTGGCGTCACCTGCGAGCAGAACGGCGAGAGCTTCACGATCGAGACCGAGAATGTCGTCAACTGCGCCGGCATGTGGGGCAGGGAGCTTGCCCGGCAGGTGGGCGTCACCGTGCCGCTGCACGCCTGCGAGCATTTCTACATAGTCACCGAGGCGATCGCGGACCTGAGCCGGTTGCCGGTGCTGCGCGTGCCGGACGAGTGTACCTACTACAAGGAAGATGCCGGCAAGATGCTCGTCGGCGCCTTCGAGCCCAAGGCCAAGCCCTGGGGGATGGACGGCATTCGCGAGGACTTCTGCTTCGACCAGTTGCCTGAGGACTTCGACCATTTCGCACCGATCCTCGAAATGGCGGTCAATCGCATGCCGATGCTGGAAACGGCAGGCATCCACACCTTCTTCAACGGTCCCGAGAGCTTTACGCCTGATGACCGCTATTATCTCGGCGAGGCGCCGGAAGTGAAAGGCTACTGGGTTGCCGCCGGCTACAACTCGATCGGCATCGTTTCCTCCGGCGGCGCCGGCATGGCGCTGGCGCAATGGATGAATGACGGCGAGCCGCCGTTCGACCTCTGGGAAGTCGATATCCGCCGCGCGCAGCCATTCCAGAAGAACCGCAGCTACCTCAAGGAGCGCGTGTCTGAAACGCTCGGCCTGCTCTACGCCGATCACTTCCCCTATCGCCAGATGGCGACCGCGCGCGGCGTCCGTCGTTCGCCCCTCCATGAACATCTGAAAGCCCGCGGCGCTGTTTTCGGTGAAGTGGCGGGCTGGGAGCGTGCGAACTGGTTCGCAAGGGACGGGCAGGAGCGCGAGTACCGCTATTCCTGGAAACGCCAGAACTGGTTCGAAAACCAGAGGGCCGAGCATCTCGCCGTTCGCGGCGGCGTCGGCCTTTTCGACATGACGTCGTTCGGCAAGATCCGGGTCGAAGGGCGAGACGCCCTCGCGTTCCTGCAGCGGCTCTGCTCAAACGAGATGAATGTCGAGCCAGGCCGGATCGTCTACACGCAGATGCTGAATGCGCGCGGCGGCATCGAGAGCGACCTCACCGTCACCCGCCTTTCGGAAACCGCCTTCTTCCTCGTCGTGCCCGGCGCGACGCTGCAGCGCGACCTCGCCTGGCTGCGCAAGCATGTTCGGGATGAATTCGTGGTGATCACCGATGTCACGGCGGCCGAGAGCGTGCTTTGCGTGATGGGACCGACGGCTCGCGCGCTGATGCAGAAGGTGAGTCCAAACGACTTTTCCAATCAGGCGCATCCGTTCGGTACCGCGCGCGAAATCGAGATCGGCATGGGGCTCGCCCGCGCCCACCGCGTTACCTATGTCGGCGAGCTCGGCTGGGAGCTCTATGTCTCGACCGACCAGGTGGCCCATGTGTTCGAAGCGCTGGAAGCCGCAGGCGGCGGCGTCGGCCTCAAGCTTTGCGGCTTGCATACGCTCGACAGCTGCCGCATCGAGAAGGCGTTCCGGCATTTTGGACACGACATCACCGACGAGGACCATGTGCTGGAAGCCGGCCTCGGCTTTGCGGTGAAGCCCGAGAAGGGCGATTTTATCGGCCGTGCGGCCGTGCTTGCCAAAGGGAACAAGGGGTTGTCGCGCCGGCTCGTACAGTTTCGGCTTGCCGATCCGGAGCCACTGCTCTTCCACAACGAAGCGATTGTCCGCAACGGTGAGATCGTCGGCACGATTACGTCCGGCAACTACGGCCACCACCTCGGCGGCGCGATCGGGCTCGGCTATGTGCCTTGCGAGGGCGAGAGCGCCGCGGATGTGCTGGCGTCACGCTACGAGATCGAGATTGCCGGAACGCGGGTCAGGGCGGAGGTTTCGCTGAAGCCGATGTACGACCCGAAGGCGGAGCGGGTGCGGATGTAAACGTCGTCGAGAATGACGCCGAGAGCCGAAGAGGCCCGACGCCGAACTGCCCCTCACCCTAACCCTCTCCCCGTAGGCGGGGAGACGGGACGAGCGTGAGCCGCAAATTCCCTTCTCCCCGTCAGAACGAGGAGAAGGTTCCGGCAGGCGGATGAGGGGCAAGTAGCAAGACGGCCCATGGGAGATGAATGATGGCTGAGGAATGCGCAGTTGCGGTTTCGAGACGGTCCGGAGGACGGGCAGCGCGCATGGCGCTTCGCTCCGCGCCGCTTGCCGAGAACATTCGGCCGGTGCGGCCGGGGCTGGCCGGCGGGCAGTACAAGCCGCTGAGCGAGGCGAACGTCAGGCGCATCCATGAAGCGGCCCTCGATGCGCTGGAAGAGATCGGTCTTGCCAACGCGCCGAAATCCGGCATCGAGATCATGACCGGTGCCGGCGCCATCCTCGGCGATGACGGGCGCATTCGCTTTCCCCGCGCGCTGGTCGAGGACATGCTGGCCATTGCCGCCCGCGACATCACGCTCCATGCCCGCGATTCGAAGCAGGATCTCGAGCTTAGCGGCACGCGGGTCTACTACGGCACCGCCGGCGCGGCGGTTCATGTTGTCGACGTCGAGAAGCGGGAATACCGGGAATCGACCGCGAAGGACCTCTTGAACGCAGCCCAACTCGTCCACCATCTCGACAATGTCCACTTCTTCCAGCGGGCAATGGTCTGCCGTGACATTCCCGACAATTTCCTGATGGACGTCAACACGCTCTATGCCTGTTGCGCCGGGACAACGAAACATGTCGGCACAAGCTTTTCCGATCCGTCGCATGTCGAGGGTTGTTTCGATCTCATCCATATGATCGCCGGGGGCGAGGACAAGTGGCGGGCACGGCCTTTCGTCTCCAATTCCAACTGCTTCGTCGTGCCGCCGATGAAATTCGCCGAGGAAAGCTGCGTCACCATGGAGAAATGTATCCGTGGCGGTATGCCGATCCTCCTGCTTTCCGCCGGGCAGGCGGGGGCGACCGCTCCGGCGCCGCTTGCGACTGCGATCGTGCAGGCGGTTGCCGAATGTTTGGCGGGTGTCGTCTATGTCAATGCCATGTCTCCCGGCCACCCGGCTGTCTTCGGCACCTGGCCCTTCGTATCGGATTTGAGGACCGGCGCGATGTCAGGCGGCTCCGGCGAGCAGGCGCTGCTGACGGCCGGTTGCGCGCAGATGCATCAGTTCTACCGTCTACCGGGCGGGGCTGCCGCCGGCATCGCGGATGCGAAGCTGCCGGACATGCAGGCGGGCTGGGAGCAGGCGATCTCCAACGTGATGGCTGGGCTTTCCGGCCTCAACATGGTCTACGAAGCCGTCGGCATGCATGCCTCGCTCCTCGGTTTCTGCCTGGAATCGCTGGTGCTCGGCGATGACATGCTCGGCCAGGTGCAGCGCTGCATCCGCGGGATCGACGTAAGCGAGGATTCGGTTTCCCTTGAAACCATGCGCTCCGTCTGCCTCGACGGCCCCGGCCACTATCTCGGCCACCCGCAGACGCTTGGCCTCATGCAGACGGAATACATCTATCCGGCGGTCGCCGATCGCACGAGCCCGAAGGAATGGGTGGAGATCGGCCGTCCGGATCTCGTCGCGCGTGCGATCGAGAGGAAGAATCGCATTCTCGCGGAGGCGGCATCTTCGGTGATCGCACCGGAGATCGACCGGGCGATCCGTGAAAAGTTCAAGATCTATTGCTGACGGCAATGCAAGAGCGGTTCCGCCTTCGTGCTTGAGGCAGAACCGCTCGCGCGTTCAGGTTCGGCGGTCGAAGTGCGTCTTGAGCGTCACATGCGTCTGAACAGTGGCGACACCCGGGATCGTGGCGATCCGCCGCCGGATCGTGTCGAGGTCGCCGTTGGAATCGCACTCGACGAGCAGCATCAGATCCGTTGCGCCCGCGAGCGACCAGCAACTGACAACATGAGGCATGCCGGAAAGATGCGGCACCACATGGTCGCAGTTCTTGCCGGGCTGAAAGGCGACCGCGACGAGCGCGCGCACGACCGGCGACCTGTCCTCCTGACCGAGGCGGATCGTGTAACCGGCAACGACACCCTTCGTCTCGAGCCGCCGCAGCCGCTCATGCGTGGCGCTTCGGGAAAGGCCGGCATGGCGGGCAAGCGCCACGAGGCTCTGGCGTGAATCCTGGCGCAAAGCGGCGATCAATAGCCGGTCTTTTTCATCGAGTTCGGTCAAATCGTCGTCCCCTGCCGGTCTCGCCGGACGAATGTCCGGACCGGGCAACATCATGCTCAGTGAAACCGGACGATAGGGCAGTTATCGTTCAGGAACAACGAAGGAGCCTCATCCATGAACAGCTTGAAATTGCCCGATAATGCCGTCCTGATACCGATCGATTTGCAGCAGGCCTTTGATGCGGCGCCATGGCCGCCGCGCTGGAATGACCGCGTGGACGAAAACGGGCTCGCGCTTCTCGCAGCATGGCGTTCCGCCAAGCGGCCGATCATCCATGTGCGGCACGACAGCGTCGAGGAGGGCTCGACGCTGCGTCCGGAACGGCCGGGTAATGCATTCCGCCCGGGTTTCGGGCCGAAGGGCGAGGAACCGCTGGTCACAAAGAGCGTGAACGCCGCCTTTATCGGCACCGACCTCGACTTGCGGCTCCGGCGTCTCGGCGCCGATACCGTCGTGCTCTTCGGCATCTCCACGGACATGTGTGTTTCGACCTCGGTACGGGTCGGCGCCAACATGGGATATCGCGTGATCCTCGTGGAGGATGCTTGCGATTGTTTCGATCTGGCAGACGGCGCGGGTGGCGTGATTTCTGCGCGGGATATCCATCGCGCGCATATCGCGACGCTGCGGGCGGAATTCGCTTCGGTCGTGACGACAGGCGAGCTGCTCGCGGCGCTCGGCGGCGCTGCGGCGGCGTGATTGCGAGGGCTGGCGGGGCGGGCGCCTGTGGCTCCCGCTCTCTAACTCTTTGAAACTACGAAATTCCAGGCGGAAAAACCGGAATTGCTCTAATGCGTCGGCGCGCCCCGCACTTGGCTCACCTCGTAGGTCCATTTCGGCGCGGTTGGCGGTTCTCCATCCCGGAACGGAAACGTAAGGAACGTCTCGAAGGGACGGCTCTGGCCGCCCGGCACGCGGACGAGGATGAGCGCCGTGTCGTCGCCGATCCGCTCGCAGGCTCGACCGGGGCAATCTTCGAGCGTGACGGTCAGCCGGAAATATTCGAGCGCCAGGGAGGAGCCGTTGTGAACGGTGCCGCGCACGCGGTAGCTCCGCTCGGACTGGTTGCGCTCGAAAGTGACGCCTTCGAGCGCAACGTCCGCGGCCGCGAGCCCGGCAGGGCGGGTTGGCTCAGGCGCCGACGCTTGCTGGTTGCCGCGGTCGCTCAACCAGATCACGAAGGCGACGATCAGCCCGAGCGCGACGGCAATTGACAGGATCAGCTCGGCCTGGCTGCGAAAGCGGCTGTATCGGGCCGCAAGATATACGATCGCGACGGCGACCAGCAGGACAATCAACCACAGCATGAAGCTCCTCCTCGCGGAACCTTATATGGGGTCGAACGCGACTGGCAATTACCAGTCGCGTCTATCCACGCCGAGGAAGGTGAATCGGAATAAGATGCTTGAAATCAAGGCGCTGGCACCTGTTGCCGCGCGCTCGTTCCCATGCGCCGGCCGTGCTATTTTCCGCTCTTCACGCTGATCCAGTAGCTGCCCTCGAAGGGAACCGCTGCGAAGCGCGTATTGATTTCGGCAAGGCTCGCCGCTGGATCGACATCCGGAAAAAGGTCCGGGCGCAGCCAGGAGGCGAAGGCTTCCGCCGCGAGGATGTTCAGCGGCACGGCATTGAAGAAATTCCAGAGGCCATGGACGCGCCCGTTGCGGACCGCCGCGATGCTGGTCATCACCGGCGTTCCGACCGCTTCCGCCAGGGTCCGCTCTGCGTCTTCCGCCTTCACGCCGGGGCCGATGGAGAAGCCGCTGTACTTTCCGCCCGGTGACGACGTGGCGATGTAGACCTCGGGATTTTCGGCCATGACCGCTTCCGCGTTGACCATGCCGCCTGGACGCGGCAGCTTTCCTTCGACGATGTTGCGGCTGCCGGTGATGCTTATGAATTCGCCGAGGCCGCCTACACCATAGGCCCAGCAACAGGCGGCTACACCGGGAAACGCCTCCATGAGCACGGTCGGTCCGGGTTCAGGGTGCTTCGCAACCCGCTCGCGGATGCGAGCGAGGCGCTCTTCGTAGAAGCGGGCGAAATCTTCGGCCTGGTGCTCCCGCTCAAAGATCTTGCCAAGCAGCCGCATGTTGCCGGCGGTATTCTTCAAGGGGTCGCCGTTGAAGTCGACCACCACCACCGGCACACCCACGCTCTCGAGATATTCGATCGCGCGCCTACCCGGTTCCGTATCGGCCTGCCAGTTGGCGAGGATCGCGAGGTCGGCCTTCAGCGTCAGTAGCGCCTCGAACGACAGGCCCGCTCCGCTGCCGTCATCAATCAACGGCACTTCTGCGAGCCGCGGGAACTTGCGGACGAAGCTTCCGTAGATTTCCGGGTTGTCGTTCTTCATGTCGCCCGACCAGCCGGCGAGGACGCTTACGGGATCCGGATGGATGAGCGAGAGCGCGACAAGGTTGAAGCCGCTACCGAGCAGAACCGCCTTGGGTGGAGCCGGTATCGTTACTTGCCGGCCGACGGCGTCAGTGATGGTCATCGGCCACTGGGTCTCCGCACGCGCGGCGAAGCAGAACACTGTCATCGACAGAAGCATGATGACCCGGATGATGGTCATAAGACCGACGTTGGGACGAGACAATTACTGTTTCCTTTGGCTGGGAAGGGCGCAGAGACTGCCGCAGCTCGGGATACCGGGGAGCAGGTATCGAAGGCAGCAGATCTTGCGACGGCAGACGCTTGTCCCATCGTCTTCCTCATGGCGCAGGCAATCGAAGAAGGGGTTGGGCGCGCCGTTCGGCATCAGACGACAGCCGACCATGGCATCGGCCTGATCGCTCAAGGGTTCGACCCCGGCCGTGCGAAGCGCATAGTCGATATAGACGGCGGCATTGTTCCAGGCGAGCCGGGGCGAAATCCCGCCGACGGCCTTCAGATGACCGACGACCTTGGCGAGATGCTCTTCCATCAGGGGTGCGAGGACGGAAAATATCTCCTGCTCGCCATCCTCCCGCCAGGCGCCGGGCGTCGTGACGCCGAATGCGCGGGGGAGACCATCGGCCGAAAGCGCCACGGTCATCTCGTCAAATGCAACGGGCAGCGCCTGGTGATCCAGCACTCGGGCGACGACATAGGGAATGGTAAGGCAGGAGAAATAATAGAGCGACCACATGGAGGCGACAGCACGCCGGTCGCTGCCTTTCGAAGTCTCGGCATAGGTCGAGAGCGCCCGTTCGAAGGCGCCCGAGGCGAAGAACGTCGCCAGCGGGACGCCGTCGGAGAGCTCTTCCGCCAGCATCATCTTCTCGTTGCACCAGGCATGCGGACCGACAAAGGCCGCCGACAGGAGCTTTGCCCTGCCGGCTTCCGTCATGCTTTCATGCCCGCTAGTCGCCATGGTTCTACCAGTTGTAGCGCAGAGAGCCGATGACGGCGCGGCCTTGGTCGCGGTAGCAGAAACCTGCCGAGCAAACCGGTTCGCGACGGTCGAATAGGTTGGTGGCGTTCACCTGCAGACGCAAACCTTCATACTTTTTGTCGATGGCTGCAAAGTCGTAGTGAGCAGCGGCGTCGAAGAGGACACGAGAGGAGTTGCGCGTCGTGTTTTGGTCGTTGCCATAGCTGGACCCTAGGAAGCGTGCGCCCGCGCCAAATCCGAGACCATATCCCGGACCCTCCTCTGGCAAGGTATAGTACGCCCAGACAGAGGCCATGTGGCGCGGCACGGACGAGACGTAGTTGCCGATCGTATCCGCGGGGCCCTGGAGAATTTTTGCGTCCGTATAGGTATAGGATGCTACCAGCGACAGGCCGTTGTCGAGGCTGGTATTTGCCTCCAGCTCAAAGCCGCGAGAGCGTACCTTGCCGCGCTGGACCTGGATGTTCGCGGGTCCGGTCGGTAAGTTGACGACTTCGTAATACAGGCTGTTGGTTTGGTCGATGTTGAACAGCGCGGCGGTGATCAGCGTGTTGCTGTTCGGCAGGAGATATTTGATGCCGATTTCTTCCTGTTCGCTTTCGGTCGGCTTGAACGGCTGGTTCGTTTCCTGGTTGAGCCCGGCGTTGGGCGAGAAGGCGGTCGAGTAGCTGATATAGGGGGCTAGGCCGAAGTCAAATTCGTAGGTCAGGCCGATGCGGCCAGAGAATTCCTTGTCGTCCTGTGACACCAGGCTTGAGGTGTCGGTGGCAAGATCGGTTATGCTGGTGTCGGTTGAGACCCAGTCGTGCCGTATGCCGCCGGTGAGGGTCCAGGCATCATAGCGTATCTGGTCTTGCAGATAGGTGCCGAGCTGCCATTGATCTTGCACGGTACGCGTATTGAAATCGATTGAACTTACCGGACGTCCCTGTTCCGGATTGTTAGTATCGAGCGGCGGCGACACGCCGCGGCCATCGAGCGAGCGGAAGCGGAGCTTCGTAAAGTCGATACCCGCAAGGAGGGTGTGGTCGAGCGCGCCCGTGTCGAACTCAGCCATCATCTGGTTGTCGAGGACAAAGGCCGTCAGCCGCTCATCGAAGGTGCCTGCGCTACTGTCAAGCAGCGTTGGATCGCTGTCGTTCGGAGCATAGGCGAAGGCCCAGTCAGTGTCTGTATTAAGCGTAGAGATGCGCGCGTTTTGGCGGAAGGTAAATGTATCGTTCAGTCTATGTTCGAATTCGTAGCCAAGTCTGGCTTGCTTCTGCACCGAGTCGTTGAAGTCAGGATTGCCGGCGAAGATGTCAGTCACTTCACCGGTCAAGGGGTCATTGTAGTAGGCGGCCGTGCCTCCAGTCTTGGTACGCGAATATTCGCCGAGAACGGTCAGGCGCGTGTCTTCATCGGGTTTCCAGGTGAATGCCGGCGCGACATAGGCGCGGTCGTCCGGCACGCTGACCTGCTCGGTGTCGGAGTCCCGCAGAAGCCCGGTAAGGCGGTAGTAAAAAGGATCGGTTTCGTTGACCGGGCCGGAGAAGTCGAACTGGCCCTGATAGCGGTTGTCGGTGCCGTATTGGAGTTGCAGTTCGTGCAGGGGGTCTTCGGTCGGCCGCTTGGTGATCAGATTGAAGAGCCCACCGGCGCCCGATGCTCCATAGAGGGCGGATGACGGGCCGCGCAAAATGGAGACCCCTTCCAGCCCGTACGGCTCGTTCTTGAATACCGATGAACTGGCAGCGGGCTGACGCAGGTTATCACGGAAGACACCAGTATAGGTCACGTCGAAGCCGCGCACCGTAAAGCTGTCAAATCGCGGATCGAAGCCGAAGGCGTTTACGCGTGAACCTGGAGTGTAGGCCAGCACGTCGAGGAGGGTTTGCGGATTGCGGTCCTTCAATTGCTGCTCAGTAACGGTAGAGATCGACTGCGGCGTTTCCAGGAAGGGCGTATCGACCTTGGCGCCAGTCGCGCTGCTGATGCCGACATAACCTTCCGCCGTGATCACGCCGCCGCTGCCGCCGTTGACGACCAGGGTTTCGAGTGCAGTCGAATCGCCGCTGGACGTCGTGTCTTCCTGCTTTGCTTCCTGGGCTTGCGCGGTGGCGACGAGCGCGAGGGCGGTGGTGCCGGCGAGGGCGGCGCGGATGAGCGGCAGAAGGAGGGTTCTCGTGGCGGGCATGCGATGCAACTTTCTGATCGGTAAGCGAAATTTTATAAGATGAGCTATTCACTCATGATTTCTGTTCGCGCAAGAGGCTTTTTATGACTCTAAGAGTCATGTTTTTAAATTTGTGGGAAATTTGCAACAGTTGCGCGGCGCGGCGCGGAGCGCTTCCGCGTTCGGGACGAGGTGGAAGGCGCATAAAAAAACCCTCCGGTCGATCTGGACGAACCGGAGGGCGTATTATGCCTGTGTGATTGCGTATCGGCGCGGGTGCGCCAGGTGGCGACTACATCAGGCCGAGCTGCTTATAGAAGCCGAGCGCGTCGTAATAGTCGCTCTGGGTGGAAATCTTGCCGTCCTTGACGGTGAAGACGGAGGCTCCGGTGAACTTGAACGTCTTGCCGGTGGCGGCAGTGCCATCGCCCCAGGCGCCTGAATTCGTGCCCGAAAACTCCCACTCGAACGACACCTTGTCGCCAGCCGCGATCGGATCGCCCTTCATGGTCCAGACGGCGTCCGGAACGGCATTCAGGAAATTGTCGATAACGCCGGTCTTGGCTGCATCCTTGCCGTTTACGGGCTTGCCGACGGAAGCGTCGTAATAGGTGACGTCGTCAGCGAAGTAGGACGCGGCCTTGCTCGAATCGTGGGCGTTCCACGCCGCGAGATAAGCGGCGACCACTGCCGGGGCGGCCTCGGCGGCGAAGGCTGCCGGAGGAAAGAGAAGGGCACTCAGGCCGAGCGCGCCAGCGGCGGCGAGTAATTGACGGCGGTACATGATGGCATCCTCCCATTAGCCATGATTGATCATGATGTGGCGAACGGCGGTGTAGTCCTCGAGCGCGTAGACGGACATGTCCTTGCCGTAGCCGGATTGCTTGACGCCGCCATGCGGCATCTCGTTGGTCAGCATGAAATGCGTGTTGATCCAGGTGCAGCCGTATTGCAGGCGCGACGCCGCCCGCATCGCCTTGGTGATGTCCTTCGTCCAGACGGAAGAGGCGAGGCCGTAATCGCTATCGTTCGCCCAGGCGACTGCATCATCGCTGGCGGTGAAGCGGGTGACGGAAACCACCGGCCCGAACACTTCGCGACGGACGATCTCGTCTTCCTGCGTGGCGCCGGCGACGACGGTCGGCTTGAAGAAGAAGCCTTCCTTACTGCCCGCGGCGCCACCGGTGGTGATTTCGATATGCTTCTGGTCTGCCGCCCGTTCGACGAAGCTCGCGACCCGGTCGCGCTGGCGCTTGGAGATCAGCGGGCCGATCTCGTTTTCGGTGTCGTCATCGAGGTTGTAGCGGATCGTCGAGACGGCGGACGTCAGATCGGCAACGAGCTTCTCGTAGATGCCGGCCTCGGCATAGATGCGGCAGGCGGCGGTGCAATCCTGGCCGGCATTGTAATAGCCGAAAGTCCGGATGCCGTTCACCACAGCTTCCAGATCTGCGTCATCATAGACGATGACCGGCGCCTTGCCGCCGAGTTCGAGATGGGTGCGCTTGACCGTCTTGGCGGCGGCGGCCAGCACCTTCTTGCCGGTCGCAATATCGCCGGTGATCGAGACCATCGCGATCTTCGGATGGTTGATGAGCGTGTTGCCGACCGTTTCGCCGCGGCCGGTAACGACGTTGACGACACCTTCGGGCAGGATCTCCGCGAGCAGCCGGGCGAGCTTCAACGCCGTCAGTGGCGTCTGTTCCGAAGGCTTGAAGACCACCGTGTTGCCGCCGGCGATGGCCGGCGCAAGCTTCCAGGCCATCATCATCAGCGGGTAGTTCCAGGGTGCGATCGAGCCGACGATGCCGATCGGGTCGCGCCGGATCATCGAGGTATGCCCCGGCAGATATTCGCCGGCAGTCGGTGCATGCAGGTTGCGGACCGCACCGGCGAAGAAGCGCCAGCAATCGATGATCGCCGGCAATTCATCGTTCTTCACCGCATTGATCGGCTTGCCGCAATTGAGCGCTTCCAGCGCGGCAAAACCGTCGGCGTTTTTCTCGATCGCATCGGCGATTTTCAGGAGATAGTTCGAGCGCTCGGCAGGCGTCGTCTGCGACCAGGCGACAAAGGCGCGCTCGGCCGCGTCGACGGCGACGTCGAGCTGCGCATGGGAAGCCTCCGCGACATCGATGATCGTGGCGCCCGTCCTCGGGTTCAGGATGTGCTCCTCGACCTCGGTCCCGGCTTCGAAGCGCGATCCGATCAAGAGTTGGGTGTCCATGTCTGTTCTCCCTTTATGTTCGATGTCATTTGCCGGCGCCGGCGATCTGGTCGCCGTCGCGCGTCAGGTAGTAGGCGCCGAGAATCGGCAGGAAGGTGACGACGACCACGATCATGGCGACGACATTGGTTACCGGACGCTGGCGCGGGCGGATCAACTCCTCCAGCATCCAGATCGGCAGGGTCGATTGCTGCCCGGC
Source organism: Sinorhizobium mexicanum (assembly GCF_013488225.1). Lineage (NCBI taxonomy): Bacteria > Pseudomonadati > Pseudomonadota > Alphaproteobacteria > Hyphomicrobiales > Rhizobiaceae > Sinorhizobium > Sinorhizobium mexicanum. Next base: position 3,053,946 of record NZ_CP041238.1, on the reverse strand, counting down.
AGTGAAGGTCGTGACGATCACCTCGTCGAAGGAAAGCGCGAAGGCGAGCATACCGCCGGCAAGCAGCGCGGTGCCGATATTCGGCAGGATTACATAGCGGAACGTCTGGAAACCGTCGGCGCCGAGGTCCATCGAGGCCTCGATCAGTGAGCCGGAGATCCGCCGGAAGCGGGCCACCGCATTGTTGTAGACGACGACGATGCAGAAGGTCGCGTGGCCGAGAACGATGGTCCAGAAGGAAAACGGGATATCCGCCATCGAGAAGGCCGAACGCAAGGCGATGCCGGTGATGATGCCGGGGAGCGCAATCGGCAGGATGACCAGCAGCGAGATCGTCTCGCGGCCGAAGAAGCGGGTCTGGCTGACAGCGGCGGCGCAGAGCGTGCCGAGCATCAGCGCCGTGGCCGTCGCGATCGATGCGACCTTGACCGAGAGCGCCAGCGCCGCCCAGACGTCCGGCCGGTCCCATGCGACGCCGAACCACTGCGTCGTCAGGCCAGGCGGCGGGAACTGGTAACTCTTCTCCTCCGTCGTGAAGGCGTAGAGAAAGATCAGCAGGATCGGCAGATGCATGAAGGCGAGGCCGCCCGCAGCAGCGATCTTCAGGCTCAGGGGGGCGCGGTTCGATTTCTCAGAGCGCATCGAAGGCCCCCATGCGTTTGGCCATCCAGAGATAGAGGCCCATGATGACGATCGGCACGACCGTAAAGGCGGCAGCGAGCGGAATGTTGCCGGCGGTGCCCTGCTGGGCATAGACCGCCTGGCCGATGAAGAGCCGCGACGAGCCGATGATTTGCGGGATGATGTAGTCGCCGAGCGTCAGCGAGAAGGTGAAGATCGAGCCGGCGACGATGCCCGGCAGTGCCAGCGGAAAGAGCACGTAGCGGAAGGTCTGCGCCGGCGTACCGCCGAGATCCGACGACGCTTCGATCAGGTTTGACGGCACCCGCTCCAGCGCCGCCTGGATCGGCAGGATCATGAAGGGCATCCACACATAGACGAAGACGATGAAGGTCCCGGTGTAGCTGACCGACAGCGAATTGCCCCCGACGACTGGAAGCGCGAGCCACGCGTCGAGCAGCCAGAGCAGGTTCAGCTTCGCGAAGAACCAGGTAAGAATGCCTTCCTTGGCGAGGATCAGCTTCCACGCGTAGATCTTGACGAGGTAGCTCGACCAGAGCGGCAGCATGACGCCGAGATAGAACAGCACCTTCCATTTTCCGCGCGCGTAGCGGGCCGCGTAATAGGCGATCGGAAAGGCGATGAGGGCGGAGACAAGCGTCACCACCGCGGCCATCGTGACGGTGCGGATGATGATGTCGAGATTGGTCTCGCTCAAAAGCTGCCGGTAGGTGGCGAGCGTGAACTCGTAATTGATGAGGCCGGAGAAGTCATCGATCGAGAAGAAGCTCTGCAGCAGGAGTGCGAAGAGCGAACCGAGATAGACGACGCCCAGCCAAAGAAGCGGCGGCCCGAGCAGCACCGCCAGGAGCACACGTGGGTGCCTCCACAAGAAGTCCGAGAGACGACCGGCGGTGCCGCGACGTTCCGGAAGGATGATGCTTTCGGCGACGATGGTCATGCGTCCTCCATCGGGTGAAGGTCGCGCGCGGCGAAACTGATCGTGACCGGGCTGCCGATGGCCGGAATCGCGTGTGCGGCCGGGCTTGCCACGGCGATACGCGCGCCGTCGACATCGACGACGACGCGGTTGGTCGCACCGAGGAAGCTCTGGCCAGCGATAGTGCCGGCAAGGCTCAGAGCGCCGTTGCTCGGGGCCGCAATCGCGATGGCCTCCGGCCTGAGGCTGGCAAAGGGCGCCTTCAGCCCGAGCCTCTGGCAGAGCGTCGTCGTAAGGACGTTGGACGAGCCGACGAAATCGGCGACGAAGCGGGTCTTCGGGTGGTTGTAGACCTCTTCCGGACTGCCGAGCTGCTGGATCTGGCCCTCGTTGAAAACGGCGACGCGGTCGGCCATCGACAGCGCCTCGCCCTGGTCGTGGGTGACGAAGATGAAGGTGATGCCGAGCGATTTCTGCAGGCTCTTCAGTTCTTCCTGCATCTGTTCGCGGAGCTTCAGGTCGAGCGCTCCGAGCGGCTCGTCGAGGAGCAGCACCTTCGGTTTGTTGACGAGGGCGCGTGCGAGCGCCACGCGCTGGCGCTGACCGCCGGAGAGCTGGCCGGGTCGGCGCGTGCCGTAGCCCGGCAGCTTGACCATGGCGAGTGCATCCTCGGCGGCCTTGCGCCGCTCCTCGCGGCCGGCGCCCTTGACCATCAGGCCATAGGCGACATTGTCGAGGATCGAGAGGTGCGGAAAGAGCGCATAGTCCTGGAACACGGTGTTGACGCTGCGCCGGTAGGGCGGGACACCCTCGGCCGTCTCACCGAAGATTTCGATATGGCCGCCCGTCGGCTGCTCGAAGCCGGCCATCAGTCTGAGGCACGTCGTCTTGCCGGAGCCCGAGGGCCCGAGCATGGCGAAGAATTCGCCCTCGGCGATGTCGAGGTTCACGCGATCGACGGCGCGAACGGCGCCGAAGTAGCGGGAAACGTTGTCGAAGAGGACGGCGGTGGTCATGGGGATGCTCCGGGATGTTCTTGCCCCTCATCCGCCTGCGGGTACCTCTCCGCTTGCGGGGAGAAGGTGATACGCGGCCGGCGCTGGCCTACAGGCGACGCTCCAGCTTTGCAGGAGGCGTGCCCTCGCCCCGCGAGCGGGGTGAGGGCCAAGGTGAGGGGCGATGCTTGCGACGCGGCTGCTGCGGCTTACCGCCCGCCGATCACGCCGATATAGTCGGAAACCCAGCGGTGGTAGGGTACGCATTCGCCCTGGCTTTCACACTTTGTCACCGGCGTCTTCCAGAACTTCACCTTGTCGAAGTCCTCGTAGCCGTTGGTCTTGCAGCCGGCGTCGGTCAGCAGTTCATTGCCCTTGCAGGCGGCCCCGACCGAGGGGTTCGCGCCGAACCAGGCGGAAACGTCGCCCTGCACCTTCGGCGAAAGCGTATGCTCCATCCACATGTAGGCGCAGTTCGGGTGCGCGCTGTCGGCGTGAAGCATGGTCGTATCGGCCCAGCCCGTTACCCCTTCCTCCGGAATGACAGAGGCGATCGGCAGCTTTTCGGCCTCCATCAGGTTGACCTGGAACGGCCAGGAGCCGGAAGCGACGACGCCTTCGTTCTTGAAGTCGTCAATCTGGATCATCGCATCATGCCAGTAGCGGCCGACGAGGGTGCGCTGGACGCGAAGGAGGTCAAGCGCGGCCTTGTACTGATCCTCGTTGAGCTCGTAGGGGTTCTTGATACCGAGGTCGGGCTTGTGCGCCATGAGGTAGTTGGCAGCGTCGGCGACGTGGATCGGGCCGTCATAGGCCTGGACGCGGCCCTTGTTGGACTTGCCGTCAGGCAGGGTCATTTCCTCGAAGACGACGTTCCAGCTCTTCGGCGCTTCGCCCTTGAACGCATCCTTGTTGTACATCAGCACGTTCGGGCCCCAGACATAGGGGGTGCCGTAGTGGATGCCGGCGACCGTGTGCCACGGCGCATTCTGCATGCGCTCGTCGATCGTCTTCCAGCTCGGGATGAGGTCGGTGTTGATCGGCTGGACGCGCTTGCCGGCGACGAGGCGCAGGGAGGCATCACCAGAGGCAGTAACGAGGTCGAAGCCGCCTTCGTTCATCAGCGCGACCATTTCATCCGAGGTGGCTGCGGTCTTGACGCTGACCTTGCAGCCCGTCTCCTTCTCGAAGTCGGTGACCCAATCGTAGTTCTTGTCGGTCTCGCCGCGCTCGATGTAACCGGCCCAGGCGACGATCGACAGCTCCCCTTCGCCCTTGCCCAACTCCTTCAGCGGCTCCTGCGCGAGCGCAGGGGCGACGAGGCCCAGCGAAAGAGTAAGCGCCGTGCAGGATTTCAAGATCTGCTTCATCGGAAGTCTCCCCAGTTTATGCCGCGTTTCTGCAGCTTTGTTCCCAGATCGAAGCGTGCCTTGATTTCCCCGCATTCGCAAATTCATTAATCAGAATGGCGCTATCGGTTTTTCCGATATCGCAGAAAAATGATAGGAAATCGAAGCGTTTTCCGCGCGAATCATGCGTTCACCGGGGGCGAGCGCTGCGAAGGGCTTCGGCGATGCCGACAAAATCGCGCGCCGATTGCGGCAGGCTCGAGCCTTTACGCCAGACCATGCCGACCTGCACCACCGGGAGAGCGCCGGACACGTCGCGGCTTTCGATCCGGTCGCCTTCGAGCGACCAGGGGCGGTAGACGAGATCGGGCAAGAGGGCGATGCCGGCGCCGGTCGCGACCAAGCTTCTGACCGCCTCGACCGAGCGGGTGCGGAAGGCGACGTGCGGGCGGGCGCCAAGCGCCGTCAGGAGCTTGCCGGTGTTCTCCTCGATTTCGTCCACGGTCAGCATGATCAGCGGCTCCTTGGCAATGTCGTCGACCGAGATGATATCGGCGCTGACGAGCGGATGGCCGATCGGAAGCCAGACACGGTAGGGGGAGGTTTCGAGGATTTCCGCTTGCAACGCCATGCGGTCGCGCAGGTTCGAGATCACCATGACCGCGACGTCGAGCTCGCCGCCGATCAGGAGATGCTCGAGATAGGAGCCGTTGTCCTCGATCGCGCTCACTTCGACGCCGGGACAGGCGCGGCGGTAGCGGGCAAGCAGGTCGGAGAGGACGTAGCCCGCGACGAGCGAGGTGACGCCGAGATTGAGCTTGCCTCCAAGTTCCTCGCGGCTGTCGGAAAAGCTCCGCCGCGCGTCGGAGACATCGGCCAGGATCTTCGTCGCGTGGCGCAGGAACTGGTGGCCGTTGTGGGTGATCGACAGGCCGCGGGGGTGGCGGTCGAAGAGCTCGACGCCGAGGTCGGTTTCAAGTTCCTTGATCGCTTCGGTGATCGACGACTGTGAAATCGAAAGGTTCTGCGCGGCGCGGGTGACCGAGCCCTGCTCGGCGACGGCGATGAAATACTGCAACTGCCGGAGTGTGAATGCCATGCACGGACTTAACACCGGGCAGGGACGTGATGGCAAGCGAGCCAATGCGGCTGCGCCATGCCGCGCCGCATTTTGTCGTGCGCAACCGGATGCCGGTGCTAAGGTCTCTTCTACAGCGCCGTGCATCTTTTCAGACGCAGAAAGGTCGCTGTAGCACTGTGAATGCTGCATATCCTTCAATCGGCAACGATTAAAGGAAACATGCATTAGGGAGCGCAGGATGGATTCAAAGACATCGCGACCGATGCCGACCGAGCCGGGTATACTCGCCTTTCACGAACGCTGCGAGGCGTTCTGTCCCGCGGATGCCGTCGACGCCTCCATTGAGCTACAGCGCCGCTGGTACGACGCGCTTTGCGCCGAGTTCGACGCGCCGTCTCCGGTGGGGCTGACGCGGCGGGATGAGCGCGTGGGCGGGCGCATTCCGGTGCGGCACTATCAACCAGGTGACGTCGCGACCGATACGCGCATCTTCTACATCCACGGCGGCGGCTTCGTCGTCGGTTCGCTGGAGAGCCATGACGCGATCTGCGCGGAGCTCGCCGACGGCACCAGCGCCGAGCTGGTCTCGGTCGACTACCGCCTGGCGCCGGAGCATGTCTGGCCGGCAGCTTTCGAGGACTGCTACGAGGTGTTGCAGAACCTGATCGCGGGAGGCCGCCCGGTGGTCGTGGTCGGCGACAGTGCGGGTGGCAATCTCACGGCCGGCATCGTGCTCAAGGCGAAGGCCGAGGGGCTCTCCGGCATCATCGGTCAGGTGCTGATCTATCCGGCTCTCGGCGGCGATCTCGTCAGCGGTTCGTATATCGAGATGGCCGATGCGCCGGGGCTCACAACAGCGGACGTCGGTTATTACCGCGACATCCTGAAGGCGCCGGCGGACAATGCTTTCGCCCATCCGCTGAAGGCCAGCGATCTTTCCGGCTTGCCGCCGGCCTATATTACCGCGGCGAATTTCGATCCACTACGGGACGACGCGCGGAATTATGCGGCGCGGCTTGCGCAGGCAGGCGTGAATGTCACCTACCGTGAAGAGCCGCAGATGATCCATGCTTGGCTCCGTGCTCGGCACATGAGTCCGGGTGCAGAAGAGGGCTTTCGCCATCTCGTCCACGGCGTGGCGCGACTGCTCGGGACGACGTGAAAGTATGAGTGGAGAGACCGACCTTGCCCGACTGTTGGCGGAGATGAAGCCGATCCTGCAGGAAGGCGAATATGTCTATTGCACCGTTCAAGGATATGTAGCGCCCTGGCTCGCGCTGGAGCCGCTCGGCACTTTCCGCGAGGCGGAAGGCCTGACGCTCATTCTCGAACGATCGCGGGCGGATGCGGCCGGGCTTTCCTATGGTCCGGTTCTGCGCCTCATCACGCTCAGCGTGCATTCCGCCCTCGAGGCCGTGGGGCTGACTGCAGCGGTATCGGCCGCGGTAACCCGCGATGGCATCAGCGCCAATGTGGTCGCGGCGTACTACCACGACCACATCTTCGTACCGGCGGCGGATGGCGAGCGGGCTGTGGAGGCATTGCGGGGTTTGACTGGCACGATGAGTCGCCCTGGACTTTGCCCCTCACCCTAACCCTCTCCCCGCGCGCGGGGCGACGGGACACCGTCGCGGTTGGCGCACCCCTTCAGCTTCCTATGGACGTTCTCTCTCCGCAGGTGGGGTGGAGGGGGCCCTGCAGCGCCGTGCGTCCTTCGGACGCACCAAGGACGCTGTAAGTCTTTGAATCTACGCATCGTGCTTTCCGAAAATCGATTCCGATTTTCGGGCCGATGCGCTAGACGGGCAGCGAGTCCCTTCTCCCCGCCTGCGGGGAGAAGGTCGCGGCAGCGGGATGAGGGGCCGCAATAACGCTCGACGCGCGGCGGTCGCTCACATGAAATCTCGCTGAATACGCTTTTCGAAGCTCTTTTCGAAAATCTTCTGTTCGCCCTCGAAAGCCTCAAGCCTTGCCGAGGTGATCCACTCGGACGCCGTGCAGGCCAAGCGGGACGTCGAGACCGTCTTCACGACCTGATCGCCGCGTTGCGCGACACAGGTCCATGTGGAGAGCCCGGTCATCGAATGCGGATCGTCGGGAGCGATCGACCAGACCTCGTCGCGGATGTCTTGCGTCGCGTTGCCGGTGTCAGGGTGTTCATGAAGACCCGTGTCCTCGTAGATCCGGTAACGCGTCACGCCTTTCGTCATGTCGCGCTCGACCGTGCGGCGCGTCTCTCCTGGCGAGTGCTCTATATAACGCGGCAAGGGATCGGGATTTGCCGGTTGGGGAACGACGATCTCGCGATGATCCCCGAGGAGCGGTAGCGACAGTGAAAGTCTGGCGGTGTCGATCGTGAGACCCGGATCGGTCGGCGGCGGCAGGATCATCGGCCAGTAGGATGTCGACAGCGACAGGCGGATGCGATGGCCGGCGCGGAAGCGGTAGCCGCATGCGTCGAGCACCAGCGTGACGCGCGTTCTGCGGTTTTTCTCCATCGGCTGCGGCGTCGCATTGCCGTTCCGGTGGGCGAGATTGAGCACGCCGAAAGCGACGCGTGTCGCGGTGCCATCGGGATGAATGTCGACGATGCGGGCAACGAGGTTCGCGGTTTCGGCGCTGCAGGATACATCGAGACTAAGGACCGGCTGTCCGAGATAATCCTGCGCTTCAAGCAGCGGCTGCGTTTCGAAGGTCAGGGATCCGGCGTCGTCGATGCGCTGGTCGCCTGCCATTTCGGCATCCGGCTTCAGCGTGAAATATTCGCCGGCGGCCGTGCCGGTGTCGAGCGGCGAATGAAGATAAACGTCGCCGACGCCCTTCGCCGCCGAGGCCCCAGCGGTCAGACTGCCGTCGCCGGCGATGGCAAACTCGCGCATTTCCGGCGCCGTCCAAACGTCCTTGGCGATCCACCGTCCCGGATCTTCATTTCGCCTGAGCGCCGGCTTCGGCCCGTCGAGAATATAGGCACGCATCTGCGGCAGCTGTTCCGCGTCGTTCTTCTCGTCTCTCAGCCAGCGATTCCACCAGCGGATCGCCTCGCTGTGAAAATCTGCGCGCGGCTTTGGCCAGGCGAAATGCGGATATTTGTGCACCCAGGGGCCGATGAGGGCCTTCGCCTTGTCGCCGAGCCCTTCGACCGCCTTGATCGGGGTGTTGCGATAGCCGTCCGCCCAACCGGAGATTACCAGGGCGGGAATGGGGAAGCGCTCGAAGTCCTCGCAAATTGACCCGTGGCGCCAGAAATCGTCGCGGCGCTGGTGCTCCAGCCATTCCTCCAGGAAGAAAGGTTCGTTTTCGAGCCGCTCAAGCCACATTTCCTTCCAGCGTTCGCCGACAAGTTCGGGATCCGGCGAGCGTGATTGATAGGCGAGCATGGTCGCCGCCCAGGAGAGCTGCGCCGAGAGATGGCAGCCGTTCTTGTAGTGGATGTCGTCGTTGTAGCGGTCGACGGTCGAGGCGATCGATATGACCGCTTTGAGCGCCGGCGGCTTGAGGGCCGCGACCTGCAGACAGTTGAAGCCGCCCCAGGAAATGCCCATCATCCCGATCTTGCCGTTTGACCACGGCTGCGACGCGATCCATTCGATGATCTCGCAGCCGTCGGAAAGTTCGCGCGGCGTATATTCCCCGTCGATCACGCCTTCGGATTCGCCGGAGCCGCGAATGTCGACGCGCACGCCGGCAATGCCGGCGGCGGCGAAGACCGGATAGGTCGATTCATCGCGGGCTGAGGTGCCGTCGCGCTTGCGATAGGGCAGATATTCGAGAACGGCCGGCACCGGATTCTGCTCCGTGCCCTCCGGCATCCAGATGCGCGCGGCAAGGCGCGTCCCGTCCTTGAGCGTAATCCATTCGTTCTCGACGACGGTGAAGTTGCGATCGGCCATGTTGCCTACCTCCCGATCCATGCCTGACTTTAGGGACGAAGCATGCGGGCGGAAAACCGCCCGCACTCTTCCTCATCCGTTTTAGCTGTCGAACCAGACGCGGCTTCCCACATAGCCGTTCGAAAGGTCGTTGCCGATGTCGTGCACGAAGCCCTTCAGCGAGGCGGAGGCGGCGTTCACGTAATCGTTGAAGACGGGCAGGATCAGACCGCCTTCGTCGCGCACCATAACCGCCATCGTATGATAGAGTTCCTTGCGTTTCGCCTCGTCAAGTTCGGAGCGCGCCTGCAACAAGAGCTTGTCGAAATCCGCACGCTTGAAGCGCGTGTCGTTCCATTCCGCGCTTGAGAGATATGAGGTCGAGTAGCGGGAATCTTGCGTCGGGCGCCCACCCCAATAGGAGGCGGAGAATGGCTGGACGTTCCAGACATTGGTCCAATAGCCATCCTCCGGCTCGCGCCTGATTTCGAGCTCGATGCCAGCCTTGCGGGCGCTTTCCTGGAAGAGAACCGCTGCGTCGACCGCGCCGGGGAAGGCGGCATCGGAGGTGCGCAGCAGGATCGGCCGGTCATGACCGGATTTCTTGTAGTGGAAGGCCGCCTTATCCGGATCGTAGACGCGCTGCTCGATGCCCGTAGGCGCGAGCGCGTAGTTTTCGTTGACCGGATAGTCGTTGCCGAGCTTGCCGTAGCCGCCAACGGCCCGATCCAGGATGGCCTGCCGGTCGATCGCGTATTTCAGCGCCAGCCTGAGATCGTTGTTGTCGAAGGGCGCCGTGTCGCAATGCATCAGGAAGCTGTAGAAGCCCTTGCCTGGGGTCTGAAGGATCTGGACGCGAGGGGCGCGCTTGAGAAGCGATACGGTCTTCGGGTCGACGTTGTTGATGAAATGCACCTGGCCCGAGGAAAGCGCCGCGATGCGCGCGGAATTATCGTTCATGACGATGATCTCGACGCTGTCGACAAAGCCGCGATCCGAGCGCCAGTCGGCGGTGTTCTTCTCGAAGGTCGCGCGGATGCCGGCCTCATAGCTTACGAGCTTGTACGGCCCCGTTCCGATCGTGGAGGCAGGATTTTCGACGCCACCGCCCGGCTGGATGATCAGGTGGTAATCGGTGAGCAGCAGCGGCAGGTCCGCATTGCCTTCCGTAAGCGTCAGAACGAGATCACCGGCCTTTTCTTCGATCGTCTTGATCGACCGCATCAGGCCAAGCGCGCCCGACTTCGAGCCCTCGTCGGAGTGTCGCTTCAGCGTCGCGACCGCGTCGGCGACCGTCAGCTTGCTGCCGTCATGGAAGGCGATGTCGTTGCGGATCTTGAAGGTCCAGACCGAGGCATCCGCGGAAGGCTCCCAGGAAGAGGCGATCGAGGGGAGGGGCGCGCCAGTCACCGGATCGGATTCGACGAGCTTGTCGCCCCAGAGATGACCGATCACGAACGAAACGGAGCCGGTATAGGCGGCTGGATCGAGGGAATCCGTTGTCGCGCCGCCTTTGAGGCCGAGCTTCAGGTGGCCGCCGCGTTTCGGCTCCTGTGCGTGGGCCTTGCCCGCCGGCAGCGTGCCACCGAGGCCGGCGGCGAGACCCAGCGCGGCCGTGCCCGCGAGGAAGCCGCGGCGGTTGATGCCAGTCGGGACGATAAGGCCGTCGGGACGCTTCGTGAGTTCCGTCATTTCAGGGTTCCCTTTGTATGTTGTTTGACGAAAACCTAGCGCGTACCTGATACGAAACAATTTCGCGACTTGACGCTGATTTACGCTCGTTTACGCTCCTTGAGATCAAGAGTTCAGGAGCCTGATGTGGAGCAGGACGATACGTTCGTCACCAACTTGCGTTTCGCCTGCGCGACCCGGCGTTCGATCTCGCAGATTTGCCGCGAAATCGGTATCAATCGCCAGCAGTTCAATCGCTACATTAACGGCGAGGCGCGGCCGTCACCGCACAACGTTGCACGGATCGTGGCGTTCTTCGGGGTTTCGACACAGGATTTTTCGCTCTCGCCAAAACTCTTCGAAGCGCGGATGACTCGTCCCGAGCGCCATCGCCTGGAAGCGGGGCAACTCCTTGAAGGGTTCCCGGGCGATGCCGCGGCCCTTCGCCGCCATCTCGGCTACTACCAGACCTATCATCTTTCGCTCTCCTGGCCCGGCTTCATTGTCTGTTCCTGCGCGCATATCTACGAAGAAGGCGGCTCGATCCGGGTGAAATCGATCGAGCGCATTCGCGACGTGGCAAACGAGATCCAGCAGTTCTCGAAATATGTCGGCCTTGTCACCTTCTGGCGGAACCGCATCTTCATTGCCGAGCGTACCGTCGGGCACGCGTCGATGCTGGCGCAGACGATCCTGATGCCATTCGAGGTGCACCAGCGGGTCTATCTGCGCGGCACCACGATGGGGGTTTCGTGGCGGAAGGAGAACCTGCCTTACGCCTCGCGTATGATCTGGCGGCATATCGGGCAGGATCCGGACAAGCGCCAGATGCTTTCGCGCTGCGGGCTGCTTCCCTTCGGATCACGGCAGTTGCCGTCTGCAGTCAGGCGCTTTCTGGAGACCCCGGACGCCGAGGTGTTGACCATCCCGGCAGAGTATTAGAGCAATTCCAGGAAAAGTGTGTAACGGTTTTTCGTCCGGAATTGCGTAGTCTCAAAGAGTTAGATCATTTCACTGTTTCAATGAAACAATGAAATGATCCTAGCGACGGCGACGCCGGTTTTCTCTCCCGAGTTCGAGGAGAGAAACGCATCAATTACCGGCGCTCTCCATGCGCCGTGTCTTCAGCACCTTTTCCAACCAGCCGATTTCCATCTCCGGCACCGATTTCAGGAGCAGGTCGGTATAGTCGTCGAACGGCGGCGAGAGCACCTTCGACTTCGGTCCGAAGCGCACCAAGCGACCGCGGTGCATGACCGCGACGCTGTCGGCGATGGCTCGAACGATGGCGATGTCGTGGGTGATAAAGACATAGGAAACAGCGGTTTCCTCCTGAAGCCTCAGAAGCAGATTCAGGATGCCTTCGGCCACCAAAGGGTCCAGCGCCGAGGTGGGCTCATCGCACAGGATGAGTTCCGGCCTGGCGGCAAGAGACCGGGCGATCGCGACGCGTTGCTTCTGGCCACCGGAAAGCTCGGCCGGATAGCGGTCGAGGAACCGCGGCCCCATCTCGATCTGGTCGAGCAGTTCCTTGACCCGCTCGGTCTTCCTGGCGCCGTGCATGCTGAAATAGAAGGAAAGCGGGCGGCCGATGATGTCACGCACGGTCTGGCGCGGATTCATCGCTGTATCCGCCATCTGGTAGATCATCTGGATGCGGCGCAGCTCGTCGTTCGTCCGGCCCTTCAATGCCTTTGGCAGTTCCTTGCCGTCGAAGGTGATGCGGCCCTCGGACGGTGGCAAAAGGCCGGTGATGACGCGGGCGAGCGTCGACTTGCCGGAGCCGGATTCTCCAACGATTGCCAGCGTCTGGCCCTTCGGCAGGTGCATCGACACGTCGTGCAGCACCTTGAAGCCATTGGCATAGCCGGCATGGACATGCTCGATCTTGAGAAGCGTACCGGACTGGTCCGCTGCTTCGTCGCGCTTGGTCTGACGGACGCTGACGAGGGCGCGGGTATAGTCTTCCTTGGGCGCTTCGATCACCTGCTTGGTCGTGCCGTATTCGACGGTCTTGCCATGGCGCAGCACCATGATGTCGTCGGACACCTGCGCCACCACGGCGAGATCGTGGGTGATGTAGAGCGCCGCCGTATGCGTCTCCTCGATAGCGTGCTTGATCGCGGCAAGCACGTCGATCTGCGTGGTGACATCAAGCGCCGTGGTCGGTTCGTCGAAGACGATCAGTTCCGGGTTCGGGCAGAGCGCCATGGCGGTCATGGCGCGCTGCAACTGGCCGCCCGAAACCTGGTGAGGGTATCGCTCGCCGAAGGTTTCCGGATTGGGCAGGCCGAGCACCCGGAAGAGATAAAGCGCGCGTTTTTCGGCTTCATCCCGCGTCATGATGCCGTGCCGGACCGAGGCCTCGATGACCTGGTCGCCGAGTTTGTGGGCCGGGTTGAAGGCGGCTGCTGCGGATTGTGCAACATAGCAGACCTGGGCGCCGCGCACCGAGTTGATGCCGGAACGGCCAAGCTTCAGGATGTCGCGGCCGTTGAGCAGCACCTCGCCGCCGATGATGCGGCAGCCGCCGCGGCCATAGGCAAGTGCCGAAAGGCCTATCGTTGACTTGCCGGCGCCCGACTCGCCGATGAGACCGAGCACCTTGCCTTTCTGCAAGTCGAAAGAAACGCCTTCGACCAGGGTCACGACCTTTGGCGGTTCGCCCGGCGGGTAGCTCGTCGCCTCGATTTTCAGGTTCTTGACGGAAAGAAGCTCAGGCATCGCCGCGCCCTCCTTTCAGGCTCGAGGTCCGCTTCATCAGCCAGTCGACGACGAGGTTGACGCAGATTGCGAGCGTCGCGATCGCCGCGCCCGGCACCAAGGCGGCCGAGATGCCGAAGATGATGCCGTCCTTGTTGTCCTTGACCATGCCGCCCCAGTCGGCGGCCGGTGGCTGGATGCCGAGGCCGAGGAAGGAGAGGGTGGAGAGGAACAGGATCGAGAAGGCAAAGCGTAGGCCGAATTCGGCGAGCAGCGGCGACAGCGTGTTCGGCAGGATCTCGCGGAAGATGATCCAGAGCGAGCCTTCGCCTCTGAGCCGTGCCGCCTCGACGAACTCCATCACCGCAACGTCGAGCGCGACGGCACGGCCGATGCGGAAGACGCGGGTGGAATCGAGCACCGCCATCACCAGGATCAGGATCCACAGATGCTGCGGCAATACCGCGAGCACGACGAGGGCGAAGATCAGCGTCGGAATCGCCATCATCAGATCGTTGAAGCGCGAGAAGAGCTGGTCGACGAAGCCACCCATGACCGCCGCGGCAAAGCTTAGGATCATGCCGAGCGAGAAGGAGAGCACTGTTGCCGCCAGCGCCACGAGAATGGTAGTGCGGGCGCCGTAGATCAGGCGCGAGAGGAGGTCGCGCCCGAGATTGTCGGTGCCGAGCAGGAAGTCGCCGCCGGCCGGAAGCCAGATTTCGCCGACGACGTCCCGCTCGCCATAGGGCGCGATGACCGGTGCGAAAATCGCGCAGAGAATGGCGATCGCGATGCCCGCGATGCCTACCCAGGCGCTCAGGGGGATAGATCTCAGGTTCATCGCGGGTGCCTCAGTCTCGGGTTGGCGAGAATGGCGAGAATGTCTGCCGCCATATTGAGGAAGATGTAGAAGGCCGCGAAGATCAGGCCGCAGGCCTGCACGACCGGCATGTCGCGCACCGTGACCGCATCCACCATGTATTGCCCCATGCCCGGATAGACGAAGACCACCTCGACGACGACGACGCCGACGACCAAGTAGGCCAGGTTCAGCGCGATGACGTTGATGACCGGGGCCACGGCGTTTGGAGCGGCGTGACGAGCGATGATGCGGAAGGTGCTGAGCCCCTTCAGTTCGGCGGTCTCGACATAGGCAGATGACATGACGTTGAGGATTGCCGCCCGCGTCATGCGCATCATATGGGCGAGAACGACGAGGACGAGGGTCGCGACCGGAAGCGCGATCGCCGAAAGCCGTTCGGTGAAGCTCATGCTCTCATAGACCGTCGCCGGGAAGGTGGCGACGCCCCATTTGACGGCAAAGAACATGATCAGCAGGTAGCCGATGAAGAATTCCGGCAGCGAGATCGCCGCGAGCGATATCACGTTGATGATCTTGTCCGGCATTCGGTTGCGGAACTGCACGGCCAGCATGCCGAGCCCGACGGCGAGCGGGACGGAGATGAGCGCGGCAAAGAACGCAAGGAACAACGAATTGCCGAGCCGGTTGCCGATCTGCTCGCTGACCGAATTCTTGCTGGCCCACGAGGTGCCGAAGTCACCCTTGACGGCGCCGCCGAGCCAGTTGAGGTAGCGTTCGCTCCACGGCCGGTCGAGGCCGAGGTCCTTGCGGATGTTTTCGACCGCCTGCGGTGTTGCCGACTGGCCGAGATAGGTGGTGGCGAAATCGCCGGGCAAGGCTTCGATGCCGCCGAAGATCATCAGCGACACGGCGAAAAGCAATCCAACACTCAAGCCGAGGCGCTGAAGGATCAGCGCCGCGAGAGGACGGCGAAAGACGAAACGCCGCCAGAAGGTGCCACCGATCTCGCCGTTGGCGCCGGTGGGGTTGGGTTTTGCTGGCACTCCGGAAAGGTCGGCAGACCGCGGCTGTTCACCCGCGGTCCCATCCGTCAGAACCGGACCAGTCATTGGTCCGCTTTCCGTCATCACGCGTCGAGCCAAACACGGGTTGCGACATAGCCGTTCGACATGTCATTGCCAATGTCGTGGACATAGCCCTTCACCTGCTTGGTGGCGGCGTTCACGAAATCATTGAACATCGGCAGGATCACGCCGCCCTCGTCGCGCACCGTCATCGCCAGAGTACGGTACATGTCCTTGCGTTTGGCCTCGTCGAGTTCCGAGCGGGCCTCGAGCAGGAGCTTGTCAAAATCCGGACGCTGGAAGCGAGTGTCGTTCCAGTCGGCGTTCGATAGATAGGCCGTCGAGTACATCTGATCCTGGGTCGGACGGCCGCCCCAGTAGGAGGTCGAGAAGGGCTGGACGTTCCAGACGTTGGTCCAGTAGCCGTCGCCCGGTTCACGCTTGACCTCGATCTCGATGCCGGCCTTCTTGGCGCTCTCCTGATAGAGAACGGCGGCGTCAACCGCCCCCGGGAAGGCGACATCGGACGTGCGCAGCAGGACCGGGCCGCTATGCCCGGATTTCTTGTAGTGGAAGGCGGCCTTGTCGGGATCATAGGCGCGCTGCTCGATCCCTTCCGGGAACAGCGCATAGGTGTCGTTGATCGGGAAATCGTTGCCGACCTTGCCGTAGCCGCCGAGGATGCGCTGGACCATCGTTTCGCGATCCATCGCGTATTTCAGCGCCATGCGCAGGTCGTTGTTGTCGAACGGCGCGGTGTTGCAATGCATGATGAAGACGTAGTGGCCACGGCCCGACGTATTGAGGATCTCAACCGTGGGTGCCCGTTTCAGGAGGCTGACCGTCTTCGGATCGACGCGGTTGATGTAGTGCACCTGACCGGAGGAAAGCGCCGCGATGCGCGCGGTCGCATCGTTCATGGCGATCAGTTCGATCGAATCCACATAGCCCCGATCCGTGCGCCAGTCGTCGGCATTCTTTTCGAAAGTGGCGCGCACGCCGGGTTCGAAACTCGCCACCTTGTACGGGCCGGTGCCGATCATCGCGTCCGGCTTGTCGAGGCCGCCGTTCGGCTGAATGATGAGGTGATAGTCGGAAAGCAGCAGCGGCATGTCGGCGTTGCCTTCCGTCAGGGTCAGCACAAGCTTGTCGCCGTCGGCCTTGATTTCCTTGATCGACTTCATCACGCCGAGCGCGCCCGATTCCGACTTGTCGTCGGTGTGGCGCTGCAGGGTCTTGATCACGTCGTCGATGGTCAATTCCTTGCCGTCATGGAACTTGACGCCCTTGCGGATCGTGAAGGTCCAGGTCGCTGCGTCAGCGGAAGGCTCCCAGGATTCGGCGAGTGCCGGCACCGGCGCACCGGTCGTAGGATGGCTCTCGACAAGCATGTCGCCCCAGTTGCGGCCGACGACAAACATGAATTGCGAAAGAGCCTTTGCCGGATCCCGTGAGTCGGTCGCAGCTGCGCCTTCGAGACCGAGCTTCAGGTGCCCGCCGCGCTTCGGCTCCTGCGCCGCGGCGCTGGTTGCGAAAAGCGTGCCGGCGTTCGAAGCGGCGATGCCGAAAGCTGCCGCGCGTCCGAGAAACTCACGCCGGTTCATTTTGCCCAGCATGACCTGTCGTGTCAGATAGTCTTTGTAATCGCTCATTCCCCTGTTCCCTTCTTTACGTCGGCATTCGCCGTTTGTTGTGATTGGTAGAGACTGTTGCGTATCACCATCGTCTGAAATGGCTTCAAAGCTCGCGTGATGTCGTCCGGTTTCTCCTCCCTTGCGATCTACGGTAGCGATACAGCTGTTCCGATCCATAAGGCTAGTCGTTCGGAACAGGCTTGTAACGTCCTAAATTGTAAATCTTTTCCATAAGCTAGCTTATGGACGACCAGTATTCCCGTGTGCACCGGTTCTCGCGGCCTGCCACGTCGAATGCCGGTTCTCGCCGGCTGGAAATCACGCGGCCCTTGGCGGCCGTATCGTCTCAGCGCCCCTTCCAGACGGGATCGCGCTTCTCGGCGAAGGCGCGTGCTCCTTCGAGCTGGTCTTCGCTCGAATAGAGGACATCGACCGTCTTGAACTGCCGGCGGGTAATCTTGTTCATCGTCGTCTGGAAATCGCGGCCTTCCGCCTCGCGCACCACTTCCTTGATCGCGGCGTAGACGAGTGGCGGTCCGCTCTCGAGCAGGCGCGCAAGCTCCCAGGCGCGTTCCATCAGTCGGTTGGCCGGCAGGATCTCGTTGACGAAGCCCCAGCGGTTCGCCTCGGTGACGTCGAGCCAGCGGCCGGTCAACAGCATGTCCATGGCGATGTGGTAGGGGATGCGCTTTGGCAATTTGATCGAAGCGGCATCGGCGACGGTACCAGAACGGATTTCCGGCAGCGCGAAGGTCGCATGTTCGGCGGCAAGGATGAGGTCGGTCGAAAGCGCGATTTCGAGACCGCCGCCGCAACAGATGCCGTTGACGGCGGCGATGATCGGCTTGTTGAGGTCGCGCAGTTCCTGGATGCCGCCGAAACCGCCGACGCCATAGTCGCCGTCGACGGCGTCGCCTTCGGCAGCCGCCTTGAGGTCCCAGCCAGGGCAGAAGAATTTTTCGCCCGCGCCGGTGATGATCGCCACGCGCAAGGCGGAGTCGTCGCGGAACTCGCGGAAGATTTCGCCCATGATCCGGCTGGTCTTCAGATCGATGGCGTTGGCCTTCGGCCGGTCGATCGTGACTTCGAGAATGCCGCCTTCACGGCGGGTGAGGATCGGTCCGGTCATAGGCGTCATTTCCTCCGGCGGATCAGGGCGTCAGCGGCGATAGCTCCTTGGCCTTCCGGTAACACCATAATAGGATTGATATCGAGTTCGTCGAGCTTTGAAGCGTTTGAAACGACATAGGATGCCGCTGCGGCGACAGTCCTGGTCAGCGCCGCCACATCGCCCTTCGGACCGCCGCGATAGCCGTCCAGCAGTTTTCTGATCTTGAGACTGTCGATCGCCTCCGAAATCGCTTTTTCTGTGGTCGGAAGCGTCAGGATCGCGGAATCATCGAGCAATTCCACGAGGATTCCGCCCGCGCCGATCGTGAGCACCGGGCCGGCAACGGGATCGCGCATCGCTCCGATGATGAGTTCCGCCACGGGCCTGGCAACCATCTTTTCCACAAGATAACCGGAAGCGACGGCGGCCATTGCGTTGGCGGCGGCGTAGACCTCGTCGGGACTCGTGAGGTTGAGCCGGACCGCGCCGGCTTCGGTCTTGTGGGCGATGCCGAGGCCCTTGAGCACCACCGGGAAGCCGAGGGCTTCGGCGGTATCTGCCGCTTCCTCGGCCGTGGCAGCCGTTTTTCCCCGAGGCACTTCGACGCCGGATTCGAGGAGTTCGGCCTTGGCTTCCGCCTCGGTCAGCGTAACGGCATCGCCCGCCTCGGCCCGGACCTTGAGGAGAGGCGGCGGGGCAGGTCTTGCCCAGGCGGCGCCGATCTCGGCCGCAGTCTCCGCAGCGGCGAGCGCTTCGTCGATGCCGAAGAAGGGAACGACGCCCGCAGCCATCAGCGAAAGGGCGGTTTCTTCCGGCATGTTCTCGCCGAGGCTTGCGACGATGCCCGCGACGGCGCCGGTTGCGTTTGCCGAGGCGATCACGGCCTCGCAGGTCGTCACCCAATCGGCGGCGTCGCAGCGGTCGAGACGCGGGAAATCGAGCACGATCAGGTTCAAGGCATAGCCGCCCTTCATCATCGCGGTGAAGGCGGCCGTCTGCTTGTCACGGTTGCCCCAGACGAAGGTGTGGTAATCGAGCGGATTGGCGATGGTCACCATCTCGCCGAGACTTTCCTTCAGCGGCTGGCGCTGCTCTTCGCGGAGCGCCCGGAAGTTGACTCTCCGCCGGACACCGGCATCCGCCATCAGCGAGGCCTCGCCGCCAGAGCAGCTCATCGAGGAGATGTCGGCGCTGGCAAGAGGGCCGTGAAGGTGGAGGAGCTTCAGTGTTTCGAGCAGCTCCGGCAGGGTGTCGACCCGGCCGATGCCGAGGCGGACAAGCAGTGCCGAGGAGACGCGGTCGTTGCCGGCGAGGGAGGCCGTGTGGGAGACGGTCGCAAGCTGGGCGGCTTCCGATTTGCCGACCTTCAGCGTGACGACGGGCTTGCGCAGCTCGCGAGCTCGGGTCGCCAGCCGCTCCAGCGCCTCGATGCTGTCGAAGCCCTCGATGTGGAGGCCAACGGCGGTGACGCGCGGATCTTCGAGCACGGCGCAGGCGATGTCGGACAGCCCGGTCTGCGCCTGGTTGCCGGCGGTCATGACATAGGCGAGCGGCAGCCCGCGGGTCTGCATGGAGATGTTGCAGGCAATGTTCGAAGACTGCGTGAGGATTGCGACGCCGCGCTCGACGCGCAGCATGCCGTGCTGGTCCGGCCAGAGCAGGGCGCCGTCGAGCATGTTGATGAAGCCGTAGCAATTGGGCCCGACGATCGGCATGTCGCCGGCGGCGGCAACCAGCGCCTCCTGCAGATCATTGCCGTCGGCAAGTTCGCTTGCTGCTTCGCGGAAGCCCGAGGCGTAGCAAACGGCGCCGCCGGCACCGCGTGCGGCGAGCTCGCGGATGATCTCGATCGTCAGTGCGCGGTTAACGCCGACAAAAGAGGCGTCCGGCGCATCCGGCAGGTCCGCCACCGAGCGGTAGCAACGGCGGCCGCGAATTTCTTCTTCGCGTGGGTGGACCGGCCAGATCTCGCCGGCAAAGCCCATCTTGTCGCATTGTTCGATGACGCGGCGTGCCTCCTTGCCGCCGAAGACGGCGATGGAGCGCGGGCGGATCAGCCGGTCGAGAGAGCGGGGAGGGGTGGTCATTACGCCCTGCACTCCCTCAACGCGGCAGGGCGATGCCCCTCATCCCGCTGCCGCGACCTTCTCCCCATAACACGGGGAGAAGGGACCTGCCGCCCCCGCGTGCTAGGCCTCACCGACAGGAGAAGCGCGCGCAGCACGGCGTACCCTCTCCCCGCACGCGGGGAGAGGGTACGGGTGAGGGGCAAATGGCCTAGCCGAAAACCGTACATCATCCCTCAAGCCCCCAGCGGCCGCAGCAGGTCGCGGCTGATGATGTGGCGCTGGATTTCCGAAGTGCCATCCCAGATGCGCTCGACGCGGGCGTCACGCCAGAAGCGGGCGAGCGGCAGGTCGTCCATAAGGCCCATGCCGCCATAGATCTGGATCGCCTCGTCGGTGACGCGCGCCAGCATTTCCGTTGCATAGACCTTGGCAGAGGCGATCTCGCGGTTTGACGGCAGGCCTTGGTCGAGCCGCCAGGCGGCCGACAGCGTCAGAAGGTCGGCGGCGTCGATCTCGGTGATCATGTCGGCAAGCTTGAAGGAGACGCCCTGGTTGGCGCCGATCGGCTTGCCGAACTGCTTGCGTTCGGCGGCATAGGAGAGCGCATAGTCGAAGGCGCGCCGCGCCCGCCCGACCGAGGTGGCGGCGACCGTCAGGCGCGTGGCATAGAGCCATTCATTGGCGATGTCGAAACCCTTGTGCACCTCGCCGAGGATCTGCGAGGAGGGCAGGCGGCAGTCGTCGAAGGTCAGGATGCAGTTCTTGTAGCCGCGATGCGAAACGGAGTTGTAGCCTTCACGGATCTGGAAACCAGGCGTGCCGCGATCGACGAGGAAGCAGGTGATCTTCTTCTTCGGGCCGCGCGGTGTCTGCTCCTCGCCGGTGGCGATGAAGACGATGACGAAATCGGCGATGTCGGCGTGGCTGATGAAGTGCTTCGTGCCGTTGACGATCCAGTCGTCGCCGTCCTGTCTGGCGAAGCATTTCATGCCGCGCACGTCGGAGCCAGCGTCCGGCTCGGTCATGGCGAGCGCGTCGAATTTATCGCCCTTGACGGCCGGCAGCAGGTAGCGTTCGCGTTGCTCTTCGTTGCAGGCCATCAGGATGCCGGAGGGGCGGCCGAAAAATACGGTCAAGCCCATCGAGCCACGGCCAAGCTCGCGTTCGACGAGCGTGAAGGTCAGGTGATCGAGCCCGGCACCGCCGACCTCTTCCGGAAAGTTGCAGGCGAAGAAGCCGAGCTCCTTGCACTTGCGGGCAATTTCCTGGCCGAGCTCGCGTGGTACGATACCGGTGCGCTCGACCTCGTTTTCATGCGGATAGATCTCGGTCTCGACGAAGTTGCGGACCGTGTCGACGATCATCTGCTGTTCTTCGGTCAGTGCGAAATTCATTGTTCTCCCTCGTATTTTTTGGTCCGCCCGCCTGGGCCGATCTCCCCATCGGCCCTTTGCTTGCTTGGCTCTTGCCCCTCACCCTAGCCCTCTCCCCGCAGGCGGGGAGAGGGGACATCTCGTGCCTCGCCCTACGGTGAGGGCCAAGCGAGCGGCTGCGACATATCCCTTCTCCCCGCTTGCGGGGAGAAGGTGCCGGCAGGCGGATGAGGGGCGATCATTCGCCCTCATGCGTTCACCGCTTCTGCCCCACATAACGCCCGGCACCTTCCGGTACAGCGAGCTTCGCATGGCCTTCGGCGATCGGCTTAAGCTTCGCCAGCACTTCCGCCGGCGCCGGGACCGATTTGCCGGCCTTGGCGTCGACGTGCAGCATCATCTGTTCGGCGGTCGCGATGACGTCGCCGGACGCGGCATCGTGGATCCTCGTGAAGAAATGGACCCGTTTCTCGTCGGAGGCGAGAAGCTGGAGCGTCGTGCAGAGCGCCTGGCCGAGCTTGGCTTCACCCAGATGGCGGATGTGGGTTTCGACGGTGTAGTAGCTGTGGCCGGCTTCGACATAATCGAAGTCGACACCGATCAGGCGCAGCAGCGCATCGGAGGTGTCGCCGAAGAGCTGCAGATAGCGATGCTCGGTCATGTGGCCGTTATAGTCGACCCAGGCTGCGTTGACCTTGGTGTCGAGGAGCCGCAGCGGACCGGAGGCGTCATAGCTTTTCGCCTGATCGCCGCCCTTTGCCCAAAGGCGCTTTTCGAAATCGGCGAGCAGCTTGCCAGCGCCCCAGCCTTCACCGCCATTGCCGGCTTTCAGCGCATGCATGATGCCCACGAGGTTTTCGTCGCGGATGCGTTCGAGTTCGCGGATCGAGCGGCCGACGGCTTGGGCGTCCGACTGGGCGCCGATCTTCTCGACGAGCGCGTCGTCGAGGTCGACGACATCGGTGAACTTGGTCCAGGGCCATTTGAGGCAGGGGCCGAACTGGGCGAGGAAGTGGCGCATGCCGGCTTCGCCGCCGGCGATGCGATAGGTCTCGAACAGGCCCATCTGCGCCCAGCGCATGCCGAAGGAATAACGCATGACGTTGTCGAGCGTCTCGGTGTCGCAGATGTCGTCCTGGATCAGCCAGAGCGCCTCGCGCCAGAGCGCTTCGAGCAGGCGGTCGCCGACGAAGGCTTCGATCTCCTTGGCGATCACGACGCCTTTCATGCCGATTTCGGCAACGCCTTCTTCCGCCCGCTTGATCGTTTCCGATGAAGTCTTCTTGCCGCCGACGAGCTCGACCAACGGCAGCAGATAGACCGGGTTATAGGGGTGCGCCACGAACATGCGTTCGGGGTTTTTCATGTCGGCCTGCAGGTCCGAGGGCAGCAAGCCCGAGGTCGAGGAACCGATGAGCGCGTCCGGGCGGGCAAATGCGTCGATCTCGGTGATGACGCCGCGCTTCAACTCCAGCCGCTCGGGAACGCTTTCCTGAATCCAGTCAACCCCTTCGACCGCTTGCTGGATCGTCTTGCAGAAGTTGAGTTTGCCGCGCGGCGGCAGTGGCGCCATGGTCAGCATGCCATAGGCCTTCTGGGCATTGGCCATGACCTCGCCGATGATGCGCTCGGCTTCCGGATGCGGATCGAAGATGTTGACGTCGATGCCGGCAAGAGCGAAACGCGCCGCCCAGGCCCCGCCGATGACGCCGCCGCCGACGCAGGCGGCCTTGCTGATGATGCTCATGCCCTCTCCATTCAACTGTTGGCTTGGAACCCCGTCCGCCCTCCGGGCCACCCTCCCCACAAGGGGGAGGATGGCTCCGGCGCGGCAAGTTAAGTCCTCCCTTGTGAGGGAGGGTTGGGAGGGGCCTTACCGCTTCTTTAGCTTGAGTTTCTCGCGGACCTCTGCCGGGCCGACGATCTTTGCGCCCATGCCCTCGATAACGGACACCGCCTTTTCGACGAGCTGGCCGTTGGTGGCGAGCTGGCCCTTGCCGATATAGAGGTTGTCTTCCAAGCCAACGCGGACGTTGCCGCCGGCAAGGATCGCCGCCGCCGGGTAGGCGAGCGCATTTCGGCCGATCGAGAAGGCAGAGAAGGTCCAGTTCGACGGCACGTTGTTGACCATCGCCATGAAGGTGTTGAGGTCGTCGGGCGCGCCCCACGGAATGCCCATGCAGAGCTGGATCAGCACGGGATCCTCGATCAGGCCTTCTTCGACGAGTTGCTTGGCGAACCAGAGGTGGCCGGTGTCGAAGGCTTCGATCTCGGGGCGGACGCCAAGCGCGGTCATCTGGCGGGCCATCTCGCGCAGCATCGACGGGGTGTTGGTCATGACGTAGTCGCCAAGCGAGAAGTTCATGGTCCCGCAGTCGAGTGTGCAGATTTCCGGCAGGCATTCGGCAACATGGGCGACACGCTCGGTGGCGCCGGCCATGTCAGTGCCCTTCTCATTGACCGGGAGGGGGCTTTCGACATTGCCGAAAACAAGATCCCCACCCATGCCGGCGGTGAGATTCAGCACAATGTCGACGTCGGCGGAACGGATGCGATCGGTCACTTCCCGGTAGAGGTCGAGGCGGCGGGCCGGTGCGCCGGTCTCCGGGTCGCGGACGTGGCAATGGATGATTGCTGCCCCCGCCTTGGCGGCTTCAACCGCGGCTTCGGCGATCTGCTTCGGCGTAATCGGGACGTGGCTGGATTTGGAAACTGTGTCTCCCGAACCGGTGACGGCGCAGGTGATGAATACCTCGCGGTTCATGCTGAGCGGCATTGCTGTCTCCCTTTTGTTGGGAGCTATTACGGGGCAGAAAGGCCGGCACTGCTTTTCATTATCGGCTGTATCATATACATTATCGGCAACGTAAGCAGGAAGTTTTGCCATGGATCAGGTTGCTTCGCAGGTGCAGCACATCGATTTGTTGGTTCTCCCGGAGACGAATCTGATCCTCGTCGCTTCCGTGATCGAGCCGCTACGTGCCGCCAACCGAATCGCCGGCCGCGCGCTGTACAACTGGACGATTTTCAGCCCTGACGGCGAAGCGATCGAGACCAAGAGCGGGATTCCCATTCCGGTCTCCGGCCCGTTCCGGCCGCAGCGCGAAACCGCGCCGCTCTTCGTGGTTTCGAGCTACAACTGGAAGCGCAGCGCCACTTCGCAACTCAAGATGCTGCTGTCGCAGACGGCGCGGCATCGGGAGGTCATGGCGGGGATCGAATCCGGCTCGTGGCTGCTTGCCGAGACCAGCCTGCTCGACAATTTTTCCGCCACGACCCATTGGGAGGATTTCGAGGATTTCGCCGCCGCCTATCCGCATGTGACCATGGTGCGAGAGCGTTTCGTCATCGACGGCAAGCGCATCACCACCGGCGGTTCGTTGCCGACGCTCGACCTGATGCTCGAACTGATCCGCCGGGCGCATGGCTACTCGCTGGCGCTCGAGGTCTCGCGCCTCTTCATCTACGAGCAGGAGCGCACGCGTGGCGACCTGCTGCAGGTGCCGGCAATCGGCAATATGCGCATTCTCGACGCCCGGGTCGGCGCGGCGGTCAAGCTGATGGAGGAGACCGTCGAGGCGCCGCTGACGCTGGCACGGCTTGCACGCCGCGCCGGTGTCAGCGCCCGGCATCTGCAGGACCTCTTCAAGGACACGATGGGCGTCGCCCCGCATGAGCATTATCTCGCTCTCCGTCTTAATGCCGCGCGCCGAAAGGTGATCGAAACGCGGATGGAGTTTGCCGATATCGCTGCGATCGCCGGCTTCAATTCGTCGTCCTCATTCTCGCGCAGCTACCGCGCGCACTATCGCGAAAGCCCCAGCGAAACGCGCCGGCGCCTGAAGCTCAAGAGCTGATTGAACAGCTTCAGACGGAGAATCAGGCCGCACCAGATTGGCGATTCGAATCAGCGGCTTGGTGCGACTTCGTCAGACGGCGACTCAGGTTCGCACCGTTCCGGTCTTCATCATCCTGAAGATGGCTTCGCCGGCCTGGGCCCAAAGCGCCTTCCTGGGCCAGACGAGGGTCAGGGATTGCCTGTATCGGGACGAGAGCCGGATCATCGCGGGTGGGCGATGGACGCGGGCGAGCGAGCTTTCCGGCAATATCGAGAGATAGCCGTGGTGGCTGACGAGATTGATGATCACCGGGATCGAGTCCACTTCGATCAGGGTGACGCGCCGCCGCTCGCTCTCGCTGAGCGTATCTTCCAGAAAACGCGTCGCCTCGCGCCTCAGCCCGCTCTTGGCACTCGGCACGGCGATCGGGGAGGTGCAGAGCAGACGGGCGAAGTCGCCGCCCATCTCGGAGAGCGTTGCCGCGGCGCCGGCGAGCGCCAGCGGCGTTTCCGATACGAGCCGACCGTCGAATTCGTGGGGAAAGTCGGCGACGTCGAGGAGCGCGGCGTCAAAGCGTCGGCTCTTCAGCCCGGCGATGAGTTCGTCTGCAGTCGTGCTCGAAATGAAGAGGTGCTGACGGGGGCGGGAAGCATGCCAGGCGGCCGTCAGCGCCGCCAGCATGCGCGCGATCTCGCTCTCGGGGCCGAGCGGCATCACCGCGCCGAGACGCCATGTCGTCGCGTCGCGGCGGAAGCGGTCGTCCGATGCGCGTGTCAGGCGTCCCCAGCATTGAAGCAGTTTTTCTGCCAGCGGGATGGCGGCGAGCGCTTCCTCGGTGCAGACCACGCCGTGATAGGCGCGCTCGAACAGCCGGTATCCCAGATGGCGCTCGAGGTTCGCCATCTGGCGGGTCAACTGCGGCTGGCCGAGACCGAGCATCCGGGCGACGGAGCGTATGCTGCCGTTGCGGGCGATCTTCACGAAACGGTCGAGCGCAGCCAGGCTGACGGGCGGGATCGGGCCTGCCGCCAGGCTACCAAGGCGGTTCACGAGAAGCGTTGCGGTGTCGGCCGCTTCCGCTATGTCCGCGGTGCGGGCCTGCGCCTCCAGCGTAGGCACGAGCATGGCGCCCTCGCGGCGGAGCAACGGAACGGAAATCGTCTGCTCGAAGCGTCGGACGGCGGCGCTGACACTCGACGGTGGGCGGCCGCTGAGCTTTGCCGCACGCCGTATGCCGCCTTCACGCAGAGTCGCGTCGACAAGGACGATCGTTGCAATATCCACGTATCTACCCGCGCTTCGAACAGGGATGCTGTTCGAACTGTTCGGATTTCAGCATCATTCGTTCCGAATTTGGGATATACCACGCATCGGCACTGTGCGCATAGCATGCTCGCAAAAGAGGTTCGTTTCGGCATGCTGCAATCCGTCAAGACCATCGTCCTGTGCGGGAAACCGCTCGACTTCGGGGTACTCGAAGAAATCGGCTCAGGGCTGGCGCGACCGGTTCCGGATGATAGCGGCATGGAGCGGGTCGCCGCTGCCCACAAGGTGGTCGCCGACCGCGTCGCCATGGGCCTGCCGGTCTATGGCTCCAACACCGGCGTCGGCTCGATGAAGGACCGGTTGTGGACGGCCGACGATCTCGCCGAATTCAACACGTCGCTCGTACGCGCCCATCACTTCGGCACCGGCGGATTCTTTCCCGCGCCGGTCATCCGCAAGGCGATCGCCATCCGCGTCAACACCGCGATGCGCGGGCATACCGGGTGCAGCCCGGAACTTATAGATGCCTTCGTCGCGCTTCTTGAGCGGGGGATCGTCCCGGCCGTGCGCCGCCACGGCTCGATGGGCTGCGCCGATATCGGACTGATGGGCCAGGTGGCCTCCGTGTTGACCGGCGTCGGCGAAGCCTATTTTAACGGTCAGCTCATGACGGCGGAATCGGCCTTGAAAGAGGCGGGGCTGACGCCTTTCGTCATGCGGCCGCGCGATGCGCTTGCCGCACTCAGCGTCAATGCAATCTCCTATGCGGCAGCGGGCGACGTCCTGCGTGAGGCGGCTGCGGCGATCCGCGTGCTGCTTGTCACCGGCGTCATGTCGTCACGCGCACTCGGAGCGTCGGCGGATCCTTGGCTGGTCGCTGCAACGCTGTCGACGCGCGGCGAGGCACTCGTCGGTTCCTGGCTCTACGGCCAGTCGGGCATCACCGAGTGGCCCTTGCCAATGGCGATACACGATCCGCTGAGCCTCCGCATGACCGCCCAGGTCTTCGGTTCGGTCGTCGACACCCTGCTGGTCGCCGCCGGCCGACTTGTCGAGGCAACCTATCTCTCGGACGACAACCCCGTGGTGCTCGGCGGGCAGGTGCACTCATCCGGTGCGTCCCTGCCGCTGACGACGACGCTCTATATCGAGGCGGCGCAGATCGCTTTCTCGCATGTGGCGCGCAATGTCCTGAACCGCTGCATCCTGCTTTCGAACGGCGGGCGGCGCAACCTCTCGGTCAATCTCGTCGCGCCCGGGGAGGTCGCCACCGGGCTCGGGCCTCTGATGAAGCTCGCCGTCGAACTCTACATGCGTGTCCAGTCGCTTGCCGTTCCCTTGTCCGCGCAGTCGATCGTGGTGGCCGGCGGATTGGAAGAGGAGGCGACCTTCCTGCCGCTGATCGTCGAGCGCATGGAGGCGCAGGTTCGCGATCTCCGCCAGCTTGCCGCGATCGAGGCGATGCTCTCGGCGCAGGCGATCGACCTTGTCGGCGACGAACCGATGGGCGTCGTCAAGCTCGCCTATGATCGCACCCGCTCGGTCAGCCCGATCTATCTCAAGGACCGCCCGCTCTCGAAGGAGATCGAAGCGCTGCAGGCGGTGTTCACCGACCACGACCTGTTGCGTGCCTTCGTCGAGACTGCGCCGATGCCGGAATTCGACGACTTCTTCGCGCTGGCCAAATGAACTGGCAGAATGAACGGGAAGGAAAAGAGCAATGTCCGATTTCGATCTCGTTCTGAAAGGCACCGTCGTCCTCCGGCATCGCGTCGTCGAAGGCGGGCATGTGGCCGTCCGAGGCGGCAAGGTGGTGCATGTCGGTCAGGGGGTTGCCCCGTCTGCGCGCGAGCGGCATGACCTCGGCAAAGCACTGATCCTGCCCGGTGCAATTGATGCCCAGGTGCATTCGCTGTCGCAGAGGAACCAGGAGGATTTCATCTGGTCGACGCGCTCGGCTGCCGCCGGCGGCGTCACGACGATCGTCGACATGCCCTATGACGAGGGTAATCTCGTCTGCTCGGCGGAAGCGGTCAGACGGAAGATCGCCCATGCGAGCCCGCAGGCCCGCGTCGATTTCGCGCTCTACGGTACCATTGACCCCGAAGAGGGGGCGTTGCGGATTGGCGAGATGGTGGAGGCGGGTGTTGCCGCCTTCAAGTTCTCGACGTTTGGAACGGATCCGAAACGGTTCCCGCGAATTCCCGCTAGATTGTTGGAGGAGTGCTTCCGGGCCATCGCCCCGACAGGACTGACCGCCGGCGTTCACAATGAGGATGACGAGGCGGTAAGGGCCGCGATCGACAAGGTCAAGGCTGCCGGCATCAGAGACTATCGAGCACACGGTCTTTCGAGGCCGCCGCTCACCGAGCTTCTTGCGACCAACCAGATCTATGAAACCGGTGCGGCAACCGGCTGTCCAGCGCATGTGGTGCATTGCTCGCTTGGCCGTGGCTACGAAATCGCCGCCGCCTATCGGGCGCAGGGTCATGCGGCGACGATCGAGTGCTGCATCCATTACCTCACTTTGGACGAGGAGAACGACGTGCGCCGCCTCGGCGGCAAGGCCAAGATCAATCCGCCGATCCGCCCGCGTGCGGAGGTGGAAAAACTCTGGCGGCATGTGGCCGAGGGCAACGTGACGCTGGTTTCCACCGATCATGTAAGCTGGTCGGAGGATCGCAAGACCAATCCGGACATGCTCGCCAATGCCTCCGGCGTGCCGGGTCTCGAGGTGATGGTGCCGCTTTTCGTCAAGGGTGCGCTGGAGCGCGGCATCCCGCTGACGCGGGCCGCCGAGTTGATGGCGCTCAACCCTGCGCGGCACTTCCGCCTCGACCATTGCAAGGGCGCGCTCGAAGCCGGCAAGGACGCCGATATCATCGTCATGACGCCGAAATCCTATGTCTACGATGCGGCCGAGAGCGGCAACAATATCGTCGGCTGGTCACCCTACAATGGCATTCGCCTGCCATGGCGGGTTTCCGCCACCTATCTGCGCGGTCGCCTCGTCTGTGAAGACAGTCGGGTCGTCGCGGAGCCCGGCACCGGCGCCTTCGTGCGGCCGTTGCCGAGCCTGCCGGTTCAGGAGTGGCGGCAATGAGCGCAACGCAGACCAATCTGCCGGTCGATGCGCAGCGCATCGCCGAAATTGTCGAGGGGCTGGCGCGCATCACCGAGCCCGATCGGCCCTATACCCGCCGCGCGTTTACGCCGCTCTTTCTCGAAGGTCGCGCTTTCCTGGAGCAGTGCTTCAAAGCCGCGGGCCTCGACACGAGGATGGATGCGGCTGGCAATCTCATCGGCCGGCGCAACGGCCGCAAGCCGGCGCTCGGCACGATCATGCTCGGCTCGCATTCCGACACGGTTCCGGAAGGCGGCCGCTTCGACGGCATCGCCGGCGTGGCGGCGGCGCTCGAAGTGGCGCGGTCGCTTTCAGACGCGGGCATCGAGCTTGACCATGATCTGGAGATAGTAGACTTCCTTGCCGAGGAGGTGTCGATCTTCGGCGTTTCCTGCGTCGGCAGCCGCGGCATGGCCGGGCTTATTCCGGATGGCTGGCTGAGCCGTGCGAACGACGAACTGACGCTCCGCCAAGGGATTGTCGAAGCAGGCGGTGATCCTTCCCGTTTGCCCTCGTCGAAGCGCTCCGACGTCAAGGCGTTCCTGGAGCTGCATATCGAGCAGGGACCGGTGCTCGAGGCCGAGCGCCTCGATATCGGCGTGGTGACGGCAATCTCCGGAATCACGCGCATCGAGATCGTCGTCGAGGGACAGGCGGATCATGCGGGAACGACGCCGATGGGGCGCCGTCGCGACGCGCTTGTCGCGGCGTCGCGGCTCGTGCTGGAGATCGAGACGCTTGGCTTCGCCCATGCGGCAGGCGAGGGTCACTTCACCGCGACCGTCGGCGAATTCGAGATCGAACCCAATGCCGCCAATGTCGTGCCTTCGCGGGCACGGCTTTTGATCGATGCCCGTGCCGAACTGCGGCCGCAGATGGAAGCGTTCATCGCCGAGATCGAGGCGCTTGCCGTCCGCATCACCGAGGAGACCGGCGTTACGATCACGCCGCCGAAGATGATCTCCGACAATCACCCGACACCCGGCGACGCCTTGGTTCTCGCGACGCTGGAAGCGGCCTGCGGGTGCGTCGGCGCGCGTCACCGGCTGATGGCTTCCGGGGCCGGGCACGACACGGCCTGGATGGGCCGGATAACGAAAGCCGCGATGATCTTCATTCCCTGTCGCGATGGCCGGTCACACGCTCCCGAAGAGTGGGCGAAAAACGACGATATCGCGCTTGGCGCGGCGGCGCTCTTCGAAGCCGTGCGACGGCTCGACGGACAATTGCAGGAGAAGAAATAGATGGGCCGGATACTGACGGAAAAGGATGTCGAGGCGGCGGTCAAGGGCGGTTCCGTCTATGCGGCGGGTGGCGGCGGCTGGGCCGATCACGGACGCATGCTCGGATACGCCGCCGTTTCCATCGGCAAGCCGGAGCTGGTTTCGATCAACGAGCTGGAGCCGGACGATTGGGTGGCGACCGCCGCTGCGATCGGTGCGCCGGCCTCGACGACACCCTGGGAGATGCGCGGTGTCGATTACGTGAAAGCCGTTCAATTGCTGCAGGAGGCGCTCGGCGAAAAGCTCGCCGGCCTGATCATCGGGCAGAACGGCAAATCCTCGACGCTGAATGGCTGGCTGCCCTCGGCGATGCTCGGCACCAAGGTCGTGGACGCCGTCGGCGATATCCGTGCGCATCCGACGGGTGACATGGGATCGATCGGCCTCGCCGGTTCGCCCGAACCGATGATCCAGACCGCGGTCGGGGGAAACCGCGAGGAGAACCGCTATATCGAGCTCGTGGTTCGGGGGGCGACAGCCAAGGTGTCGCCGATCCTCAGGACCGCAGCAGACATGTCAGGCGGCTTCATCGCCTCCTGCCGCAATCCGGTGCGCGCATCCTACGTCAAGGCCAATGCCGCGCTCGGCGGCATCTCCATGACGCTGACTCTGGGCGAGGCGATTATCGCTGCGGAAGGCAAGGGCGGCAGCGCCGTCATCGATGCGATCGCAAATACCACCAACGGCTCCATTCTCGCCGAGGGAACGATCACCGACAAATCCGTGGTTTATACCAAGGAGGCCTTCGACATCGGCACGGTTACGCTGGGGCAGGGCGATGACTCGACGATACTCCATGTGATGAACGAATACATGGCCGTCGAAACGCCGGACGGTACGCGCCTTGCAACATTCCCGGATGTCATCACCACGCTGTCTCCGGAAGGCGAACCTTTGAGCGTCGGGCAGTTGCAGGTGGGTATGACGGTCTTTGTGCTGCATGTGCCGAAGAGCGTGATCCCGCTCGCCTCCAGCGTCATTGACCCGACCGTCTATCCGCCTGTCGAAAAGGCGATGGGGATCGAGATTGCACGCTACGCGCTCGCCGGCGAGCGTTGACGGGAGGACGATGTGGCACGCGACGCGGGATTCGAGGAGTTGGTGAGGCAAGACCTCGGCGAGCGGCCGGGACTTTCGGAAAAGCCGATGTTCGGTGGCCTGGCCTTTCTCCTGAACGGCAATTTGCTCTGTGGCGCCCGCGAGGATGGAATGCTGGCGCGGCTTGGTAAGGGCAACGACGATTGGGCCTTGGCGCTGCCCGGCATCGTGCAGATGGTGATGGGCGAACGCCGGATGCACGGATGGGTGCGCGCCGGCGCGGAGGCCTATGGCGATGACGCTTTGCGCCGGCGCCTACTGGATGCGGCGACAGGCTTCGTCGAAACGCTGCCGCCGAAATGAATCAAAGGGCGTGGTTCGCCCCTCATCCGCCTGCCGGCACCTTCTCCCCGTGAGACGGGGAGAAGGGACATGCGGCGCTCTCACAGTCCCCTCTCCCCGCTTGCGGGGAGAGGGTTAGGGTGAGGGGCAAAGACACGACCGTGACGCACGAAGGAACGACTGCCATGCCCAAACCAAATCCCCGTCACCCGAACTTTCCCGTTCCCGGCGGGCCGGAGTTGCGTGCCAAGGGCTGGCGACAGGAGGCGCTGCTGCGGCTGCTCGAAAACGTCCTTTCGGTCGGCGAGGATCCGGACAATCTCGTCGTCTACGCGGCGCTGGGCAAGGCCGCGCGCAACTGGCCGTCGCACCGGGCAATCGTCAGGGCGCTCATCGAGATGGATGAGGACCAGACGCTGGTCATCCAGTCGGGCAAGCCGGTCGGGTTGTTGAAGACCCATGCCAAGGCGCCGCTCGTCATCATGGCCAATTGCAACATCGTGGGCCAATGGGCGAAGGCCGAGGTCTTCTATGAGCTGCAGCGCAAGGGGCTGATCTGCTGGGGCGGGCTGACGGCAGGCGCCTGGCAATATATCGGCAGCCAGGGGGTGATCCAGGGCACCTACGAGATCTTCATGCGGATTGCCGAGCGCCGTTTCGGCGGCGACCTTTCCGGTCGTTTCGTGCTGACTGCCGGCCTCGGCGGAATGGGCGGTGCACAGCCACTTGCGGGCCGCATGGCGGGCGCGGCCATCCTCTGCGTCGACATCGATCTGGAACGCGCGAAGAAGCGCCAGCAGGTCGGCTATCTTCAGGAGATTGCGCCGGATCTTGACACGGCGCTCGCGATGATCGACGCGGCGGTCAAGGAGAAACGGGCGCTCTCGGTCGGTCTCGTCGGCAACGCCGCGGAAATCTATCCGGAGATCGCTAGGCGCGGCATCGTCCCGGATGTGGTCACAGACCAGACGTCGGCGCATGACCTCGTCTACGGCTACGTGCCGAAGGGCATGAGCCTCGATCAGGTGCGGTCGCTGCGCGAAGACGGGCGGGGCCAGCTGATGGCCGCAAGCCGCGCCTCAATCGTCGAGCACGTGAAGGCCATGCTCGACTTTCAGAAAAAGGGCGCTGAGGTCTTCGACAATGGCAACCTGATCCGTACGCAGGCGCGGGAGGGGGGCGTTGCCGATGCCTTCGACATTCCGATCTTCACCGAAGCCTATCTCCGGCCGCTCTTTGCCCGCGCCATTGGTCCGTTCCGCTGGATGGCCCTTTCCGGCGACGAGAGCGACGTCGCCCTGATCGACGACCTGCTCCTCGAAATGTTCCCGGAGAACCGGA
The DNA here is from genome assembly GCF_013488225.1 of Sinorhizobium mexicanum. NCBI lineage: Bacteria > Pseudomonadati > Pseudomonadota > Alphaproteobacteria > Hyphomicrobiales > Rhizobiaceae > Sinorhizobium > Sinorhizobium mexicanum. The sequence goes on along the minus strand of NZ_CP041238.1, from coordinate 3,020,410 downwards.
TAATCACCAACTGGATTCGGCTTGCGCGTCAGCACATTCCCTTCGAAGGCCTGCCGGCACGCATCGCCTGGCTCGGCCACGGCGAACGCACGGCGCTCGCGCGGCGCGTCAATCAACTGGTTGCCAGTGGCGAGCTCAAGGGACCGATCGCCTTCTCACGCGACCATCTCGACGCCGGCGCGATGGCGCATCCGAACATCATGACCGAGCGGATGAAGGACGGGTCGGACGCGATCGCCGATTGGCCGCTGCTCGACGCCATGCTGCTCTGCTCCTCGATGGCCGACCTCGTCGTCGTCCATTCGGGCGGGGGCGGCTATGCCGGTTACATGACGAGCTGCGGGGTGACGGTCGTTGCGGATGGTACGAAGGCCGCCGACGAGCGGCTCGACCATGCGCTGACCAACGACACGTCGCTCGGGGTCATCCGCTATGCGGATGCGGGCTACGAAGAATCCTTCGAGGAGATTGCGGCGAAGGGCATCGGGTACGTCAAGGTGTGAGGGTCGCCGCGATGGGGTATCAGACGATGGTCTCCCCGCCATCGACCACAAGGATCTGCCCGGTCATGTAGGACGACCGGTCGGAGACGAGGAAGAGGATCGACTCGGCGATTTCGTCGACGCTCGCCCAGCGGCCGAGCGGCACCTTCTCCCGGATATAGGCCTCGATCGCGCCGCGCCCGCCCATTTGCGCGATGAAGGGCTCGTTGAAGGGCGTATCCACCCAGCCGGGGCAGAGCGCGTTGACGCGCACGCCGCATTTCGCATAGTCGCCGGCCATCTGCCGGGTCATGGCGATGACGGCGTGCTTCGTCGTCGTGTAGGCGATCATCTCGCGATCGTAGAGCACGCCGGAGGACGAGGACGTATTGACGATGACGCCGCGGCCTGCCGCCTTCATCGACGGCATGACGAGGCGGGCGGCCATGAAATGGGCGCGGACGTTGAGGTTCCAGGAGCGATCGAAACCCGCCACCTCGACCCCTTCGAGATCGCCGGCAACCTGGGCGCCGGCGTGGTTGTGCAGGATGTCGATGCGGCCGTGGCGGTAGAGCACGTCAGCGATCCCGTCCGACAGTGCCCGGTCGTCCGTCACGTCGATGGCGAGCGGCTCGGCGCTGCCGCCCTTGCCGGCAATCGCCGCCACGGTCGCTTCCGCGGCCTTCCGGCTGCGGTCGACGACAACCACATGGGCGCCTTCGCGCGCCATGATGGCCGCGCCCGCCTGGCCGATGCCGGAGCCTGCTCCGGTGACGATCGCGACCCGGTCTTTCAGGATCATTGTTTCACTCCCCGGATTTGCTTTTCTTTTCGCGCATCAGAAGGCGCGCAGTCAGGATCAGGAGCAGCGAGGCGGCCAATACCAGCGTCGCAATCGCATTGATTTCCGGCGTCACGCCGCGGCGGATCGAGGCGAAGACATAGATCGGCAGGGTCGTCTTCGAACCGGCGACGAAGAAGGCGATGATGAAATCGTCGAAGGAGAAGGTGAAGGCGAGCAGGAAGCCGGCAAGAATCGACGGCAGGATCTGCGGCAGCACGATCAGGCGGAAAGTGGTGAGGGGCGTCGCGTAGAGATCGCTCGACGCTTCGACGATGTCGCGGCCGAGGCTCGCGATCCGCGCCTTGACGATCATGGTTACGAGCGCCATCGAGAAAAGGCCGTGGGCGGCGATGATCGAGCCGTAGCCGAGGCCGAGCTGCGGCGGCTGATCGCCCGGCCAGATTGTCGCCAGCGCCGGATTGACGAACGAGAACACGGCGACGAGCGCGACCAGGGTGGCAATACCGATGACGACGCCCGGCACGACGATCGCCGCAGCGAACAAGGCATCGAAGACGGCGCGCGTGCGCGTGCCGAGCCGCTCCATGCCGAGTGCTGCCATCGTGCCGAAGACGGCCGCGAGCGCCGCACTCGTAAAGGCGATCATCAGGCTGTTTTGCAGCGCCGAGACCAGGAAAGTGTTGCCGAGAGCCTTGCCGTACCAGGCGGTCGAAAAGCCGGTGAACTCGCTCGCATTGCGGCCGGCATTGAAGGAGAACAGCACGACCAGCGCGATCGGCGCATAGAGGAAGAGATAGACGGAGGAGATGAAGGCGCGCATCAGACGAGGTCCACCTGTCTTGTGCCGGCGACCTTCCAGGCGATCCGCATCGCCACCATCAGCACCACCACGACGACGGCGACCAGGGTCACGGCGATCGCCGACCCGAAAGGCCAGTTACGTGATTGCAGGAAGAGATCGACGAGCGCATTGCCGATGAAGAAGACCTTGCCGCCGCCGAGAAGCTGCGGGATCAGGTACTCGCCGAGGAGCAGGATGGTGACGAGCGCGACGCCGGTCATCACACCAGGTAGCGAAAGCGGCAGGGTGACGCCGAAGAAGGTGGAGACCGGCTTGGCGCCGAGATCGGCGGAAGCCTCCAGCAGCCGGCGGTCGAGCTTTTCGAGGCTGACATAGATCGGCATGATCATCAGCGGCAGGTAGCCATAGACGATGCCGAGGAGGACCGCCCCGGGCGTGTTCAGCATGCGCACGTCCTCGATGCCGATCATCGCGAGCAGATTGGGAATGCCGCGCGAGCCGAGGATGTACATCCAGGCGTAAGTGCGCACGAGCAGGCTCGTCCAGAACGGCACGACCACGAGCGAAACGAGGATGAGGCGATAGCGCGGGTTCGCCCTGACGGCGAGATAATAGGCGACGGGATAGGCGACCAGCAGGCAGAGGAGCGCGCCGGCGGGTGCAAGCACCAGCGTGTTCCAGAAGGCGGCCGCCCGCGTTGGCAGTTTGGCGAACTGGGCGAAGGTGAAGGCCGCCTGATACCCACCTTCCGGCGCGCGCTCGCCGAAGGCGAAGACGAGCATGGCGATGAAGGGAAGCACGAGGAAGATGCAAAGCCACGCGGCCGCCGGCGCAACCAGCGCTGTCGTCACCAGGTTCCTCTTCGTGTTCATTGCCGCTTGCATGAAGTTCGGTCCGTCAGATTGCACGTTCAAGATCTGCCCCTCATCCGGCCTGCCGGCCACCTTCTCCCCCGTTTTGACGGGGAGAAGGTGACTCGCGGCACCCACTTTGTTTCCTCTCATCTGCACTGATGAGGCGAAAGAAAGCGGCGAGTGGCACTTCCTTGTCCCCTCTCCCCGCATGCGGGGAGAGGGCTAGGGTGAGGGGCAGATTTCGAAATCACGCCGACTTGAAACGCGCCATCAGCTCGGCACGGCCGGGATCGGTGAGCGTCACGGCGGCGCCGAATTCAAGCGGCGTCAGCGCCGCTTCGTCCGGATAGACGATCTTGTTCGAAGTGACCTCGGCCGGCAGCAGCTTCAGGACGCGGCTGTCGGTCGTCGGCGCGCCGTTGGCGATGTGCTCCTTGACGGCGTTTTCCGGCGTCATCAGGTAGTTGAGTAGCGCATAGCCGGCCGCCTTGTTGGCCGCACTCTTCGGGATGGCGTAGAAATCCGACCAGATCTCGCCGCCATCCTTGCCGAGGGTGAACTGGATTTCTGGGATGTCGCGGTTGAGCTGGGCGCCGTCATTGGTCCAGCACATGGTCATCCAGGCGTCGGTCGCGCGCATCGACGGCTGGTAATCGCTGTTGATCGCATAAAGATGCGGCTTCACCTTGATCAGCAGTTCCTCGGCCTTGGCGAGTTCGTCCGGCTTGACCGAGTTGAAGGAAAACCCAAGCGAGACCAGCGCATTGCCGATGGTTGTGAGCTGGTAGTCGTGCACCATGGCGCGGCCATCCGCCTCGGTCATTGCCACGTCGAAGAACTCTTTCCAGCTCGTGACCGGCGTCTTGATCTTGCTGGAGTTCACGGCGATCCCGGTCGTGCCCCAGTTTTTCGGCACGGCATAGGTCTTGCCCTCGACGATGCCCTCGTTGGTGAAGCGCGCGGTCTCGGTCGAGGCGTCGTAGTTCGGCAGTTTCGACAGGTCGAGCTCGTCAATCAGGCCGAGTTTCGCATAGGTCGAGATCGTGTAGTTGGTCGGAACGAAGAGGTCCCAGCCGGTGCCGCCCGCCTGGAGCTTCGCCAGCATTTCCTCGTTCGAGCCGAACACGTTGACTTCGACGGCAACGCCGGTGGCAGCGGTGAAGGCCTCGAAGGTCGCGGGGTCGTGGTAGTTCGGCCAGGTCGCGATCGACATCTGGGAGCCGAGGTCGCCGGCGAAAGCGGTGGAATTGAAGAGTCCGGGCTGGCGCGCCAAGACGGCGGTCGCAAGGCCGAGGCCGGTGACGCCGAGGAAGTGGCGGCGCGTGACCGAGCCGCGCTTCAGGCGCATCAGTTCATCGGCAAGCTTGCCGGCGGTGATCGGGGCATTCTCTCTGTACCACTTGGTCATGATGCTGTTCCCTTATCGTTGACGTGTAGTGATGGCAGCAGATCCGGCGGTTGAGGCCGGAAAGACGTGAAGTGCATTGGGGTCGAAGGCGAGTCCGATCCGTTCGCCGGGCTCCGCGAGATCGCTTTCGTTGAGGCTCCGGCGGTCGGCGGTCACCAGGAAGTCGCCGAGGCCATCGACCTCGACAGAATATTCGACCGACGAGCCCAGGAAGATGCGGTGGGTGACTGTGCCTTGAAGCGTCGCCGCGCCATCGCGGACGAGGCTGATCGCCTCCGGGCGGAGCGCAACCATGGCCGCGCCGAGCGTGCCGTTGGCGCTCGCGGGTTTCGGGAGGCCGACGCCGTTCGCCAGCCGGATCGAATTCGTGCCCGCGTCGATGGTCGCCGCTATGCGGTTGGTCTTGCCGACGAAGTCGGCGACGAAGAGGCTCGCCGGGCGGTCGTAGATCTCCTGCGGCGGTCCGATCTGGACGATCCGGCCGGTGCTCATGACGCAAACGAGATCGCTCATCGACAGCGCTTCCTCCTGGTCGTGCGTGACAAGGACGAAGGTGATGCCGAGTTCGCGCTGCAGGCTCTGGAGTTCGATCTGCATGGCCGTCCGCAGCTTCTTGTCGAGAGCGGCCAGCGGCTCGTCGAGGAGCAGCACCTTCGGTTTGTTCACGATCGCACGGGCGAGTGCCACGCGCTGCTGCTGGCCACCGGACATCTCGTGGATGCGGCGCTTGCCGAAGCCTCCGAGGCGCACCATCTCCAGCGCCTCCTGCGCCCGGCGGCTGATCTCGCCGGCGGCGATGCGCGGGCGCATCTGCTTCAAGCCATAGGCGACGTTCTGTTCGACATCGAGATGCGGGAACAGCGCATATTGCTGGAATACCATGTTGACCGGTCGGCGATAGGCAGGCACGCCGTTCATCGGCTGGCCGCCGACATAAACCGTGCCTTCGCTCGGTTGCTCAAAGCCCCCGATCATCCGCAGGCAGGTGGTCTTGCCGCAGCCGGAAGGGCCAAGCAGCGCCACGAAGGCGCCCTTCGGCACCGCGAGGTTGATGTCCGAGACTGCCGTCACGCTGCCATAGCGTTTGGCGACCGAACGGAATTCGATGTCGTTCGTCGAAGCGGATGTCACGTCTGTTCCCTGCGGTTGTTTTTGAAGATGTGGCGTTCCTACAGCGCCGCGCGTCTTATCGGACTTGCGAAGCACGCTGTAGCACTTTGAAATTGCTGCATGTTCTTATCTCTAAATCGGCTGCGATCTAAGAAACATGCAGGAGGCCGCTACTTCCACCGTCATTAGCGATCAGCCTAGTCAAATGCGGCGGCGCTGGTATATACCCCAAGAGAGGTATTTCAACCCGGATTGCCCTGTGGAAGGAGTATACCCGGAAGCGGGAAAATCGGGCGGGGAGCGCGGTTGAGTATCGACCTCGATGGGCTTTTTCAGGCGCTGGCGCCGTTGGTCGACGGTGCGCCGATGGAGGACCAGGCCGTCGGTGGCGCATTTCGTCGGCTGATGTCGACCCTGATGAACTTCGATTACGTCGTCGTCTTCGCCTATCGCGGCAAGGAACGTCCGATCGATCTTTACAGCACCTTCGACGCGAAGGATCACGTTCTTTTCGTCAGTCTCTATCAGGCCGGGCCCTATCTGCTCGATCCCTTCTATCATGCCGCATGCGCGCCGAAGCCTGGCGTCTGGCGGATGCGGGAACTGGCGCCGGATCGGTTTTTCTCCAGCGAGTACTATCGCACCTATTACGTCCAGACCGGGCTTGCGGAGGAGGTCGGCTTTTTCGTGCCGATCAGCGATGAGATCACTGTCGTCCTCTCGCTGATGCGGCGTGAGGCGACCGGCAGCTTCAGCGCGGCAGAATTCGCTTTGCTCAAGAGGGCCGAGCCGTTGGTGGCGGCGCTCGTGCGCCATCACTGGGCCGATCTCGGCCGCCGCTTCGACGTGGCACTGGCGAAGACAGGGCGGAGCCGGCGAAAGGCGGCGCATCCGCCCGCCGACGGCGTCTGGCAACATCTGAACCTGACCGAAAGGGAGGCGGCGATCATCGAATTGGTGCTTCAGGGGCATTCGTCAGAGTCGATCGGCCTCAAACTCGGCATCTCGACGGGCACGGTGAAGGTCCACCGGCGCAACGTCTATCGCAAGCTCGGCATCTCCTCTCAGACCCAGCTTCTTTCGCTCTACCTCAAGAATCTCGGTCAGTAAGGCGCGCGGCCTTGACTGGCTTCCAGGGAATATTTGAGGATGCCCGCAGTCCCTTAAAGAGCCGGAGCGTTCAATGTCCGAGATCCCGCCATCCAAGCCGCATTCGGTTGCTCATCATGTCGCCAGAATGAGCGGTCGGGATCCGCACGAGAGCCATCGCGCAGCTACGCCGCTGGAACTGCTCTTTGACCTGACCTTCGTCATCGCCTTCAGCCTTGCTGCCGCACAACTTGCCCATCTCCTTGCCGAGGGGCACGTCAAGGCCGGACTGATCGGCTTCGGCTTCGCGACGTTTGCGATCTGCTGGGCGTGGGTGAACTTTTCCTGGTTCGCATCCGCCTACGATACCGACGACTGGGTGTTTCGTTGCGTGACGATGGTGCAGATGGCCGGCGTGCTCATTCTCGCCATCGGGCTTCCGCCTATGTTCGAGTCGATCGACAAGGGCGAAAACCTGAACAACGGCATCATGGTGCTCGGTTACGTGGTGATGCGGGTCGCCATGGTGTTCCAATGGCTCAGAGCGGCGCGAGAGGACCCGCTCCGCAGAAAGGCTTGTACGACCTATGCCATCGCCATCTCGATTGCGCAGATCGGCTGGATCGTGCTGATCTTCATCGATTTCTCCCTGCTGGTGACGCTTGCCTTCGTCGTCGTGCTGACGGCGGTTGAGATGGCCGGGCCGGTGATCGGGGAATCGTTCCAGGGCGGAACGCCCTGGCATGCCCACCACATAGCCGAGCGCCACAGCCTGCTCGCCATCATTGCGCTCGGCGAAGGAGTGGTTGGAACGGTCGCCTCCGTGACAGCGGTGGTCGAGGGGCACGGCTGGAGTGCCGATGTCGCCCTTGTCTGCATCGCAGGCACAGGGCTGACCTTCGGCATGTGGTGGATTTACTTCACGCTGCCGAGCGCGGAAATCCTCCACAAATTCCGCAAGCGCTCCCTCGTATGGGGTTATGGGCACATGCCGATCTTCGCCGCAATCGTCGCGACGGGCGCGGGTCTGCATGTCGCCGCCTACTATATCGAGGACAAGGCGCATATTTCATCCGTTGCGGCGGTGATGACCGTTGCCGTTCCGGTCGCGATCTACATAGGCTTGATTTACGCCATGTACATCTACCTAGTCAGGGCGGCGGAGCGCCGCCATTTCTGGCAGTTCCTTGCCACGATCCTCGTGCTGGCGACTTCAGTCGGAGCCGCAATGGCGGGTATCGACGTGGCGGTAAGCCTCATTATTCTGATGTTCGCGCCGATCATCACCGTCATCGGTTACGAACGCGCCGGCCATCGCCACAAGGCACGGGCGCTCGAACGCGCGCTCGGGGGCGAGCAGCGCGCGCATTGAGGGCATGCTTCGGTACGGGATTGTCGAGGCACATCATGACTTTAGGTGAAGCGCCTGAAGATCCGATTCAGGCGCTTCACAATGCGATTCAAGATCCGGTTACCACGTCTTGCTGAGTTTCAACGTGATCGTCCGGCTTTCGCCGTAGCCGCAGGTCAAGAGCCCCTGGCATCCCTTGACATATTCCTTGTCAAAGAGGTTGGCGACGTTGAGGGATGCGGCCCAGTCGTTCTTCTCGTATCGAATTGCGGCATCGACGAGCGTCGCATCCGGCACCTTTTTGGTATTTTCCGCATCGGCCCAGGATTCGCCCTGGTAACGAACGCCGGCGCCGAGACTCACGCCTTCGAAGGCGCCGCTGGTCACCGTGTAGTCGAGCCACAGCGCGGCCTGCGTTTCGGGTATGAGATAGGGTGACTTGCCGAGCAGCGACGGATTGGTGTCTTCGGTGATCTCGAGATCGGTATAGCTGAAAGCGGAGATGACCTTCCAGTTTTCATCAAGATTAACCTTGCCTTCAAGCTCGACCCCGCGGGAGCGCACCTCGCCGAGTTGTGTAGAGAGCCCGAGCACGGGCTCGGTCACTTGGACGTTCTGCTTGGTTATCTCGAAGACGGAGGCGGTTAACAATCCGTCGATAAACGTCGGCTCGTATTTGATTCCTGTTTCGTACTGGTAGCCCTCTTCGGGCTTCAGAGGCACCAAAGTGGTGACCGCAGGATCAGGGTTCGAGTCGCGTGAGCCCACGAGAGGGTTGAAGAAGGTCGCGACGCTTACATAGGGCGTCAAGCCGTTGTCGAACTCGTAAGCGAGGCCGGCCCGGCCGCTGAGCGCGCCGTCATCATATCCGAAGTTGGAGGCTCCGGCCCAGGCCGTAGCGCCGTTCTTGAGGTCGGTATCGACATAGTCGTAGCGCCCATTGAGCGTTACGAGCCAACCGTCGCCGAAGCGCACCTGATCCTGGGCATAGATGCCGATCTGCTGCTGGGTGAAGATCTGGTTGATATAGACGGCCGTCGGCCCCTGGGGCACACCATAGACCGGATCGGTGGGGCTGATCGGCGTGGCGCCTCCCGACGCCCCTATATGGTCGAGGCGGTAATATTTGTAGTCGAGGCCGGCGAGGAAAGTGTGGTTCGTGGCGCCGAGATCGAAATCCGTCTCCGCCCGGTTGTCGATCGAGAAGCTGTCGACCCTCGACGTCGCCTCGAATCCGATGCGGTTCAGAAGGTAATCCGGGCCGATGGGCTCGACATTGCCGAAGCCCGGGCCAACATAGCCGTAGGGGTAAGGGTTCCGCTCGTGCTTGTGTAGATGGGCGTAGCGCGCGTTCTGGCTAAAGGTCCATCCATTGTCGAAATCGTGCTTGAATTCATAGCCGAGCATCTGCTGGGCATAGGTCCCCTCGTCAATATCGGGTTCGCCGAAGTAGGCATCCCGGTCGATCTTGCCATAGGGGGCGTCGACCACAGTTCCGACATAGGGCAGGAAGCCGTTGCCGACATGAACCTGGTCGAGCCCTTGCAGCAGACCGAATACCGTCACGTTGGTCGCGTCGTCCGGGGCATAGGTCAGTTGCGGCAGGATGAAGCCCCGCAGGTCTTCGGAGAAATCCGAGTAATTGTCGCCGCCGGCGATCTTTCCGGTCAGCCGGTAGCGAATCGTCCCGTCTTCGGTCAGCCGGTCGTTGACGTCCAAGCCCGTGAAGGCGTTGCCATCGCTGTTGATGCCGACTTCCGTGTAGTAGAGCGGCTCGTCAAGCGGCCGTTTGCTGATCAGATTGATGATGCCGCCCGGATTGGCGCCGCCATAGAGCACGGAGGCCGGCCCCTTCAGCACCTCGATCCGCTCCAGCATGAAGGGGTCGATCTGGAAATTGCCGAATGCGTAGCTGGAGAGGGAGAGGCCGTCGAGAAACACGCCCGTCTGGCTGGCATCGAAACCGCGAATGTAGAACCAGTCCGTATCGGCGTCGACGCCGAAGGGTGCGGCCATGACGCCGGGCGTATAGCGCAAGGCTTCGTCGATCTTGTTGACCACGGCGCGATCGTCCAACTCCTCGCGACCGACGACGGAGACGGACTGGGGGATTTCGGTCAGCGGAGTGGCCGTTTTCGACCCCGTTGCGGTCGCTTTGGCCACGTAGCCCTCAACGGGGCCGGTGGGGCTGCCGTTCGCTGACGCCCCGCCTTCAACGACCAGCCTTTCGAGTGTGGTGGCGCTGCCATCCTGCGCCTGCGTGGCTCCGGCGATCAGCAGTCCCGCAAACGCCACACCGCCCGCCAATACGTCCTTCAAACGCACCCCGTTACCTTTGCTCTGCATCGTATCTCTGCCCCGAAATAGGTCACGCCGTGCTCCGCCCCCGGAAAGCGCGACGTGGTCAGTCGTCCTGTTGATAAGGTGAGCGTTTATCTCAAGTATATCGGCCGGGCTTGTCCGGATCCGGGAAAATTGAACGATCCTGGGCAAATTTCCGCACGGCACCAGGCGGTCGGCCGACCGCCGTCAGGAGAGGCGGCACTTTTTCCAGAGCGCCGGCGTGGTACCGACCGTCTTCCTGAAGACGCGCGTGAAGTGTGCCTGATCCGCGAAGCCCGTTTCGGCCGCTACTGTCGTCAGCGACCGGTCGCCCTTGATCAGCATTTCCTTGGCGCGCTGGATCCGGGCATTTGTCTGCCATTGGTGCGGCGCCATGCCGGTCGAGGCTTTGAAGGCGTGGCTGAAATGGGATTGCGATAGTCCGGTGAGGTTCGCCAGCTCTTCGAGCCGGACGTTGCGGACGATGTTTTCCCCGATGTAGTCCACGGCGCGGCGCAGTTGCCAGCCTGCCAACTGGCTGCGTTTGCGGCTCGCGCTTCGGTTGATCTTCATCAGGTCGATGAACAGCGCCAGCGTCAGCCCGTCACCGTAGAGGTCGTGCAACGGCTGCGGATTGAGGCATTCGGCCGCGATCAGTTCGGCAAGATGGAGAAAGCGAGGATCCTGAAACATGAGCCGAGGCGTCTCGATCGCGCTGGGGTCGAGATCTTCCAGCAGGCGCCGGCTGAGCGCATCGACATCGAAATGCAGGTCGAGATGCCGCAGGTACTGGATATCGACGACATCGGTCCAGAGCTCCACGCCGGCTGGTATGTAGGAGAGGGCCTGCCGATGATAGTTCTGCACCGCGCTCCGGCCGCTTGAGGTGAGTTTGACCCGGCAATTTCCTCCGCCCTTGGCGTCGAGCACGATGAACATGCGCGGGTCTTCCGCGATGTAGTAGCCGCCGGCGTGGGGAATGCACTCGACGTCCCACACATCCGCGACGACGCCGTTCCAATGACGCCGGTGCATTCCGCCTATGACAGAGAAACCGCTGATCCTGTTTTGCATGCGCGGCTGAAATGTCATTGTCACGTCCCTGGCTCGCTGGCCTTCCCGGCCCCACGAAGTGATTAATCTTTCTTTTTTCAGTCAAGTTTCGATATCGCAGTGCATCGGGATTTTCAATGCGCCGCAGCAGCCATTCGGGGTTTGGCAAAAAAGAGAGGGGCACGACCCGTACCGGTCGTGCCCCTCGACATGTCTGTTCGAGCGGATCCTCAGGCGTCGATCAAGGCCAGCTTGGCGCGAGCGTCGAGAATCTGAGCGCAGGCATTGGCGGCCTCTTCGCCCTTGACGACGAAATGGTCGCGGAAAAAGGCGATCAACGGTTCGCTTTCCTGGAAATTGTGCGGGGTAAGTACAGCGGAAAGGACTGGCACATCGGTGTCGAGCTGCACGCGCATCATGCCGTCGAGCACCGTGCCGGCGACAAAATCGTGGCGATAGATGCCGCCATCGACCACAAAGGCGGTTCCGAGAATCGCCGAATAGCGGCCGGTCCGGGCGAGGGTCTGTGCGTGAAGCGGGATTTCGAGGGCACCCGGAACGTCGAAGATCTCGACGTCCGCCGCGTTGCCGCCGAGCTTCGTCCACTGCGCGACGAAAGCATCGACACACCGGTCGACGATGTCGGCGTGCCAGCGGGCGCGGACGATTGCAATTCTGGCGGCGGGTTGGGAGAGAATGGTCATGGTCTCAAGCCTTTCAGGGTTTGGCGTTTTCCAATGATCCCGTCGGGCGAACAGCATGCACGAAAGCCCAGCAACGCTGGATGCTGCAGCGACCTTTGTGCGCCTGAAAAGGCGCACGGCGTTGCAGCGGGGGCACCGCACCTGCGTGCTCTCTTCCATCCGGACTGTAACCGTCGGCTCCGGAATTCGACCGGATCTGCTGACCTTCGGAGTTAGGCCCCCAAAGCGCTCGCGGGCTCCGAACGCATGATCATTCGACCATGTAATCGCTACCGCCGGTGGGGAATTTCGCCCCGCCCTGAGAACGCTTGCGACTATATAGGCCGGCGGCGCGCGGTCAAATGCGCGCTGCGACGCAAAATCGGGAAATCGCGACAGATTTTTCTACGAACGGTGCTTTGCTGGAACAACCATTCCGGTGGTCAGCGGGGCCTATTCGCGGATGACGAGCAGGTCCTTGGCGGCAAAGCGCAGCGTGACGTTCTCGCCGGAAACCGGCGGGTTGAGGCCCGGATCGTTGAACGTGTCGAAGGAGATGATGTCGTTACCAACGCGCAATTTTGTGCGGATGACGGAACCGAGGAAGCTTGTGGACACGACTTCGCCTGCGAGAGCTGTGTCGCCCTTCGCACTCTCGACGATCGAGCCGGCCTCCGGGCGGAGTGCGAGCGAGATACTGTCGCCGCCCTTCATGCCGGAGATCGGCGCTTTGAGGGAAATGCGCTGATCGCCAATGGTGACGGCCCCGCTGGCCGGGTCCGCAACCTTGCCTTCGATGATGTTGAGTGTGCCGACGAAGGAGGCGACGAAACGGGTTGCCGGAGTGTTGTAGATTTCGAAGGGGGTCCCGATCTGGTCGGCGTGGCCAGCATTCATGACGACGATGCGATCGGAGATCGAGAGCGCCTCTTCCTGATCATGCGTCACGAATACGGTGGTGATGCCGAGCTGCTGCTGGATCTGCCGGATCTCCTCGCGCAGCGAAACGCGGATCTTCGCGTCGAGCGCGGAGAGGGGCTCGTCGAGCAACAACACTTGCGGCTTGACGGCGAGCGCGCGGGCGAGCGCCACGCGCTGCTGCTGGCCGCCCGACAGCTGATAGGGATAGCGGTCCGCCAGGTGCTCGAGCTTGATCAGGCCGAGCATCTGCTTCACCCGTTGGTCGATTTCCGTTTTCTGGGCGCCTGCCACCTTGAGGCCGAAGGCGACGTTGTCCTGCACGTTCATGTTCGGGAACAGCGCATAGGCCTGGAAGACCATGCCGATATTGCGCTGGTTGGGCTTCAACGCGCCCTGGTCCTTGCCGTCGATGACGATAGAGCCGCCCGATGGCGTCTCGAAGCCGGCGATCATGCGCAGGATTGTGGTCTTGCCGCAACCCGAGGGCCCGAGGAAGGAAACGAACTCGCCCTTGTTGATGCCCATGTTGAAGTTGTGCACGACCTGAACCGGGCCGAAGGACTTCTGGATATTGGTCAGTGTCAGGAACGCCATGTGATCAAGCCTTGGCCGGAGCGGATTTCTGGAAGCGGGAGACGAGCTGGATCAGACCCATGCTGAGCCAGGTGATGGCGAATGCGATGACGGCGAGCGCCGAAGGTTCATAGGCCTTGTTGGCGCCGACGAGCTGCAGGTAGGGGCCGAAAGCCGGCCGATTGAGCAGCGCCGCCATGGTGAATTCGCCCATCACGATCGCGAAGGTGATGAAGGAGCCGGACAGCACGCCGCTCATCACATTCGGGAAGATGCAGCGGAAGAGGATCGTCGGCCATTTGGCACCGAGGCTCTCGGCCGCTTCCGTCAGCGTCCTGACGTCGATCGCCCGCATGGCGGTATCGACCGCGCGATACATGTAGGGGAGCGACAATGTCATGTAGGAGAACATCAGGAGCGCATTCGTGCCGGAGGTCGAGCCCGTCAGCGGCAGCACCGACGAGGAGTTATAAAGACGCAGGTAGCCGAAGACGATGACGATCGCGGGGATGACGAGCGGCAGCAGCGTGATGAATTCGACGACCGGGCGCACTTGCGGCAGGCGCAGCCGCACCCAATAGGCGGTCGGCACCACGAGCAGCATGCCGAAGATGATGGTCAAAAACGCCATCAGCATCGAATAGCCGAAGGTCTCGCGGAACTGGATATCGGAGAAGACCGACTCGTAGGCGTCGAAGGAATATTGGCCGCGCCGCATGCGCAGCGAGAATTCCAGCGTGCCGAGCAGCGGAATGATGAAGTAGCCCGCTCCGATGGCGATGGCGATCCAGGCGCCGAGGCGTTGTGCTTTCATTTCTGCCACCGTTCGGCGCGCATCCGCAGCCAGATATAAAGAATGTTGGAAATGCCGGTGATGACGATCATGCCGAGCGCCAGCGCATAACCGAGGTTCGGGTTGTGCAGCACGTCGCCGCGGATCTGCGCATAGAGCAGGATCGGGACGATGTTAAGCGAACTGCCGGTGAGGGCGTATGCGGTGGCGATTGCACCGAAAGCGTTGGCGAAGAGCAGGAGCGTCGTGCCGAGCAGGCTCGGCCAGAGGATGGGCAGCGCCACCATGCGCCAGTACTGCCAGTGCGAGGCGCCGAGGATCTCGGATGCTTCGCGCCATTCCTTCTTCATGCCGTCGAGTGCCGGCGTCAGGATCAGCACCATCAGCGGGATCTGGAAATACATGTAGGTGATGGTGAGACCGAAGAAACTCAGGAGGTTGAAGCCGGTCGAGTAGAGATTGAAGCCGAACCAGTCGCGCAGGAAAACGGTGACGAGGCCGGTGCGCCCAAGGGTCGCGAGAAACGCGAAGGCGAGCGGCACGCCGGCGAAGTTCGAGGCAACGCCGGAAAAGGTGAGAAGGCCGGAGCGGACCCAGGTGGGGACGCCGCCGAGCACGATCGCCCAAGCGAGGAAGAAACCGATGAGCGCGCCGCCGAGCGAGGAAGCGACCGAGACCCGGATCGAGATCCAGTAGGCCGAGAGAATCGAAGGCGTGAAGAGGTCGGCGATGTTCTTGAAGGTGAGCTCGCCCTCGGGCGTCAGGAAGGCGCCGGTCACGAGATAAAGCGTCGGGACGATCAGGAACATCAGCGCGAAAATCATGAACGGCGCGATGCCGAGCCAATCGATGATCGCCCGTTTGCTGATCCGGGGTGCTGCTATTGCTGTTGTCGTGGTCATCGCGTTTCCGGCCGTCCCGGCTTCAAAGGAAGCCTCCCCGCCGGTGAGGGACGGGGAGGCCGAGGTCACTTACTGGACGTTGGCGCCGACGATGGCATCCCACTTGGTGGTGATTGCCGTCTTGCCGGCTTCCTGCTCCTCGAGCGTCGGGAAGACGGCCTTTTCATAGGCCGCTGCCGGCGGCAGCTTGTCGAGCATTTCCTGCGGGACCTTGCCGTTCTTGGCGAGGTCGTTGAAGCGGATCGGGTGGCAATAGCCCTTCAGCCAGCCGAGCTGACCTTCGTCGGAATAGAGGTATTCCATCCAGAGCTTGGCAGCATTCGGATGCGGCGCGAAGGCGGAGATCGCCTGGACGTAGACGCCGGCGACGACGCCGGAAGCCGGGACGACGACTTCGACCGGCGGGTTGCCGTTGAGGCTGTCGCGCCAGGAGAGACCGTTATAGTCCCAGGCGATGACGACCGGAGTAGAGCCTTGGGCGAGCGAGGCGGACTTGCCGATGACCGGAACGAAGTTGCCGGCCTTGTTGACTTCGCCGAAGAAGCCGAGGCCAGCCTCGCCAGCCTTGGCGGCGTCCTTCTCACCGGCGGAAAGGCCGGCGGCATAAACGGCCTGCACGGCCTGGTTGGACGCGCGCGGATCGCCGGCGAGCGCGACTGCGTTCGCATAGTCCGACTTCTTGAGGTCGGCCCAGTCCTTCGGCACCTCCTTGACGATGTCGGTGTTCACCACGAACGAGAGAACGCCGTAATAGTCGCCATACCAGTAGCCTTCGGCGTCCTTGGCGCTATCCGGGATCGAGTCCCAGGTCGAGACCTTGTAAGGCTGGATCAGGCCTTCGGCCTTGGCCGAGGGACCGAACGACAGACCGACGTCGATCACGTCGGGCGCCTGCGGACCGGTGTTGCCCTTGTTGGCCTTGATGGCCTCGATTTCGTCACCCGAACCGGCGTCCGGGTTCAGTTCGTTGACTTCGAGGCCGTACTTGGCCTTGAAGCCGGCAATGACGTCGCCGTAGCCGCACCAGTTGTGCGGAAGAGCAATCGTGGTCAGCGTGCCTTCCTTCTTGGCGGCGGCGATAAGCTCCTCGCTCGGCTCGGCGACGGCGATTGCCGACGTTGCGAGCAGCATGGCGGTGGAAAGCGAGAGCAGGCGTTGAGTCTTTGAAATCACTGACGTTCTCCTTATTGTGCTTTCAGTTGAAATCGTTCGTTGTAATTTCGGCGATGCTGTTAAAGAGGCGCGATGAAGCCTGTGTGACAGGCTCTGTCCCGTTCGCGCCATACGTGTCGGTCGCGGGACGGCGGTCGTCCTGATTTGCGCAAATGGTCCATAATTCTGCCGGTTCCTCCCTAGACCGGCCGGCGGAAGATGCGCGTCGAGTCGAACAGGCCTTCGAGCATCTTCATCCGGTCCCGCGTCTCGTCCCAGTTCATGTTCTGCACGGCCTCGATCAGCGCCTCGACGAGAAAGAGCAGCATGACCGAACTGTCCCAGGCCGAGGGTGCTTCGATCTGCACGCGGAAGACCTTGGAAGAGGACTTGGCGACAGGCGAACCCCACTGGTCCGTGAAGAGAACAATTTCGACGCCCCGGTCGCGGGCGATGCGGGCAAGCGTTTCCATCTCCTGTTCGTACCGGCGGATATCGAACAGGATCAGAACGTCGCCGTGCTTCATGTCCAAGACGTAGTGCGGCCAAGAGCTCGGGTTGGCGGCGATCTGGGTAACGCCGGTGCGGATAACCTGGAGATGGGTGAAGAAGTAGTCGGCCAAGGAACGGGTGATGCGCCCGCCGGCGAGATAGATATTGCGTTTGCAATCGGCGATCAGGGTGGCGGTCTGGTCGAATTCGCGCGGTTCTATCTGGGACAGCGTCTGGCGCATATTTCCCATGACCGCATCGGCGAACCGGTTGAGCGTGTGCGTGCCGGGGGCACTGGCGGCCCAGCGATCGTGCTTGGCGATTGGATTGGAGATCGTCGCCTCGAGTTCTTGGTGGAGCCTTGCCTGAAAGTCCGGAAATCCGCGGAAGCCCAGCTTCTGGACCATGCGCGCGACCGTCGGCGTCGAAACGCCGGCGTTCTCGGCGACCGTGGTGATCGAACCGAGTCCGGAGACGGGATAGTTGTCGAGAAGTGTCTCCGCCAATTGCTTCTCGGCGCGCGTGAGCGCCGCGAAATGTGCGTTGATCACATCCGACACCGTCATGGATGCCGCTTTGCTGGTCAATGCCGTGCCCCTGAACTGGTCTGCGCCAGCTTGTGATGAATTAAACATCGCTGTCACAATCGGAGTCAATCTGCTTTTTGAAGAGATCGTTTCAGATTTCCGTTGACACTCCCTGATTCGTGAAGAATTCTCTTCATCAAGATCGTCTGACGAGGCAATTTGGGGGTGCCGGTTTTGACGGGACTTTTGACGCAGGCAGAGGGCGATCCGGTCGCCATCGACAATGCGGACGGGAAGGGAGACTTCCTCTTCGTTTGCGAGCACGCGTCACGCCGCCTGCCGGAGCGTCTGGGGACGCTCGGCCTTTCAAAAGAAGCACTGGAGAGCCACATCGCCTGGGATCCCGGTGCGCTGGCGGTCGCCACCCATCTTGCCGCGAGGCTTGACAGCACACTCATCCATCAGCGCTTTTCGCGTCTTGCCTACGACTGCAACCGGCCGCCGCAGTCCGATGCCGCAATGCCGGCCGTCAGCGAAATCTACGACGTGCCGGGCAACAGGGCGATGTCGGCCGCAGAACGGCAGGCGAGGGTGGAGGAGATCTATCTCCCGTTTCGCGATGCCGTGGCGCGGTTTGTGTCCGAACGCAAAGCCGCCGGACGGCGCCTTTTCCTTGTCACCATGCACAGTTTCACGCCTGTCTATTTCGGTGAGCCGCGCGCCGTCGAAATCGGCATCCTGCACGATGCCGACAGCCGGCTCGCCGACCGCATGCTCGCGATCGCGACGGACGGAGAGGTCGCCTACGACATCCGCCGCAATGAGCCCTATGGGCCGGCGGACGGTGTGACGCACAGTCTGGTAGAGTACGGCGTGCGAAACGGAGTGCCGAACGTGATGATCGAGATCAGAAACGATCTCATTCGGGACGAGATTAGCCAGAGGGTCATGGCTGATTACCTGGAAGGGCTGCTCGTCAAGAGTATCGCCGCCCTTCCTGCACGATAAAAAGACTCTGGGGAGCGGCAAAGCCGCGGTCCCGTTCCGATGCCGGAGCGGGTGTGATGGGGCCTCCTGCAATGGCGCGCGAGGTCAAGGAGAAAACAGGGGATAGAAGATGTCAGACTACACCGATGTCGATAAGAAGCAGGACATGCAGGTCCTGCATTCGATGGGCTACGCCCAGGAGCTCGAGCGGCGCTTGAGCCAGTTCTCGAACTTCGCCGTTTCTTTCTCGATCATTTGCATTCTGTCGGGCGGTATCAACTCGCTGGCGCAGGCGACATCCGGTGCGGGTGGCGCGGCGATCGGTATCGGTTGGCCGCTCGGATGCTTCATCTCGCTGGTCTTCGCCGTCGCGATGGCGCAGATCGGTTCTGCCTATCCGACCGCCGGCGGCCTCTATCACTGGGGCTCGATTCTCGGCAACCGGTTCACCGGCTGGCTGACGGCGTGGTTCAACCTGCTCGGACTTGTGACGGTTCTCGGTGCCATCAACGTCGGCACCTACTACTTCTTCATGGGCACGTTCGGCACACCCTATTTCGGCCTCGAAGACACGACGACCACCCGCATTGTCTTCCTTACGATCATCACCGGCCTGCAGGCCCTTGTGAACCACATGGGTATCGGGTTGACAGCAAAGTTGACCGACTTCTCTGGCTACCTGATCTTCGTGACCGCAATCCTGCTCGCCGTGGTCTGCCTTGCCGCGGCCGACACCTACGAGATCGGCAGGCTCTTCACCTTCGCGAACTATTCCGGCGAAGCGGGCGGCGACGTCTGGCCGGAGACGTCTGGAACCTGGGTATTCCTGCTCGGCCTCCTTCTGCCGATCTACACGATCACCGGGTATGACGCCTCGGCGCACACGTCGGAGGAGACGGTAAGGGCCGCGCATTCCGTGCCGCGCGGCATGGTTTCGTCGGTGCTCTGGTCGGCGCTTTTCGGCTACATCATGCTGTGCTCCTTCGTGCTGATGATCCCGAACATGGACGAGGCCGCCAAGCAGGGCTGGAACGTGTTCTTCTGGGCGATGGACGCGCAGGTCAACCCGGTCATCAAGGACATTCTCTATCTCGCCATTTTCGTCAGCCAGTGGCTGTGTGGTCTGGCGACGGTGACCTCGGTCTCGCGCATGATCTTCGCCTTCTCGCGTGATGGCGGCCTGCCGGCTTCGAAGGCGCTTGCCAAGGTCAGCCCGACCTATCGCACGCCGGTTGCGGCGATCTGGACCGGGTCGATCCTTGCCGTGCTCTTCGTCTGGGGCTCGTCGCTCGTCTCGATCGGCGAAACGCCCGTCTACACCATCGTCGTATCCTGCACGGTCATCTTCCTGTTCTTCTCCTTCGCGATCCCGATCACGCTCGGCTTTTTCGCCTGGGGAACCTCGAAGTGGGACAAGATGGGTCCTTGGGATCTCGGCGAGGGTACGTTCAAGCTCTTCGCCGTGCTGTCGATCATCGCCATGGTGTTGATCTTCGTGCTCGGCATTCAGCCGCCGAACGATTGGGCGCTCTACATCACCGTCGGCTTCCTGGTCGTCACGGGCATCGTCTGGTTCGGCTTCGAGAGCCGCCGTTTCCGCGGGCCGCCGATCGGTGACGAAGTTGCGCGCCGTCAGGCTGAAATCGTCGCTGCCGAAAAGGCCGTCGGGCAACGTTGATTGAACAACAAGAAGGCGGGGCCGCGCCTGCGGCTTCCGCCTCATTTTTTGCGGCCACGGGAACGGCCGCACCGAACATGGGATGATACTTTCATGAGCTATTCGTTCGAGGAATTGAAAGAGGATGTCGCCGCCGGCCGCATCGACACGGTGCTCGCCTGCCAGGTCGACATGCAAGGGCGGCTGATGGGCAAACGCTTCCATGCGGAATATTTCGTCGAAAGCGGGTGGAAGGAAACGCACAGCTGCAACTACCTGCTTGCGACCGACATGGAGATGGAGACGGTCTCCGGCTACAAGGCGACGAGCTGGGAGAAGGGTTACGGCGACTATACGATGAAGCCGGATCTTGCGACGCTCCGGCGCATTCCGTGGCTCGAAGGCACGGCGCTGGTGCTCTGCGACGTGCTCGATCACCACACGCACGAAGAGGTGCCGCATTCGCCCCGCGCAATCCTCAAGAAGCAGGTCGCGCGCCTCGAGGCGATGGGCCTCAAGGCCTTCATGGCGAGCGAGCTGGAATTCTTCCTCTTCGATCAATCCTACGACGACGCGCGCCAGTCCGGCTATCGCGACCTGCAGCTCGTCAGCGGCTACAACGAGGACTACCACATCTTCCAGACGACCAAGGAAGAGGACGTGATGCGGGCCATCCGCAACGGCCTTCAAGGCGCCGGCATTCCGGTCGAAAATTCCAAGGGCGAGGCCTCTGCCGGGCAGGAGGAAGTCAACGTCCGCTATGCCGACGCGCTGACCATGGCGGATCGGCATGCCATCATCAAGAACGGCTGCAAGGAAATCGCCTGGCAGCGCGGCAAGGCCATCACCTTCCTCGCCAAGTGGAACTATTCGGCTGCCGGCTCCTCCTCGCATATCCACCAGTCGCTCTGGAGCGCCGACGGCGAGGCGCCGCTCTTCTTCGACAAGAGCGCGCCCCACGGCATGTCCGAGCTGATGCGGCACTACGTCGCCGGGCTTCTGACCCATGCGAGCGAAATCACCTATTTCCTGGCGCCTTATATCAACTCCTACAAACGTTTCATGGCCGGCACCTTTGCGCCGACCAAGGCGATCTGGAGCAAGGACAACCGCACCGCCGGCTATCGCCTCTGCGGCGAGGCCACCAAGGCGATCCGCATCGAATGCCGCGTCGGCGGTTCCGACCTCAACCCGTACCTTGCCTTTGCCGCTTTGATCGCCGCCGGCATATCCGGGATCGAGGACAAGATGGAACTCGAAGCGCCGTTCGTCGGCGATGCCTATTATGGCAAGGACATACGCGAGATCCCGCACACGCTGAGGGATGCGACAGAGGCGCTAACCGGCTCGAAGATGCTGCGCGCCGCCTTCGGCGACGATGTGATCGATCACTACACCCGCGCGGCGCGGTGGGAGCAGGAGGAATACGACCGCCGCGTCACCGACTGGGAGGTCGCGCGCGGTTTCGAAAGAGCGTAAGAATTTCCCTTCCCAACCCCTCCGCACAGGAGGAGGGGCTTTCTGGCGCACTCCGGTTAGGTGTGTGAATGCGGAGAGCGCGTGGTGTCTTTCTCTCCTCTCGTAGGGAGGGCGGTGTGCGCCGCCGGGAAGGGTCTTGTTGTTGAAAGCAAAAGCAGGATGACGATCATGACGATGATCAAATGCATTTCCCCAGTGAACGGCGAGGTCTACGCCGAGCGCCCCGCGATGCCGCTGGAACTCGCCAGACAGACCGTGGCCCACGCGCGCATGGCACAGAAAATCTGGGCGAAGCGCCCGGTCGAAGAGCGCGTCAAGCTCGTGCTCGCGGGCGTCGCGCGGCTCAACGAGATGGTCGACGAGGTCGTGCCCGAGCTTGCCTGGCAGATGGGCCGGCCGGTGCGCTACGGCGGCGAGTTCAGGGGCTTCAACGAGCGTTCGAACTATGTCGCCTCGATCGCCGCCGATGCACTGAAACCGATCGTTGTCGAAGAGAGCGACCGTTTCGAGCGGCGCATCGAGCGCGAACCGCATGGCGTCGTCCTGGTCATCGCGCCGTGGAACTACCCTTACATGACCGCGATCAACACGGTGGCCCCGGCGCTGATGGCCGGCAATACGGTCATCATCAAGCATGCGAGCCAGACGATCCTCGTCGGCGAGCGCATGGTGCGCGCCTTCACCGAGGCTGGTGTGCCGGCGGACGTGTTCCAGAACCTTTTCCTCGATCACGACACGACGGCGGCGCTGATTGCCGCCAAGAGCTTCGATTTCATCAATTTCACCGGTTCGGTCGAGGGCGGCCGCTCGATCGAACGTGCCGCCGCCGGCACCTTCACTGGGCTTGGCCTCGAACTCGGCGGCAAGGATCCGGGCTATGTGATGGAGGATGCGGACCTTGATGCCGCCGTCGACACTTTGATGGACGGCGCGACCTACAATTCCGGCCAGTGCTGCTGCGGCATCGAGCGTATCTATGTGCATGAATCGCTCTACGACGCCTTCGTCGAGAAGTCGGTTGCCTGGGTTACCAATTACAAGCTCGGCAATCCGCTCGATCCGGAGACGACGCTGGGCCCCATGGCCAACAAACGCTTTGCCGCAACCGTGCGGCATCAGATCGCCGATGCCGTTTCGAAGGGCGCCAAGGCGCTGATCGATCCCAAACTATTCCCGCAGGATGACGGCGGTGCCTATCTCGCGCCGCAGATCCTCGTCGATGTCGATCATTCGATGGAGTTCATGCGCGAGGAAACCTTCGGGCCGGCGGTGGGCATCATGAAGGTGAAGGACGACGGCGAGGCGATCGAGCTGATGAACGATTGCCAGTATGGCCTGACTGTTTCGCTCTGGACGAAGGACGCCGAACGCGCCTCGCGCATCGGCCGTAATCTCGAAACCGGCACGGTCTTCATGAACCGCGCCGACTATCTCGATCCGGCGCTCTGCTGGACGGGGGTCAAGGAAACGGGCCGAGGCGGCTCGCTCTCGATCCTCGGCTTCCACAATCTCACTCGTCCGAAATCCTACCATCTGAAGAAAGTAACAGCATGACGATCACCGCCAACTGGAGCTATCCGACTGCCGTCAAGTTCGGTGCCGGCCGGATCAAAGAGCTTGCGGACCATTGCAAGGCTCTCGGCATGAAAAGGCCGCTGCTCGTGACCGACCGCGGCCTTGCGCCGATGGCGATCACGCAGAACGCGCTCGACATCCTGGAGGCGGGCGGTCTTGGCCGCACCATCTTCGCCGACGTCGACCCGAACCCGAACGACAAGAACCTGGAAGCGGGAGTAAAGGCGTTCAAAGACGGCGGCCATGACGGCGTCGTTGCCTTCGGCGGCGGTTCCGGCCTTGATCTCGGAAAATGCGTCGCCTTCATGGCCGGCCAGACACGGCCGGTCTGGGATTTCGAGGATATCGGTGACTGGTGGACGCGCGCGAGCGTCGAGGGCATCGCGCCGATTGTTGCAGTACCGACGACGGCCGGCACCGGTTCGGAAGTGGGGCGCGCCAGCGTCATCACCAATTCGGCGAGCCACGTGAAGAAGGTGATCTTCCACCCGAAGTTCCTTCCGGGCGTCACGATCTGCGATCCGGAGCTGACGGTCGGCATGCCCAAGGTCATCACGGCCGGTACCGGCATGGACGCCTTCGCCCATTGCCTGGAGGCCTATTCCTCGCCCTTCTATCATCCGATGTCGGCGGGCATTGCGCTCGAGGGCATGCGTCTCGTCAAGGAATACCTGCCGCGCGCCTATAAGGACGGTGCGGATATCGAAGCCCGCGCCAACATGATGAGTGCCGCGGCCATGGGTGCCGTCGCGTTCCAGAAGGGACTGGGCGCGATCCATTCGCTCTCCCATCCGGTCGGCGCGATCTACAACACCCACCACGGCATGACCAATGCCGTGGTAATGCCGCCCGTCCTTCGCTTCAACCGGCCGGCAATCGAGGACAAGATCGCCCGCGCTGCCGCCTATCTCGGCATCGCCGGCGGTTTCGACGGTTTCTACGACTACGTCTTGAAGCTGCGCGAGGAACTCGGCGTGCCGGATAAGCTTTCCGCGCTCGGCGTCGGCACTGACCGCATCGATGAAATGTCGGAAATGGCGATCGTCGATCCAACCGCCGGCGGCAACCCGGTCGAACTGACCCTCGACGCGGCGAAAAAACTCTTCAGAGAGTGCATCTGAGCTGGATCGCGTTAATTTTTTCGAAGCCCGGAAGACCTTGGTTTTCCGGGCTTTGCCGTCGGTTGCCAAGCCCGCGGTTAATCTTTGCCCGCCAAAATTTCCGTTTCGTTAACCATGTTCTGAAAGGCTCTGTTAAGGGCGCCGCCGATGCATCGGCCTGGGGCTCGAAACAATGACGGAATGAGGTGGAAGATGGCGGTCATCACATTTGCCAACGCAAAAGGCGGCGCCGGCAAGACGACGGCGGCATTGATCCTGTCGACGGAACTGGCAAGACAGGGCAACAAGGTGGTGGTGCTCGATGCGGATCCGCAGCGCTGGATCACGCGCTGGTCGGAGGTCTCCGGCCATGTCGCCAATCTTGAGGTGATCTCGCACATCACGCCGGCATCGCTGCCTTGTCATATCCGCGAACTGAAAGACGAGGCCGATTTCATCGTGATCGACCTCGCCGGGGCGAAGGATGCGATCGTCGCGCTCGCGCTCGGCCTTTCCGATCAGGTGCTTATCCCGGTCCAGGGCTGCGCGATGGACGCGCAGGGCGCCGTCCAGATCCTCGAACTGATCCGCCATCTCGAACAAAAGGCGACAGTGCGCATCAAGCATTCCGTCGTGCTCACGCGCGTCAACTCGCTGGTGACGACGCGCGCGCTCCAGACGATCAAGACGCTGCTTGCGTCGCGCGGTGTTGCAATGCTCGAAACGCCGATCGTGGAACGCGCTGCCTACCGTGAGATTTTCGAATGCGGCGGAACGCTGCAGACTATGGATACAGGTCGTGTCAGCAATCTCGACAAGGCGCGCGAGAATGCTCTTGCGCTTGCCCAAGAGGTCCAGGCGCTCTTGCCTGCTCGCCCGCAGCGCTCATGGGCATCGCGGGCGCCGTCCTGGGCGCAACTGCGCGCAGCGTAGCAGTATTTTTGGCCTTCTCCCGAATTCAACCGGAATTGACGTCGGTCAATTCCGGCTGAATCTTTTGTCTAGGTCCACCGAATGGCCGTCGCGCGTAAGGTTTCCTTTACCACGCTCTTTTAACCCTGCCGAAGGAAAGTGAATACGCGTCAACGTCTATAGCGCTGCGCGTCTCTTAGGACGCACAAAGGTCGCTGTGCACTTTGAATTGCTGCATGTTTTGTCCTGAAGTCGGGGCGATCGAAGAAAACATGCAGGCGACGCGGCCGCCATGAACGCGGCGATGGGTTCCCGATGCGATGTTCAGTATCGGTGGTTCCGCCTTCCATGACTCAGTCGAGCTCTACGCAGGGAAGTTCACGGATGAAGACGGAACCCTCCACCGCCGGCCAGGATATCGCCGGCCGTCTCAATTTCATGGCATTGGATGAAGCCGCCAAGACAAATCTAAGGGCGCTGAAGCCGATCCTGCAGAAGGAGCTCGGACCTGCGCTCGACCGGTTCTATGCAAGGGTGAAGCAGACGCCGGAGACCAAGGCCTTCTTCTCGTCCGACGGGCGTATCACCCGCGCCAAGAACGCCCAGCTCGGCCATTGGGCGAACATCGCTGATGCGAATTTCAATGCCGAATATGGCTCCAAGGTGCGCACGATCGGCCAGGTCCACGCCAAGATCGGCCTCGAGCCGCGCTGGTATATCGGCGGCTATGCACTGATTGCCGAGCACCTGATCGGTGCGGCCGTGAAGACGCATTGGCCGAAGGGAGGTGTCTTCTCCCGCCAGACGACTTCGGCGGAGGAGATGGGCGCGATGCTGGCGAGCCTGATCAAGGGCGTATTCCTCGATATGGACCTCTCCATCTCGGTCTATATGGACGCCTCCGACGTCACGAAGCAGCGTGCCGTGCAGGAGGAGGTGCTTGCCGGCGAGCGGGAACTCGTCAGCCGCACGCTCGGCGCGGCCTTGAAGCAGATTTCCGATGGCGACCTGACTGCGCGCATCACTTCCGACCTGCCGGAGGCTTACGGCGAACTTCGCGAAAACTTCAATCACGCCATCAGCGAACTGGCGCGGGTCATCGGCGGGATCGGCGCAGGCGCCAGCCAGATTCACCTGAATGCCAAGGAAATCGCGGATGCGGCCGACGATCTCGCAAAACGCACGGAACGTCAGGCGGCCAATCTCGAGGAAACGGCGGCCGCGGTGGAGCAGGTGACACGCACCGTGCGTCAGACGGCCGAAGGGGCCGACCAGGCCAATTCGACCGTCATCGCCGCGCGTGCCAATGCCGAGCAGGGCGGCGAGGTCGTCAGCTATGCCATCGGCGTGATGCAGGAAATCCAGGCCTCGTCGGCGAGCATCGCTCGCATCGTCGATGTAATCGACGAGATCGCCTTCCAGACCAACCTGCTGGCGCTCAATGCCGGCATCGAGGCGGCCCGTGCTGGCGACGCGGGGAGGGGATTTGCCGTCGTCGCCTCGGAGGTGCGCGCGCTCGCGCAGCGCTGTGCCGAGGCGGCCAGGGAGATCCAGTCGTTGATCGCGAAATCGCGCGAGCAGGTCGAGGATGGCGTCAACTCGGTCAACAAGGTGGCCCAGTCGCTGCAGCAGATCGTGGCGCAGGTGGTGGAGGTGAGCGCGGTCTTCGGTGCGATCCGCGCCAGCACCGCCGAGCAGGCGACGGGCCTTCAGGAGGTCAACAGTTCCATCAGCCAGATGGACCAGATCACCCAGCAGAATGCCGCGATGGTGGAGCAGGCGAACGCCTCGAGCCAGGCGCTGACGGCGGAGGCCGAGCAGATCGCGCGGCGTCTCCGCGCCTTCAAGACGTCCGGCAGCGGTACGGCGGGCGCGACATTCGGCTATCATGTCGCGGCTTAAACTACCGCCGAAACACAGCCACACACCCTCCTCATCCCTGTGCTCGTCACAGGGATCCAGCCACGGCGCGTCTGCGCCGTGAATGACGTTGGCTTGTCGACCGGAAGTGGCTGTTGGCGCCACAATGCTGCCCTTCGGCGTGGCACAAAGCGCCAAGATGGAGTCTTCCGCACCGACGGCGCGGTGCGACCGGATTCCTGTGACAAGCACAGGAATGACGGGGAGAGAACAACCGGCAGGCAGGAGGTGAAGAGCAGCGGAGCTCAGAACCGCCGATCGACGAAGTGCTTTGCCTGCGCGCCGGCGTGATAGAAGGCCGACTTCACGGTCCTCCACGGATCCGGCGTGATCGGGGTTTCTGAAAGCGGGATTGCCGAGGCGTCTCCCATGACGTGGTCTGCGAGCGCACGCCCGAAGACGGTTCCCGGCGCAATGCCGCGGCCATTGTAGCCGCTTACCGAAACGACGTTCGGAGCAAGGACGTGCATCGCCGGCAGGTTGTTGGTCGTCATGCCGATGTTGCCGTCCCACCAGTATTCGAAGCGGAAATCGCCGATATA
Organism: Sinorhizobium mexicanum; assembly: GCF_013488225.1. NCBI lineage: Bacteria > Pseudomonadati > Pseudomonadota > Alphaproteobacteria > Hyphomicrobiales > Rhizobiaceae > Sinorhizobium > Sinorhizobium mexicanum. The sequence continues at coordinate 2,992,919 of NZ_CP041238.1, read as the reverse complement.
GGGGAAGAGCCTGCGCAGCGAGCGGGCCGCGAAGGCGCGGTGCGTGCCCTCGGCCATGGCGTCGAGCCGGCCGATCGAACCGAAGATCATCCGGTTCTGCTGGTCCATGCGGAAGGAGGTCATGACGAGCCCGGTGTCCCAGGTGCCCTGACGCTCCGGCAGGATTCGCGCTGCAACCTTCTCGGGAAGCGGATTGGTGGCGAACTGGAAATAGGGGAGGATCGTCAGTTCCTGGGTATGCGCCTTCCACGGCACGTCGGCAACGAGGCCGCCATAGGCGTTGGTGGCAAGAATGACGTGGCGGGCGGTAATCCTGCCGCGGCCGGCGCTCAGTTTCCATAGATCGCCCTGGCGCTCGGCGGCAACGAGCGGAGTGTCGGTAAAGATCCTGGCGCCGGCGGCAAGCGCCGCGCGCGCCAGCCCTCTTGCGTAGGCGAGTGGCTGGATCGTTCCGGCGCGACGGTCAAGCAACGCACCGGCAAAGCCCTCCGCGCCGGAAAGCGCGTGCGTCCTCTCGGCGGAGAGCACTTCGACCGGCGCGCCGCGCTTCTTCCACTGCGCCTCGCGATCCTCAATGTCCTTCACGCCCTCGGCACCGACAGCCATGTGGAGCGTGCCGTTCCGCACGGCTTCGCATTGCATCCCGTGTTTCGCGACGAGATCGTAGACCTGCGACGGACCGTCGCCGAGCTCTTTCAACAAGCGGTTCCCTGCGTCGGCGCCGAGGGTTGCCACGAGATCGTCCGGCTTCACCCACATGCCGGCATTGACGAGACCGACATTGCGCCCGGAGCCACCGAAACCGATCATCCGCGCTTCGACCACGGTGGCGTTCACGCCCTTTTCCGCAAGATGCAGGGCGGCCGAGAGACCGGTGAAACCGCCGCCGATAATCGCCACGTCGGTCGTCAGTTCGCCTGCAAGCGGGCCGGCTTCAGGAGCGGCCGGAGCCGTGGCATGCCAGAGATTGGGGAGAGCACGCTCCGTTGCCATTGCGGATATTCCTTTGCCTTCGGAGTGGGAAATGAAGGCCGAAAAACGTCCCTCCTTATCCTGCACCGATTGATCGTGATGGAAAACTCTTCGCCAGTGATAGAACCATTGTCGCAAAGTTTTTCATGACAATGTTTCATGAGGTCATGAAGCCGCGCAATGCCCGGCGGCGGCCGCAGATTGCGACCAGGAAAATCTCCTGTACGCGCCCTTGTGAGGTACTGGTCCTCAAAGGAGAGTGTCCTTCGCCGGGCGGCGGGCGCGTTACGGGATCAATCGACGAACTCGACCGTCACGCCCTTGCTGACCATCTTGCCGAGTTCGGTGGCGTCCCAGTTGGTCAGGCGGATGCAGCCGTGGCTCTGGGTTTTGCCGATCTTCGACGGGTCGGGGGTGCCGTGAATGCCGTAGGTCGGCTTCGACAGGGCGATCCATACCGTGCCCACGGGACCGTTCGGTCCTGGCTGCAGGGTCAGGATCTTGTCGTTCGCCCCCTGCTGGAAGTTGATCTTCGGGTTGTAGGTGTAGCCCGGATCGAAGGCGATCCGCTCGACCGACACGATGCCGGACGGGGAGGGCGTGTCCGACGAGCCGATCGTCGAAGGATAGGCGGCAACGAGCTTGCCCCCTTCGTCATAGGCGAGAACCTGCTTGCGGGCCTTGTCGGCGATGATCCGCGCGACCTTGGCCGCCTTTGTCGGGCCTGGATTGATGACCTTGATGATAGTACCCGGAATGGTGAAGTCTACGCCCGGATTGAGCTCGCGCAGGTAGTTCTCGTCCATGTGGAACTTCTCGCCGAGCATCTCGGTCGTGGACGTGAAGGAGAGATGCGGAAGCATTGCCTTGTGGGCATAGTCTTCCGGGATCGCCGCGACATAGGGCCCGGCCGCGTCGGCCGCGGTGATCGTATAGGTGGTGATCGGCAGGCCGCCGTTGAAGCGCAGACGTTCGAGAATGTCTTCGGTGTTGTTCGGATCGAGCGTCTCGCCGGTTGCCTGCTGCCAGGCTTCGATGGCCTTGGTGACGTTCGAACCCATCTTGCCGTCGATCACACCCGGCGAGAAGCCTTCGCGGTCGAGAAACACCTGCAGCGCGGTAATCTCTGCACGCGATTTGCCCTTCACCGAGATTGCCGGCGGCATCGGCTGGCTAAGCGGCTCATCGTATTGCGGATCGTAGGCTGCCTGCTCGCTGCCATCGATCAGGCCCGGCAGGTTCTCCCACAGTTCCTCGCGCTCGACCGGAGCCGGTTCGCGGTAGTCCGGGACCGTGCCGGTAAACTCGCCGGGCTCGGAATAACCGTAGCCGCGATCGCGGTAGCCGTCATTCGAATAGACGTCGACATCGCTTTGCCGGCGGCGCGCTCTGCCGTAGCCGTCCGACGGCATCACCGTCGCGACGACGTTGCCCCAAGGATCGACGAGAACAGTGCGGCCGCGACCGTCACGCATCGCGCGGACCTCGTCCCGTCCCGGTGTGTAGTCGAGAATTTCGCCGTTCGGAGTGACCAGGATCACATCGCCGCGGCCGCGATAATAACCTTCCTGCGCGGAGGCAGGTGTAAGCTCCACGGCCAAAAGGCCGGCTGCGGCGAGAAGCGAAAGGCCGGTGCGGGTCGCAGTCGTCACGATAGAACCTGTTTTCATGATGATTGATCCGGGCGGTACATGCCGATTTGGACGTTAATGTGAAAAAAGTGAATCCATCGTGAACGGTTGGTTAAAATTCATCCTGACCGATCGGTTAACCGTAGTTAGATCGGTCTCGCCTCTCTTTCAACAGGAGAGGATGAACGCGCAAGGGTCAGAGAAGCGATCTTCGCGCCGCATTCCTCCTCCGTCTATGTCTGTAACGCCCACGAAGCCCGATTGTTCAGTTGGAAATTAGCATGCTCGGGGCGTTTTGCTTTGCTTTATCATGCATTTGCACCCGCGCGCGATTCGTGTGTGCCAGCCGGAGCAACCTATGGAAACGACCTTGAGCAGCACGCGTGACGGCGTCTCTAACCATCTCCTGTTCGATCGCTCATCGGCGCTCGACATTGCCGCCTTTGCGGTCGATGGCACGGACCTTTCTCCCGGGTCGGCCATCCCGTCCGATGGCGACCCACGAATCGATCATGCGCTCGCCGGCTTTCTCTTTACTTGCGGTCCCGATCACATCCGCCATCCCGAACCCGTCGAAGGCCGCGACGACGGAAGGCGCTATCCTCTGCACGGTTCGCTTGCAGGCACGTCCGTCATCCGGGCGGAGATGTCCGCAGACGGCACACGTTGCGAGGCTCTCATCGAGGTGGATCTTGCCTGTGGCGGCAAGGCGGCGGTCGAGCGTCGATGGTCCGTGAGCGAAAATGGGCGAAGCGTGATACTTGAGGATCGCGTAACGAACGTCGGCGCCTCGGCCTTCGCGCCGATGATGATGTATCACATGAATATCGGCGGCCGGCTGCTCGGCCCTGAAACGCATATCGTCAGTCCCTCGCTCGAAAGTGGATCGCTCGGCTGGCAGTTCGGCATGGGCGAGAGCGCCCATTTCTGTATTCCGGCGCATGACGAGGAAGGCTGGTCGGAGGTTTCGCTTGCGCCCTTGCCGGGGCTTGGCGGGCGGCGGCTTGCCGTTCGGTTTCGCGTGGATACGCTGCCGTTCCTGCAGATGTGGCGCTGCCAGCGCGACGGCGCCAATGTCATCAGTATCGAACCGGGGTCGCATCGGCTGGCAAAGCGGCCGGAACTGGCGGCATCGGGCGAACTCGGCGTCATCGAGCCAGGCCAGGCGCGCGGCTATGCGCTCGCCTTCGCGGTGTCCTGATCGACCGCAATGGCAAGAGCGGCTGCGGGCGGAAACTTCCTCATCCCGCTCTTGCGATTGACGCCGCCTGACGCCGGGCCTAAATCAGGTCGACAGCGTTCAGAGGAAGCATCATCATGGACATTCGCCAGATCAACGATGAATACTCGGTCTCCGGCCAGATCACGGTCGAGGACCTCGACGAGATCAAGGCGCTCGGGTTCAAGTCCATCGTCTGCCACCGCCCGGATTTCGAGACCCCTGATCAGCCGACCTTCGATGCGATCGCCGCGCGCGCCGCCGAGCTGGGCCTCGAAATCACGCATATTCCAGTGGGCCCGATGGGCGTGACCGCCGACGCGGTGACCCGCATGGTCGATGCACTCGATGAGTTCCAGCGCCCGATGCTCGGCTATTGCCGCTCCGGCGCCCGCTCGACCGCAGTCTATCAGCAGACGCAGCACATCCGCAGCTGACGGGATCGGTTTGCCATCTGCCACGCGAGTCGCTACGGCGCCCCACTCTGCCTGCCGGGCAGAGGGGGGTGAGAAGCGCCGGAGTTCGGCTCTCCTCAACCGTTGCGAATTTCGGTCAGCGTTCTGGTCGGCGTGATGGCTTCCGGATCGAGCTTGATTTCGATGATCGCCGGCTTGCCGCTGGCGCGTGCCCGGATGAATGCGTCGGCAAATTCTTCGGTTCGCACCACCGTTTCGCCGTGGCCGCCATAGGCGCGCGCAAGTGCTGCAAAATCCGGGTTGGTAAGATCCGTGGCGCTGACGCGGCCGGGGTATTCGCGCTCCTGGTGCATTCGGATCGTGCCGTAGATGCCGTTGTTGACGACGAGCACGATGATCGGCAGCTGATAGCGGATTGCGGTCGCGAACTCCTGCCCATGCATGAGGAAGCACCCGTCACCGGCAAAGCAGACGACTTCGCGCTCCGGGTGGAGTTGCTTGGCCGCGACGGCCGCCGGCAGGCCGTAGCCCATCGACCCCGAAGCGGGTGCGGCCTGGGTGCCATACCGGCGGAAGCGGTGGAAGCGGTGCACCCAGGTGGCGTAGTTGCCGGCGCCATTGGTGAAGATCGTGTCCGGCGCGGTATTCGCCTCGATCCAGTTCATGATCGGCCCCATCTGCACATCGCCGGGACCCTTTTCAGGCGGCGTCGACCATTTGAGATAGGCTTCGTGCATGGCCGCCGTGCGCGCGGACCACTCGGGTTCGGCCGCACGTGCGAGGTCGCCGAGCGCCGCCACGAAATCGCGCGGGCTTGCGGCGATTGCCAGATCCGGGCGGTAGACGCGGCCGAGCTCCGCGGGATCCGGATGGACATGGACCAGCGTCTGCCTGGGGTAGGGGACGTCGATCAGCGTGTAGCTGGAGGAGGGCATCTCGGAAAAACGGCCGCCGACGAGCAGGACGAGATCGGCCTCCTTGATTTCCTTCGCCAGCGCAGGGTTGATGCCGATGCCGACATCGCCGGCGTAAACCGGGTTCAGGTGATCGAAGAGCATCTGGCGGCGGAAGGAGCAGCCGACCGGCAGCCGCCATCGCTCCGCGAAACGCTGGAATCCGGCCACGCTTTCGGCAGACCAGCGCGTGCCGCCAAGGATGGCAATCGGCCGTTTCGCGGCTGCGAGCAGTTCCTCGAACCGGGCGATCTGGCCGCGGCCCGGGTGGCTCTCGACCGGCTGGTAGGCGCGGGCCTGAGGTGCCTCGGTGCTCTCCGTCAGCATGTCCTCGGGAAGCGTCAACACCACTGGGCCCGGCCGGCCGGACGTCGCGACGGCAAAGGCGCGGGTGACGAATTCTGGGATGCGCGCCGGGTCGTCGATTTCTCCCACCCATTTCGCGACCTCGGTGAAGGCGCGGCGATACTCGATCTCCTGGAAGGCCTCGCGTTCGCGCGCGTCGCGCTGCACCTGGCCGATGAAGAGGATCATGGGGATCGAGTCCTGCCTGGCGATATGAAGCCCGGCGGACGCATTGGTGGCGCCGGGGCCGCGGGTCACCATGCAGATGCCGGGTTCGCCCGTGAGCCGTCCCCAGCAATCCGCCATCATCGCCGCGCCGCCTTCCTGGCGGCAGACAATGACATCGATGTCGGTGTCGTGGAGTGCGTCCAGGACCGCCAGATAGCTCTCTCCCGGCACGCACGAGATGCGCCTGACGCCATTTGCGACCAGCGCCTCGACAACCAGTTGACCACCCGTTTTCATCCGAACTCCTCCCAATGCTCTTTCATTCTTAATCTGTTTACAGGCGACTCAGATCGCCGGCGAGACCGGTGCGACACCTGCTGTCTTCTCGGCCATGCGCTCGCGCCAGATGATATAGAGACCCGAGCCGATGATGATCGCGATGCCCAACCACTTCAGCGCGTCCGGAAGATCGGCGAAGACCAGCCAGCCGAAGATCGTCGCCGAGACGATTTCGAGATATTGCAGCGGCGCGAGCACCGAAGCCGGGGCGGCGCGATAGGCATAGACGCCGAGCACGCCAGAGATCGTTGCGGTGACGCCGACGCCGAGCAGGTAGAGCCACGCATCGCCCTCCGGCCAGACGGGATCGAACACGCTCGAGCCGCTGCCTTCCCCGAACGACAGCAGGACGAGGCAGAAGAGGCCACCCCAGATGCCTGCGTGGAATTGCATCGACCAGGGGTCCTCGTTCTGCGCGACCATGCGGGTCACGAGCAGGAAGACGGCGAGCCCGAAGGCGGCGACGATCGGCAGCAGTGCGATCAGGCCCACCTCCTGCATGCTCGGCTGGATGACGAGCAGCGCACCGAAGAATCCGGCGGCGCAGGCAGTGTAGCGTCGCCAGCCGATCGTCTCCTTAAGGAAAATTGCGCCGAGAATGGTGAGGATGATCGGCTCGACAAAGAAAATGGCGATCGCGTCGGCAACCTCCATCACCTTCAGCGTGGTGATGAAGGAGAGCATCGTCAGCACCAGAAGCCCGCCACGCAGCGCATGCAGCGCGCTCTTGCGCCAGGTGAGGTCGAAGAGGGTGCGGCGGACAAGGACGACCGGCAGGATGAAGACCACCTGCAGCAGGAAGCGGACGGCCGTGATCTCGGCCGACGGAACCGTGGCGATCGCAAGTTTGGCGAAAATGTCGATCAGCGGCGAGATGAGGACGGCGATGACCATCAGCGTCAGGCCGTAGGAAACGCGGTCGTGACCGGCGGCGATTCTGGGCAGGGAGAGGTCGGTCATGGTCTTCCGTCTCGTCGGCGCTTTTTATCGACTGCCTTCAGGCACCAGGCGGCAAAGTCTTCGGTCGCCTTCTCCCGGCCGATCTCGTTGAGCGTCTCGTGGCGCATGCCGTCATGGATGGTGATGGTAACGTCGGTCATGCCGCGTGCCTTCATTCGCTCGCCGAGCCAGCGAATGGCGGCGCCGTTGAACGTCGAAGGATCCGCGCTGCCGCCGACGAGATGGATGGGCAGATTGGTGGGCAATCGCGCCAACCGATCCGCGCGGGCGCCGGCGAAGGCGAATTTGAACAGATCGATCCAAAGCGACACCGTCGCATCGAAACCGCAGAGCGGATCGGTCGCGTATTTGGCGACTTCGCGTTCGTCACGCGACAGCCAGTCGGCATCGCTCTTCCGATCGGCAATCGCCTTGCTCCAGGCGCCGAAGGTGAGCTTCGTCAGAAGCGGGCTCGGCACGTCCGAACCTTTCAGCATCCGCTCGATCATCAGTATCGCCTGACCGCCTCGACCGGCGAGGCCCGGGCGGAAATTGGAGTTCCAGACGGCAAGCGCGTCATAAAGCTCTGGGTCGGTCTCGGCGGCGTTGAGCGCGATCAGGCCACCCATCGAATGACCGAAGAGGACAACCGGCAGGCCCGGATGGTTGGCGGTTGCCAAGTCGCGCATCGCCCGCACGTCCGCGATCACCTTTTCCGCCCCATCGCGCTGCGCGAAGGTTGCAAGCGGGGCATCCGGCGCCCGGCTCTCCCCATGGCCGCGGTGGTCATGGGCATAGACCTGAAAGCCATGTGCCGCCATCGACTCGGCGAAACGCGCATATCGGCCGGAATGTTCGGAGAGCCCGTGGCTGATGATCAGGATGCCCCGCGGTTCGGTCGAGGCCGTGAAATGGCGCCAGCCGAGCGTAGCACCCGTCGGGCTTTGATGCGTCCTCACCTGCCCGAACATGCCATGCCCCCGGAACAATCGTCAGACTCTCGCGTGTGGCTTGCCAACGGAGCATCCGTTGCGCGAACCGGAAGCACTTCCAAAACGCTTGCTCAGCTGAAAATGCACCGGCCGATATCAAATCGATTTGCGCCGCAAAGGCAATCGCTGCTTGTTGCTTGTTGCGCATGAGATCACAACGAATCCGAAAATGAGGATTATGGGTTGCAATTTTCGCGCTTTCGTTGATATTTGTTCTCGTTTTGTTTTCCTGTTGGAGGCTATCTGAAATGCGAGCGAGGGTGAAAACGAATCTTGCGAGAGTTGCGACGCTCATTCTGGGGCTGGGATTGTCGTCCTTTGCCGCAGCCGAGGAAGTGTCGACGGATGATGCGGCAGAAGTGACGAACTCCGGCAAGACGCAATATGTGCTGGCTGTCAGCTGGCAACCTGGATTTTGCGAGACGCGGCCGAACCGCAAGGAGTGCGCGGATCAGACGGCCGACCGCTTTGATGCGACGCACTTCTCGCTTCACGGCCTCTGGCCGCTGAAGAAAAGCTATTGCGGCGTCGAGGCGGAGCTCAAGGCGCGTGATCGCAAGGGCGATTGGCTGGAATTGCCGAAGCTTGCCATGGCCGACGAGACGGCCGCACGTCTGCTCGTCGCCATGCCGGGCATCAGGTCCGGCCTCGATCGCCACCAATGGCTCCAGAGCGGCACGTGCCAGACGGCAAAGGCTGACGATTATTTCAGGCTACAATTGCGTCTTCTCGATGAGTTGAACTCGTCCGCCGTGCAGGCTCTCTTTGCCGACAAACTCGGTTCCGAGATCGACGAACGGGAGATCAAGCAGGCCTTCGACCAGAGCTTCGGCGCCGGCGCCGGCGAGCGGGTGCGGATGCGTTGCCAGTCGGTCAACGGCCGCAGCGTCATCACCGGTTTCACCATCGGACTGTCCGGCGACCTCGCGGGCAAGGCCGATCTTGATGACCTGATCCAGGCGGCCGGGACGACCGAGTTCAAATGTGCCAAGGGGATCGCCGACGCCGCCGGGCGCGGTTGATACACAAGGTTGCTCGCCGGAAGGGATTGGCGTGGGCAGGCCTTTGGCGGATTGCCCCGCCACCGTAATTCGCCTACATAGCGGGCAAATTTCCCTTCCGATGCGGAGCATTCCCTTATGGCACGTCAGTTCATCTATCATATGGCCGGGCTCAACAAGGCCTACGGCAACAAGAAGGTCCTGGAGAACATCCATCTATCGTTCTACCCGGACGCGAAGATCGGTATTCTTGGTCCCAACGGCGCCGGTAAGTCGACGGTACTCAGGATCATGGCGGGCCTCGACCATGAATATACCGGAGAAGCCTGGGTCGCCGAGGGCGCGACCGTCGGCTATCTGCCGCAGGAGCCGCAGCTCGACGCGCAGAAGTCCGTGCTCGAGAACGTGATGGAAGGCGTCGCCGCCAAGAAGGCGATCCTCGACCGTTACAACGAACTGATGATGAACTATTCCGACGAGACGGCGGATGAGGGCGCCAAGCTCCAGGACATCATCGACAGCCAGAACCTCTGGGATCTCGACAGCCAGGTGGAAATGGCCATGGACGCGCTGCGTTGCCCGCCGGGCGACGCGGAGGTTACCAATCTCTCCGGCGGTGAGAAGCGCCGCGTCGCGCTCTGCAAGCTCCTGCTGTCGCAGCCGGACCTTCTTCTGCTTGACGAACCGACCAACCACCTCGACGCCGAGACGATCGCCTGGCTCGAAAAGCACCTGCGCGAATATCCGGGTGCCGTGCTGATGGTCACCCACGACCGCTACTTCCTCGACAACGTCACCGGCTGGATCCTCGAGCTCGATCGCGGCCGCGGCATTCCCTACGAGGGTAACTACTCCGCCTATCTGCAGGCAAAGGCCAAGCGCATGGCCCAGGAAGGCCGCGAGGAGGCTACCCGCCAGAAGGCCATCAGCCGCGAGCAGGAGTGGATCGCCTCGAGCCCGAAGGCCCGACAGGCGAAGTCCAAGGCGCGTGTTCGTGCTTATGACGAGCTGGTGAAGGCGGCCGCCGACCGGCGTCCCGGCGACGCCCAGATCATCATTCCTGTCGGCGAGCGCCTCGGCCAGGTGGTCATCGAGGCGGAGAACATTTCCAAGGGCTATGACGACCAACTGCTGATCGAAGGCCTGAGCTTCAAACTGCCGCCCGGCGGCATCGTCGGCGTCATCGGCCCGAACGGCGCCGGCAAGACGACGCTTTTCCGGATGATCACCGGCCAGGAACAGCCGGACGAAGGTGCATTCCGCATCGGCGAAAGCGTCCAACTCGGTTATGTCGACCAGAGCCGCGACGCACTCGACGGAAGCAAGACTGTCTGGGAGGAAATCTCCGGCGGCAACGACATCATCAAGCTCGGCAAGCACGAGGTTAACTCGCGCGCCTATTGCTCGTCCTTCAATTTCAAGGGCGGCGACCAGCAGCAGAAGGTAGGCACGCTTTCGGGCGGCCAGCGCAACCGCGTGCACCTCGCAAAAATGCTGAAGTCCGGCGGCAACGTGGTCCTGCTCGACGAACCGACCAACGACCTCGATACCGAAACGCTGGCGGCACTCGAGGACGCGCTCGAAAACTTCGCCGGCTGCGCGGTCATCATCAGCCACGACCGCATGTTCCTCGACCGTCTGGCGACCCATATCCTCGCCTTTGAAGGCGACAGCCATGTCGAGTGGTTCGAAGGCAACTTCGAGGACTACGAAAAGGACAAGATCCGCCGCCTCGGCCCGGATTCAGTCAATCCGAAGCGCGTGACCTACAAGCGCCTCACCCGCTAATGCATGTCGCTTTGGGGGCGAAGCAGCCAAAGCCATCAACGGTCACGCGTGCTACAGCGCCGCGCGCCTAGACGCGCGGACGCTATAGCACCTTGAATCGCTGGATGTTTTAAATCGTCTGCGACTTAAGAAGACATGCAGCAGGCTCTCCTTGAACGGGCGGATCGCAGGATCCGCCCGTTCGCCTATCTTCTCCGCGCCATTCGATTGTCTTTGTGCGCAAATTCACTTGCGTGCGCCCCCCAAATCACATAAACATATCTTTATGTGTTGATGAGGAGGCGATGGTGAGCCGAGGAACGCTTGGGTTGGACGCGTTGGTCGACGTGCTGAAGGCGGCGGGTGAGCCGACGCGGATGCGCTTGCTCGCTTTGCTGTCTGCCAGCGACCTTACCGTCACCGATCTTACCGAAATTCTCGGACAATCGCAGCCGCGTATCTCCCGGCATCTGAAGCTGCTTGCCGAAGTGGCGCTCATTGATCGCTATCAGGAGGGTGCATGGGCCTATTTCCGCCTGCGGCAGGAGGGGGGGCGCGTCGCGCTGGTGCGCGGACTGCTCGCGGCGGCCGCGGCTGAAGACGCCATCCTTGCGAAGGATGCGACCCGGCTCGCGGTCCTGAAGCGCCAGCGCGCCGAGAAGGCACAGGCCTATTTCAGCCGCAATGCCGCCGAATGGGACGAACTGAGACGGCTCCACGTCAGCGAAGGCGACGTCGAAGCGACACTGAAGGCGATGGTCGGCGAGGAACCGGTCGAAAGCCTGCTCGATCTTGGCACCGGCACCGGTCGTATCCTGCAACTTTTCGAGGGCATCTACCGGCGCGGCATCGGCGTCGATGCCAGCCGCGACATGCTTGCCGTGGCGCGCTCCAACCTCGACAGGGCGGGAATCACGAAAGCTTCCATCCGCCACGGCGATATCTTCAACCTGCCGCTCGATGGGCAGGCTTTCGATCTCGTGACGATCCATCAGGTGCTGCATTTCCTGGAGGAGCCCGAAACGGCGATTGCCGAGGCCGCGCGCATGCTCGCGCCCGGTGGCCGGCTCGTCATCATCGATTTCGCACCGCACGGGCTCGAATATCTGCGTCATGAGCATGCCCATGCCCGCCTCGGCTTCTCCCATCAGGCGATGGCCGACTGGCTGCTGAAGGCTGGCCTCGCGCTCGAGAAAACAACCGACCTCGCGCCGGAAGGCGCGGACGAGGGCAAACTGACAGTGACGATCTGGCTGGCGCGCGATCAGCGCGTTGCCGATCACATCGCCGATATGCCGCGTCAGCGCGTTCAGGCAGGGGGAGTTTGAGAATGACGACACGGACGCTTTATCCGGCCGAGCGCGGTAACCTCAGACTGTCATTCGAATATTTTCCTCCGAAGACCGACGAAATGGAGGTCCAGCTCTTCCAGACGGTGGCGGACCTTTCCGTATTTGACCCTGCCTTCGTCACCGTGACCTACGGCGCCGGCGGCTCGACTAAGGCGCGTTCGCTGACGACCGTCAGGCGCATGATCGGGGAAATGGGCATCGGGAACACGGCGGCGCATCTGACCTGCGTCGGCGCCCCGAAAGCCGAAGTCGATGCAGTGATCGAGGAGTTCCTCGCCTTCGGCGTCCGGCATTTCGTGGCGCTCCGGGGCGACCCGCAGGGCGGCATCGGCAGCGCCTATCAGCCGTTTCCCGGCGGTTATGAAAATGCCGCTGCCCTCGTAAAGGCGTTGCGCGCCCGTGGCGACTTCGAAATCTCGGTTTCGGCCTATCCGGAGAAGCACCCGGAGAGCCCGGATGTCGCCGCCGATATCGACATGCTGAAGCGCAAGGTCGACAACGGCGCCACGCGGGCGATCACCCAGTTCTTCTTCGACAACGATGATTTCGAGCGCTATCTGGAGCAGGTGCGAAGGGCCGGCGTCCAGGTTCCGATCGTGCCCGGAATCCTGCCGATCAACAATCTCGCTCAGGTCCAGAGATTCGCCGGATTGTGCGGAGCACGGGTTCCCGAGGCGGTCATTTCGCGGCTCTCCCACCTTGAAGACCAGCCCACGGAGCGGTTCAAGGAAGCGACCCATATCGCCGCCGAACAGATTGTCGATCTCGCCCGGCGCGGCGTGCGCGATTTCCATCTCTATACGATGAACCGCTCACCGCTTGTCACGGCGGTCTGCGATCTTGTCGGGTTTGAGCGTATGCCGGTGCAGGAGACCGCTGTCGAGCTTCCGATCAGGGCGAGCGCGTAAACGCACCAAGTTCAAGCAAAGATAAAGCCCATGAACGGATCGGCGTTCATGGGCTTTGGCTGTTATCGCAACTTGTCGACCGGATCCTCGAGTGGCCTGCCTGACAAATCTTGCTGTAAATGGATTTCCGGAAATTAAAGTCCTTGTCTCGGTTTGGACTTCTCAGCGGCCCTGCTCAGACAAAAAGCATTATGGCCACGAATGCGAACGCTGCACTGATCATGAGGACATTCAACGAATGTGTAAGTCCCATAAGATGATCCTCCCTGCGTTGACGAGTAAAACATAGGGCGAAAAAACGGCGTATGAAAGCGAAACTTGTGCTGCGCTGCGAAAGACAGACTGTAACAATGCGTTATTCACAGAACTAAACAACGGAAATTATTTAATTTTCTGCCTTGCCACATTTTTTTCACAATTGCTTCGCGCGGGTTAATGTAACCGTTTGTAATGCTGCGTGAGCGTCGCGGTGGGCGATGACGAAGCCTTTTTTGATTCTTTTTCAGGTCGAATAACGAAGCTTCAGGACGCGTCCGTCGAGGACGGCGAGGCCGGCCGCGATGAGCGCCATGCCGGCGATATCCACCGCCTGCAGTGTCTCGCCGAGAAAGAGATAGCCAAGCAATATGGCGCTCGGTGGGACGAGCAGCGTGACGAGCGAAGCGTTGGTTGCGCCAGCCTCCGCCATGATCCGGAAATAGAGAATGTAGCCGTAGGCGGTCGAGACGAGGGCGAGGCCGAGGATCGCGAACACGGCGGTCGTCGGCGGCACCGGCAGCGTCCAGGGCGTATCGGCAAGGGCGGCGATCGGCAACATCATCAGTGTCGACGCTGTCAATTGTCCGGCTGCCGTCACCGGCGGCGCCAGACTGCGGAAGCGCTTGCCGTAGGTTGCGGCGAGGCCGTAGCTGACAGCGGCCAGCACCGGCAGGACAAGTGCCCAGAGCGGGATCGTTGTGGAATTGCCGACAAGACCCGAAAACGCGCTCGGACCGATGAGCACGATGGTGCCCGCCAACCCCAACAAACAACCGCTGATCTTGGCGGCGCTCAGCTTCTCGTCGTCCGTTGCCATGTTGGCGACCAAAACGGTCCAGACCGGCGTCGTCGCGTTCAGGATCGCGGCGAGTCCGGCGCCGATATGGGTCTGGCCGAGGAAGATGAAGGCGTGCGGGATTGCGTTGTTGATCAATCCCATCAGCACGAATTCGGGCCAGCGTTCCTTGAGCGCCGGATAGATGCCGTAGCGGCCGCGAATGTAGATGTGGAGAGCAAGCGCCGCGAGACCGAGACGCAGGAGAACCAGCGTGAAGGGCGGCACATGGGCAACAGCAACCCGCGCGAAGAAGAAGGAACCACCCCAGATAAGACCGAGCAGGGTCAGGAGCGCCCAGTTGCGCATCGTCATCTGTGTGTTGATCGCCTTTGCCGGTGAACCCATGGTCGTGCCTGTGCCATTCTGCAAGTGATGCGCAAGCCGTAATACAAAGAAGCGGGCGTTGCCACCCGCTTCTTGCTCAGTTCCATGTTCTCGTGCCCGCCACGGTTGTCCGATGACGAGCGGAATGCTACAGCGCCGTGCGTCTTTTCAGACGCACAAAGGTCGCTGTAGCTCTTTGAATTGCTGCATGTTCTTATCCTTAATCGGGGCCGATTAAGGAAACATGCAGCGGATCAGAGCGCGCTCAGGAGTTCCGGAGTTGCCCAGCCGTCGGCGGGCAGTCCAAGCTTCAGTTGCTCCTTCTGCAACGCGGTGCGCGTGCCGGAGCCGAGAATGCCGTCGATCTTGCCGACATCGTGGCCGAGGGCCTGGAGTCGTGTCTGCAGCGCCTTCATCTCGACGTCACCGAGACCGGGTTCCGGATTGCCGCCCTGATAGGGCGAAGCGCCGGCAAGGCGAGTCGCGAAATAGGCGGCGGAGGTCGTGTAGATGAACGACTGGTTCCACTCGAGATAGATATTGAAATTCGGATAGGTGAGGAAGGCGACGCCCTTGCGACCTTGCGGCAGCACAAGCGATGCTTCAAGACCGCTGCTCGCCGTGTTGCCGTCACGCGGCGCGACGCCAAGCGCGAACCAGTCGCCGGCAGTCATGCCGGCTTGCAGGCCGGTCTTCTCCCAGGGCAGGTTTTCCGGGACGCTGACTTCCTGGATCCAGGGCTGCCCGGCCTTGAAGCCGAGGCTCTGGATGAATTTCGCCGCCGTGAGGATGGCATCCGGCGAACTCTTCTTCAGATTGATGTGACCATCGCCGTCTCCGTCGACGCCATAGGCGATGATGTCTTCCGGCAGCATCTGCACCTGGCCTATCTCGCCGGCCCAGGCGCCGGTGGTTGTCGCCGGGTCAAGGTCGCCATGCTGCACCATTTCGATCGCAGCAAGGAGCTGCGGCCGGAACATTTCCGGGCGGCGGCAGTCATGTGCCAGCGTCACCAGCGCATTGCGCGTATTGAAATCGCCCTGGACCGCGCCGAAATCCGTCTCCATCGCCCAGAAGGCAGTGATGACCGGCGCCGGCACGCCGAATTCGCTTTCCGCCCGGGCAAAAACGTCGGCATATTCCCTGATCTTCTGCGCGCCGATGTCGAGCCGGGCCTTGCTCACAGTGCGCTTGGAAAACTCGGTGAAGGTCTGCTTGAACACGCCTTGGGCGCGGTCGCGGCTCAGCACCTTCTGGTCGACCGCAGCGCCCGCGAGCGCACGGTCGGCGACATCGGCCGGAATACCCTTGGCAACCGCCTCGGCCTTGACGCCCTCAAGGAACGTGGCGAGATCACCGCCGCAGGCTACGGGCGGCGTCTGCTGTTGGGTTTGCGCCAGCGCGGACGTGCCGGTCAGCGCCAGCAGTCCGAGGGTGAGAAGAGCTTTGCGGGCCGTGCCTGTCATCATAATTCCTTTCCTTCGCCGCGCGGCCCCGACAGGCCGGCGAGCGTGCAATCTGTCTCATGCCCGCGTTCTCAGATCGGCATCGATTTGAGAAACAGGCAGCCATTCGAAATGCCCCAGCGATCCTTATGCGTCCGAGAGACGCCGGCGCTGCAAGAAGTCTGCCGAAGCTCTCTCAGAGCATTATGACCGAATGAAGAAATGCGGGGTTTGTGCGAGCAATCTGAATGACAATTGCCGTCTATCTCGAAACCGCCGCCACCCACTTCTGCCAGTTTTTCGCGGACCCGGCGAAGGCGTTGATGTCCGTGCTTCCCTGGATGCCGGGGATGACGCCGGTGCTGGTGTATTGCCAGAAGGCCCAGCGGCGCTCGACATAGACCTCACCCGGGTGCTTGGCGGTCGAGCGGACCCAGAAGTGATAGTCCTTGAACTGGTCGACGAGATTGTCACGATGGAAGTCGACGGAGGTGTAGATGATCGGCCGCTTGCCGTAATGCGCCTCCAGGCGGTCCATGAAGCGCTTCATCTCGGCGCGCACGGTCTCGGGGGAGGGGCGGTAGCGGCAGGTCTTCGATTCACCGTTCCATTCTGCATCGAGCACGGGCGGCAGATAGACAGCGCTCTTCGGCACGTTGGCGATGAACCAGTCGGCCTGGGCGTCCGCCGTGGAGCAGAAGTAATAGAAATGGTAGGGCGCATAGGGAATTCCGGCAGCGCGCGCCTGCTGCCAATATTCGTTGAAGCGGGTATCCACCCTGTCCTTGCCTTCCGTCGCCTTGATGAAGGCGAAGGAGACGCCCGAATTCTTGACCCGTGCCCAGTCGATGTCGCCGTTCCACTTGGAAACGTCTATGCCGTGGATGTTGTGACGATGCGGATTGCGGCCGCCGAAATCCTGCGGGTCCGTATCCTGGAACCGCGGTGATATCGAAGCGGTCTGTACCAGGTCGTAGTCGGTTGAGGTGCAGGCGGAAAGAAGGGTTGCAACAGGCAGCAAAGCCAGGAGAAGCCGGCGCATGGGGTTCCCGTTTCGAGACGATCGACGATCCTGCCTCACGCGATGGCTTTCATGATGGTGATTTTCCCCTCGGAGGCGTGCCCCATTTTCACCATATCATCGTAAAAATTGAGTTAGCTCAAGCGGGAATTGCGGCAGCGGCGAGCGGGCAAACATTCGCTGGCGCGAGCGGGCGCCCGCCGGGGCCACGCAAAATGCTATCGGGCGCCGTTTCGATCCGGGTGGCGATAGACGGTGAGCCAGGCATATCCCCGGCCGATCGACTTCAATTCGAGCGTTGCGCCGTTTGTTTTCGCCTTCTCGCGCATGACCTCGAAAAGCGTCTCGCGCGGCGTCACGTGAAAGCGCTTCAGCCACGCCTGGAGCAGGCGGCGGAAGCCGCCGGGCCAGCCTTCCTGTTGGCCGAAGTCGGCAATATGAAGCGAGCCGCCCGGATTGAGCGCGGCGATCGCGGCGTCGAGAGACTTCTCCCATTCGGGAATCATCGACAGCGCATAGGAGATGACGATGCGGTCGAAGCCCGGTTGGTCGAAGGCGGTGGCCGAGAAATTCGTCGCATCGGCGACGCGCAGGGTTACGCTACACAGGCCCTGACGCCGAAGCTTTGCCCTCGCGGTCGCAAGCATCTCCGCGGAAATATCGAGGCCGAAGAGGAGCCTACCGGTATAGAGTTCGCCGATCATGGCAAGGTTACGGCCTGTACCGCAGCCGACCTCGAGCACCGAGGCGCCCGCCGGCGGGTCGAGCTCCCGGATCAGCGTGTCGCGTCCGAAGAGGTAATATTTCCGCGTGAAGTCATAGATGTAGCGCTGGTAGCGGTACATCTGGTCCATCAGGCGGGCGTGGTTGTTTTCCAAGGGCCGGGCGGCGTTCATGCTTTCTTCCGATAGACGTGGAAGCCGCCATAGATGGCCGAACGGTCCTCCGCACCGAGTTTGGTGGACGCCTCGGCATTGTAATGCCACTGGTCGAGCAGAGCCGGGGAAACGCGGCCCGGCAGGATGCTCGCTTCCGCCGCGGTGCGGAAGATCACCACGGCGCCGCTGTCGGCGGTGCGCGTGATCTCCGTCCAAAGGTCGTTCAATTGTCGGTCGTTCATCCAGTCCTGCGCATCGAGCAGGACGTAACGATCGACTGACGAAGCCGCTTTGCGGGCCAGCAATTCGGTAAAGCTTGCGTGGTGGACCTCGACGCGGTCGGCATGATCGCGGATCGGTTCGTGGTTCTCCGCCTGCAGATAGGCCGGCAGATCACCTTCATGCGGCAGCGGGTAACGCCGCGCGAAGGCCTGCCAGGCGAAATAGTTCTCGCGAAGCGGGAAGTGGCAGGTGAGCTTCTCAAGGCGTTGGCGCAGCACCGCGGCCAGCGATTTCTCATCGCTCAGGCTCGCGAGCTCGTCGAATTGCTGCGGCGGGATGCCGAGGCCGAAAAGCGAGCTCTTGCGGCTGGTGATCCAGCGAATGACCGGACGCTCGAATAGCGGCGCGAGCTTTTCGTCGAAGAACTGGCGCTGTTCGCGCATCGAGCGCGCCTGGACGAACTCCTCGGGGTTGATGCCGTGGAGACGGGCGAGCAGATGACTGGCGGCAATGAAACGGCCGAGCAGGCCGGTGCGATAGATGTTGCGGCCGAAGACGTCGATGCGGCGGCGTCCGTCGAGCGCGCGGCTGTTCCAGTAGGCGCGGGTCGCCGCGTCAACATTAGGAGCGAGGAAAAGGTCGAACGCCTGCACATTCGACTTCGTGTCGGTCGCGGCGAGAAAGCGCACGATATCCTTGTGGCTTGGCAGGTGGCGGAAGGCGGCAAGTTTCAGCCGGTTCAACGCGATATGATGGGGATTGAGATCGACGACATCGATATGGGCGGGACCGGCTGAGAGATAGGTCAGCATGTTGCAACCGCCTGAACCGATCGTCACGATGCGGTGTCCGGCACGGATCTGCATTGCCGCCATGTCGACGATCGGATCTTCCCAGATCTGCGGATAGACGAGCCCCGAGAAAAGCAACCCGAACAGGCGTTCCGACAGGCCGGCGAGGGAGAGAGGCTTGTGCTGCAGCAGCGCGCTTTTCAGCTTCGGATTCTTCCTGCCAAAGCCGGCGTCGGGGGCGAGTTCGGTCATCTTTGCCTGTCATCCAGTTGAAACTTAGCCGCTTCTAAAGTGACTCCGCTACACTTTGATGACGGAGTTTCGCACAGCCGCGAGGCTTCCGAGGGCTTTTCCTTTCGCTGGAATCCTGTTTCTCTCGCGACTGCCGCGCGGCGGAAACGTGGTGGTGCTGGAGCCGGGAGGACGCGCATGAAACGGTTGCTGAAGGCGATCGCCGGGGCGGTGGTCGTCGGTGTTGCGGGGATCGGCGGCTGGCTGGTGTTGTTCCCGCCGGAGCTTCTGAAGGTCGGCGACGGCTATGCCGCCAAGATCGTCTGCTCCAATGTCTTCCTTGCCAAACGCGATCCGCAAGCCGTTCTTGCGGAAGACGTGCAGGCGCCCGGCCATCCGCTGTTGAAGTTCGTCCGCGTCTCGGTCGATCGCGAAAGGGAGAGCGTGACGGCGCGCATATTCGGCTTTGCCGCGCCCGGCCGAGCGGTCAATAGGCCGGGATATGGTTGTACCAACGTCGATGACAGCGGCGCGCAAGCGCTTGCGGGTTCGGAGGCAGGGGCCGAGACAGGAGCATCGAGGGTTCACGATACGGCCATCGGCTGGCCCGACGGCAGCAAGGCCGAGATCGATTCGGCACTTCAGGGCGTCATCGAGGAGGCCCGTCTGGCGGGTCCGGGCATACGGGCGATCGCCGTCGTGCGGGACGGCCGGCTGGTGGCCGAGACCTATGGCCCTGGCTTCGATCGGGAGACGCCTCTGCTCGGCTGGTCGATGACGAAATCGGTAACTGCGGCGCTGATCGGCCTGCGGATCGGCGAGGGAAAGATGGACGTTGCCCGCAGCGATCTTCTGCCAGCCTGGAGCGGCGATGATCGGTCGCGGATCAAGCTCGCCGATCTCATGGCGATGCAGAGCGGGCTCGCATTCAACGAGGACTATGGCGACGTCACCGACGTCACGCGCATGCTCTATCTCGAAGGCGACATGGCCGGCTTCGTGGCGTCCAAGCAGCTGGAAATGCAGCCGGGTAAGAAATTCCGCTATTCGAGCGGCACCAGCAATCTTCTGTCCCAGCTATGGATGCGAACGTTCGACGATCCGGCCGAAGCGCTCGCTTATCCGCGCAAAGCGCTCTTCGCCCCGCTCGGCATGACGAGCGCCGTGATGGAAACGGATGCGAGCGGCACCTTCGTCGGTTCCTCCTACATGTATGCGACGGCGCAGGACTGGGCGCGCTTCGCGCAGTTTCTATTGGATGACGGAAGCTGGAAGGGCAGGCGGATTTTGCCGGAGGGTTATGTTTCCTTCATGCGCACGCCATCGGCGGCGTCCGGCGGCGATTATGGCTCCGCACAGGTGTGGCTGCAGGAAAACGGCATCCGCGCCGGCACAGGCAACTTCCCGCCGGATACGTTCTGGATGCTCGGGCACGACGGACAAGCGATCATGCTTGTTCCCTCTCTGCGGCTGGCTGTCGTCCGCCTCGGTCTCACACCGTCGCGCACCGGCTACGACGTGCAGAAGCTGAATGCCAAAATAATAGAGGCGCTCGATTGAGCGCCTCGGATATCAATTTCACGCTGTTTGCCGAGGACTCTTGGGCGCTTACCGCATGTCGAGGTCGTCGAGCAGGCCCTTGCGCTTGGCGTGATAATAGTAGCCGCTGGCGTAAAGCTTCACGGCACCGTCATGCTGATTGTCGGCAACCATCCAGGCGCCGCGCAGGTACTTGGTCGCGTATTTGAGATTGGTTTCCGCGTCGAACAGACCCTCGGCCGGGCCTTCATAACCAAGCCCCTTGGCGGTGTTATAGCGGATCTGCATCAGGCCGAAGTTGCCCTTGCTGTAGGCGCGGGGATTGTAGTTGCTCTCGCGCTTGACGACCCGGTGCACGAGCTCCACCGGAATGCCGTTCAGCTCCGCATAATATTTGATCAGCCGGTCGAGTTCCGGACGCGAGCTGGTCGGCGTCTTTGAGAACTTCAGCGAGTCCGGGATGACGCTTGCGACGGCGCCGACGGCAGAGCCGATCACGCCGGTGTTCGGCCGCGCCGTCGGAACGATCATCCGGTTGGCGACCAGCGTTTCGAGGCCGACCGGCTCGCCCGTGTCGAAATCCGATTCCATGGCCGCGGCAACCCCCAGGAAGGGCACGGCTGCGGGCGCGGCGGCGGGCTTTTCTGCAAGCTCGGCCGATGTGGCCGGCCCTGCCATCGCCACTTCGAATGCCTGACCCGGCTTGGCGGTCGGAATCGCAACCCTCTGGGGAGCGGCATAGGCCAGCGTTGCATCGCTGGCCGGCATTGTCGCGGTCGCCGCTATCGGAGAGGTCTCCGTCGCTGCGGTTGCCACCGCGGTTGTCGTCGATGCCGCGACGTCCGTTACGGCTGCAGCGCTCGCGCCCGGTGTCGTCTCACCGGCGGTCGTTTGAGTAAGGGCTGTCGAAGCTACGGTCGCCGCCCCGTCCGGTGTCGGCAGGGCATAGGCCGACAATTCTGTCCCGGGCTTCGCGATGGGGGTGACTGTCTGCACGGCGGTGAGTTCTTCAAGCGACGTATGCTCGACCGTGGAGCACCCCGAGGCAATGGCCACCGATGCCAGGGCAGCGGCGGTAAATGCCTGTTTTGTAAGGGAGATACGGAATATAGCCATCGTGTCACTTTCGTGCTTCTGGGCCCCGTAGCCCCCGCAAATCAGTGGATGCCAACCACCGCGCTTGAATCTCCATTAACCTATGCCGTCAGTTGCGGCAAGCGCGTGGGAGATTTTCACGATGCGGCCCGTCTCAGACCGGCCGTCAGCAACCCGGCGCCGATCAGCAGCGAACCGCCGGTGCGGTTGACCACGCGACGGATATTCGGCTTGCGGATCGTGTTTCGCGCGGCCGCGGCGAGAAAGGCATAAAGCGCTGCATTGAGTGTCGCGAGCATAAGGAACGTCGCCTCGAAGATTGCCATCTGAGCAAAGAGCGGCCGCGACAAATCGAGGAACTGCGGCAGGAAGGCGACGAAGAAGATGATGCTCTTCGGATTGAGAGCGGTGACGGCATAGGCGTGCAGGAAGATGCGCCGCGGCCTTTCCGCCGAAGCCGCGCCATCGGCTTCTTCGCCGCCGACCGGTGCCTTCCAGAGTTTGATGCCGAGCCAGACGAGGTAAGCGGCGCCGACCCATTTCAAGACGGTGAAGATGGTGGCCGACGTGGCGAGCAGGGCGCCAAGGCCAAGCATCGAGGCGGTCATGGCGGTGAAGTCGCCGAGAGCGACGCCGGCGACGGTCGCGCCCGCGGTCTTGCGGCCGTGGCCGAGGGAGTAGGAGATCACGAGAAGAATGGTCGGGCCGGGGATGGCGAGTAGCACCGCCGACGCGGCCGCAAAGGCAAACCAGTGTTCGAAGGACATGAAAAGGCTCCGCGCTTGAATGGCTTCCTGGGAAGAACCGGGAGGGAGCCACGCAAGCGCGGAGCCGTCAACTGTAATTAGCGGCGCTGCTCACAGCGCCGCGCGTCCTTCGGGACACGCAAAAGTCGCTGCAGTACTTTGAATTGTGCATGATCTTATCCTCAAATCGATTCCGATTTGAGGAATCATGCTAGTCCGCCGCCTGCCACTTCTGGCCGATGACGTCCATCACGTCGCCGAACCATTTGGTCGACGGGTCGAAATGCTTGCCTCCCTTGATGCGCGGGAACTCGATCGTGCGTAGCTTGCCGCCCTGGTCCTCGTCATGGCCGGTGACGCCGGAGACCTTGTTGAGCGCGCTCTCGACCGCAAGGTCGACCATGCTCTGGATCAGGCGCAGGTCGTCGCCATTGGCGGGCGCAGAGCGGGCATAATAGCCGGACTTCTGCACCATCGAGCGTTCGGCACCGAGAAGGGCAGCGAACTGCTTCGAGAACCAGTTTCCGACGTTGATCGTGTCGATCTTAACGTGGCCGAAAGCATCGCGCTTGACCGTTTCGCCGGCCGCCTCGCGTTCGGCGACGATCGCGTCGAGGCAGGCGCCTTCGCTGACGAACAGAGTGACGAAACCGGCGCGGTCCATGACTTTGCGCAGGCGCTCGGCCTCGGCCTCGAGATCGAACTTCATCTCCGGCAGGTAAAGGCCGTCGATGTTCTTCATCTGCGCGTTCATCATGAAGCCGTCGACATATTCCTTGTCTTCGGCCATCTGGATGTAGGCGCGCGCGGTTGCTGCCGTTAGCCAGCCGCAGTGGCGGCCCATCACTTCGTGGACGACGAGGGTGCGCGGCGCCGCGCTCTGCTCGTTGCTGACATTGTCGAAGAAGCGCGCGCCGTATTCGGCCGCCGTCCAGGCGCCGAGCGTCTGGCGGATTGGCACCACGTCGTTGTCGACCGTCTTCGGCAGGCCGACCACAGTCAGGTCATAACCGTTCGCGCCGAGATAGGCGGCAAGATCGGCGGCAGTCGTATTGGTGTCGTCACCGCCGATCGTATGCAGGATCGTGATGCCGTCCGACGCCAGCCTTTCGGCGGCGACCCGAAGAGGGTTCTGGCCTTCCTTGACGAGACCGCGCTTCACGCAGTCGGCTGTGTTGGTAAGCTTCACGCGGCTGTTGCCGATCGGCGAACCACCGTGGCGATGGAGGAGATGCGCTTTCTCGCGCATGTCCCTGGTGATCTCGATACGGTCGGCAAGAAGCAGACCCTGATAGCCGGAACGGTAGGCAACGAGTTCGTAGTCGGGCGCGATGTCGGTGTACCGTTCGATCAGGCCGCCGACAGCGGATGAAAGGCAGGGCGCAAGCCCGCCCGCCGTCAGCATTGCGACTTTCTTCTTGGCCATGGTTCCTCCTCGGCGATTCGGCACTGGCAACGGCTCAGCGGAGCCGGTCATGTTCATGGTCCTTGCTCATTCAAGGACATCGTGGTCTAGCGCAAATCCGATGGAAGTTAAATGACAGGCCTGTGGATGCTTCAAAAAGTCCGTGCCGTCTGATGTCGACTCGTCGACGCGACTATACTTCGAAATAGGTTGAGATTTACGGCTATATGATTTATTGAGGGGCCATCACAAGTACGTCATCCGTGGTGTTTCCGGCGATCGGCCGCTTGCATTTCGCCACCACATCGGGTCATGCTGCGTGGTGGACAGGGAAAAATCGCACATATGTCATTCTGGGACAGCCTGCTGAAAATCGTCACGGCCACAGGCAATGCGCTCGCGGGCGTGGTCGAGGCCGTTCGCACCCTTTTTGAAGGGGACCCGGAAACACGGCGCAAGGTCGCGTTCTCGGTCGCGATGATCGCGCTTTCGGCGAAGATGGCGAAGGCGGACGGTATCGTCAGCGAGACCGAGGTTGCCGCCTTCCGCGATATCTTCAAATTTCCCGCGGATCAGGCGCAGAACGTTGCGCGTCTCTACAACCTCGCGCGTCAGGACGTTGCGGGCTATGAGGCCTATGCCGAAAAGATGGCGTCGCTGTGCTCGTCCTGCGAAAAGAACTGCCCGATCCTCGAGGACATCATCGACGGGCTCTTCCATATCGCGAAATCCGATGGCGCCGTGCATGATAAGGAACTCGCGTTCCTCATGCGGGTCGCGGAGATCTTCAAGATGGACGAAGAGCATTTCCAGCGCATCATGACGCGCCATGTCCATCTCACGGGACGCGATCCGTATGAGGTGCTGGGCGTGTCGCCGAAGGACGATTTCGCCAAGATCCGCAGGCGCTATCGCGTGCTGGTGTCCGAGAACCATCCGGACATGCTGGTGGCGCAGGGCGTACCGGAAGAGTTTCATGCGATCGCCAACGATCGCATGGCGGCGCTCAACGCAGCCTATGAGGCAATCGAAAAAGAACGCCGCGCGGCATGACAGCGAAGACGTGCGATTTTCCCGGTGCACGCCTGCTGCCGTCGCCCAATCACGGTGAGCGGGCGGGCGGGCGCAGCCCGGATATGATCCTGCTGCACTATACCGGCATGGAGACCGCCGCTTCGGCCCTCGACTGGCTTTGCCGCGAGGAAAGCCAGGTCTCCAGCCATTATTTCGTTCATGAGGATGGCCGGATCGACCAGCTTGTCGCGGAGGAGCGGCGTGCCTGGCACGCGGGCAAGAGCTTCTGGAAGGGCGAGACGGACATCAACTCCTGTTCGATCGGCATCGAGATCGCCAATGCCGGCCATCCGGGCGGGCTGCCGGACTTCCCTGAAGCACAGATCGAAGCGGTCGCCGAATTGTGTCGGGACTGTGGCGAGCGCTGGTCCATCGCCCCGGAAAGGGTCCTTGCGCACAGCGATGTTGCACCGATTCGCAAGGTCGATCCGGGAGAAAAATTTCCCTGGCATGCGCTGCACGCCAAGGGGGTCGGCCACTGGGTGGAACCGGCGCCCGTCGGCGGCGGCCGGTTTTTCCAGCGCGGCGACCGCGGGCAGCCGGTCGAGGCGATTCAGTCGCTGTTGTCCCTCTACGGCTATGGGATTGAAGTAACAGGCGATTTCTGTGAGAAGACAGAAGGCGCGGTGGCCGCATTCCAGCGACATTTTCGTCAGGCGAGGGTGGACGGAATCGCCGATGTTTCGACCATCGACACGCTTCATCGTCTACTTTCCGCCCTCCCGAATCTCAGCCTTTAGGCGACGATTTTTGGGGGCGCTAATTTAGCGCGCTCACCACTTTCTTGCGCGATTTTTTTGTGTTGCCACATGTTTACCATGATGGCCCCTTCATTTTCCCTGCATCAACTGCAGGGGATGCAGCGCGACCGCGCCGCTCTTTTGTCAATAAAAACGATCGGGAAATTCGGTCGTGGCGGCGGGGTGCGCTGCTGCGAGCGGTTCCCCAGACCGGAGACTTCAAACTAAATGAGAATATCGTCTGTTGCTGCGGTGGCGGCATGCTTTGGCATGTCCTTCGCCGGGATGGGTATGTCGTATGCAGGGGATGTCGACAAAACCATCAAGACCTCTTCGCTTCAGTCAGTGACCAGAACAACAGGGTATCCGAAGCCCGACCTATCCCTGTCGACGGGCTCGCAATATACGATCCTCATCCAGTCCTACGCCAAGCAATTTGGCGTCCCCGCCGGCCTCGCTCACGCCGTCGTTCAAATCGAAAGCAACTTCGACCCGGATGCGCGTGGCACCTCCGGCGAGATCGGGCTGATGCAGATCAAGCCCGCCACTGCCCGCATGATGGGCTATTCCGGTTCCGCCAAGGGCCTCTACGATCCGGAAACCAACATCAAGTTCGGCATGATGTATCTGGCGAAGGCGCAGGAGCTTTCGGACGGCTCAACCTGCGGCACCATCCTGAAATACAATGCCGGCCACGCCGCCACGCGCATGAACCCGGTATCGAAGCGCTATTGCGGCAAGGTTCAGAGCATCCTGAACTAAGGGCTGAATCGTCGGTTCCGTGGGGGCGGTTCCGTCCCCGAACTGACCCATAACTTGCCTTGGATCGATCCCGGTCCAAGGACGTGGCCGGAAAGGTCTTGCGTTCCGGCACAGCGTTAATTCCCGAAGGAATTCGGTGCGATTGCTTTTGCGGCATGTTATTCCCGGCGAAGTGAACCGTCGGGGATGGGCATGTCGGAAAGCGTTGATTTCGCCGTCGTCGGCAAGGGAATGATGGGCGCTGCGGCCGCGCGGTATTTGAGCATCGCCGGCGCAAGTGTCGTGCTCATCGGCCCGGACGAGCCGGAAGATTGGGCCAACCACGGCGGTGTTTTCGCCAGCCACTACGACAATGCCCGCATTACCCGCACGATCGACGAAGATCCGGTCTGGGCCCGTCTTGCCCGCCGTTCGATCGACCGCTACGGGGTGATCGCCGCCGAGAGCGGCATCGACTTCTATGCGGAGGTTGGCTGCCTGATCGCAGCACCGGCGCCTGGCGGTGAATTCGACTATCTGGATAAGGTCGCGCACGCTCGGGACAGGCTCGGCGTCGAGGCGCCGCTGATTTCCGGCGATGCTCTCGCTCAGCGCTTTCCCTGGTTCCGTTTTCCGCAAGGCTATGGCGGTATCCATGAGGCGCGCGGCGCGGGCCACATCAACCCCCGGGCGCTGGTGCGGGCGCAGACGCTGCTTGCGGAAAGAGCGGGCGCGCGGGTCATCCGTTCCGAGGTGGCTTCCGTCGATGAACATTCCGATCAAGTCGCTGTTGCGACTGTCGACGGCCAAACGGTTCGTGCGAGGCGTGTCCTTGTCGCGGCCGGCGGCTTCTCGCTGTCGAAGACGCTGCTGCCGCGGCCGATCGATCTAAGTGTGAAAGCGCGCACGGTGCTGTTCGCCGAGGTCGGTGCCGAGGACCTCGCCCGCTTCGCGGGCATGCCGTCGCTGATCGGCGCGGCGCCGCGGCAGGAGCGCAGCTATTACCTGCTGCCGCCGGTCGCCTATGCGGACGGCAAACAATACATCAAGATCGGCGGCGATCCGATCGACCGGGTGCTTGCGAGCGAACCGGCGGTCAGGGAATGGTTCCGCAACGGCGGCAGCGGGCCCGCGGCCGATCATATGCGGGGACTGCTCGCCGAGGTGATGCCGGACCTTCAGCCTGTTGCGACGCATTTTGCGCCTTGCGTCACGTCGTTCACGCGGCATGGCTATCCCTATATAGGCTTCGCGAGCCATCGCGTCGCCGTGGTGACTGGTGGCAATGGACAGGCAGCGAAGAGTTCCGACGAGATCGGGCGGCTCGGTGCCGCGCTCGTCATGGAAGGGCATCTTGATGCCCCCGAATATGAAACCGACTTTGCGGTTTCGTACCGTTGATCCGCGCAAGCGTAGGCTGAAAGCGTCGATTTTTCTGGCGCTTGCCGCTTCGGTCGGCTAATGACCCCTCTGCCAGTTGGCCGGGCAGCCGCGCCCCGCAAGTGCCGAAAGGCCGCGGGGGGAGGAAAGTCCGGGCTCCACGGAAACACGGTGCCGGATAACGTCCGGCGGGGGCGACCCTAGGGAAAGTGCCACAGAAAGCAAACCGCTCCGCTTGCGGAGTAAGGGTGAAAGGGTGGGGTAAGAGCCCACCGCGGACATGGCAACATGGACGGCACGGCAAACCCCACCGGGAGCAAGACCGAATAGGGATGACACGGGTGCGCGAGCGCCCAGCCGGTTTCCAGGCGCGTCATCCGGGTGGGTTGCAAGAGGCTGCGCGCAAGCGCAGTCCCAGATGAATGGCTGCCACGTTCCGTTCCTCCGGGGGCGGGGCCATACAGAACCCGGCTTACAGGCCAACTGGCTTTTTTCTTCCCGCACTGCTCGCAGCCGCATTTCAAGCGGGACGCTATTTCTCGATCGAATCAGCAGTCGAATGCCTCCCGCGTCCATTGCTGCTGCCGTGCGGTTTCACGCGAGATTCCAAGGGATTAGGATCCCCGATCGTAACCCTTTGTTAAACTTAACAACCTATCAATATTTGATCATTCGCGAGGCTTATTGCGAGCTTCTCCCATTGACGCCCATATGGTCCCATGTTATCCCATAATGGTACTGCGCAAGGGCCGCGTCGTGGCCCATCATCGCAAAATTCCAAGGTTCCTTCCTCGGAAGGGTCGGGCGGGCACGCTTGTGTCCGGCGGGGGTCTTTTGCGCGCGCAGGCAGGTGTTCGCGCGGGCCAATGATCGTGGCCCGTCAGTCGGAGGCGGCCGTTTCGCGTCATGAACCGCTTCTTGTCACATGCTACGAACCGGATCGATGCAAAGGGGCGGGTGTCCGTGCCTTCGGCGTTCCGCGCCGTGCTTTCGGATGGGGGCATCCGGGAGCTATACTGCTTTCAGGACTTCGTCTTTCCGGCGATCAGCGTCGGTGGGCCGGAGCTTCTGGATCGGTTCGAGAAGCAGATGGCGGCAGAGGATCCGTTCTCGGATGCCGCCAACCAGATGTCGCTCCTCGTTCATGGGGGCGGCGTCTTTGTGAAGCTCGACCCGGAGGGCCGGTTGATGGTGACGGATTTTATTCGCGACTTCACCGGCATCTCGACCGACGTGACTTTCGTCGGACGGGGCGATCATTTTCAGCTCTGGGAGCCGCAGGCGTTTGCGAGGGCGCAGGCGGAGGCCCGGGAAGGGCGCAAGCAACGGGGGTTGCGTCCGGAATAGAATGGAGAGGCGGAATGGTGACGGATCAAGGCGGCGGAGATTCTGAAGCCGGCGGCGGACCGGTTCGTCACATTCCCGTCCTGTTGACCGAGGTGCTCGCTGCCCTCGAACCTGCGCCTGGCAAGATCATTCTCGATGGCACGTTTGGGGCCGGCGGTTATACGTCCGCCATCCTGACGGCGGGCGCCGACGTGATCGCGCTCGACCGCGATCCGACGGCGATTGCCGCAGGTCAACCTCTTGTCGCTGCCTCCGATGGGCGGCTTAAGCTTGTTCATTCCCGTTTTTCGGAACTCGCCGAAAATGCGCCGGCAGAGGGCCTCGATGGCGTCGTGCTCGATATCGGGGTTTCCTCGATGCAGATCGACGAGGCCGAGCGGGGCTTCTCTTTCCAGAAGAAAGGGCCTCTCGACATGCGCATGTCGGCCTCCGGTGTCTCTGCTGCCGATGTCGTCAACCGCGCCAAGGTCTCGGATCTCATCCGCATCTTCGGCTTCCTCGGCGAGGAGAAGCAGGCGGGCCGCATCGCCCGCGCCATTGAGAAGCGCCGCACTGAGGCGCCGTTCGAAACGACGCGCGACCTCGCGGGCCTCATCGAGACCGTGACGCCACGCAAGGCCAAGGACAAGATCCATCCCGCAACCCGCGTCTTTCAGGCGCTGCGCATCTTCGTCAACGAAGAACTCGGGGAGCTCGCCAATGCGCTTTTTGCTGCCGAGCGGGTGCTGAAGCCCGGCGGGCGCCTTGTGGTCGTCACTTTCCATTCTCTCGAAGACAGGATCGTCAAGACGTTCTTCCAGGACCGGTCCGGCAAGGCGGCGGGATCCCGCCATCTGCCGATGGTTGCTGCACGCGCCGCAACCTTCACGCCAGTTGGCAAGCCTATGATTGCAGCCGGCGAGGAAGAAGCGTCCCGCAATCCGCGCGCCCGGTCTGCCAAGCTCAGGGCCGGCATCCGCACGGAGGCCCCGTCGCCGGGAAACGATCTGTCCATTTTCAATCTGCCGGAACTGGCGAGCCTTGCGAAACTGGGGGGCTAAGAGAAGATGCTGCGAACGCTCGACATTGTCCTGATCGTCGTCATGACGGCAGCTGCTACCGTCACATACACAATCAAGCATCAGGCCGAGAACAAGCGCGAAGAAGTTCGCCGGCTGGACGCTGCCATCAAGCTCGAGGAAGACACCATCGATCTCTTGAGGGCGGATTGGGCGCTGCTGACGCAGCCGAACCGGCTCGAGCGCCTCGTGGGCGCCTTCGCCGCCGACCTGCAACTCGCGCCGACCCCTTCGACACAACTCGCGCGGCCCGAGGAACTGCCGATGCTGAGAGCGGATCTGCCGCAACCGGAAGGCGATAAGGCGGCTGACGACGGCGTTGCCGCCGTCATCAAGACAGATGGTATCGCAACAGGATCGGTGGCGCGCTGATGTCGTTTCTCTCCCGTATCATGGTGCTGAAGAGCAAGGCGCATTTCTCGGCGGGCGGCAACAACCGGCCATCCGATGGGGTCAACGTCACGATCCAGGGAGCGCGCAAGAAGAGCGCCAGCCAGGCCAAGAACCGGGTGGCGATCGTCATTGCCAGCTTCGGCATCGTCTATGCGGTAATCGGCGGGCGACTGGTGCAGTACGGCATGGCGCAGCCGGAGACCGTTTCGTCGATCGGGCGCGCCGACAATCTGATGGCTTCGCGTCCCGACATCCTCGATCGCAACGGCGAAATCCTCGCAACCGACATCCGCACCGTGTCGCTCTATGCTGAGCCGCACAAGATCGTCGATGCCGACGAAGCGGTGGAGCGCCTGGCGACGGTTCTGCCCGATCTTAATGCTCGCGAGATCTACAACAAACTCAAGTCGAAGTCGCGTTTCCAATGGCTGCGCCGGCAGCTGACGCCGAAGCAGCAGAGCGAAATCCTGGCGCTCGGCATTCCCGGCGTCGGCTTCCGTCCGGAAAAGCGGCGCTTCTACCCCGGCGGCCCGACCGCCGCCCATATCCTCGGCCATGTCAATATCGACAACCGCGGCGTTGCCGGCATGGAGCGCTACATCGACAACCAGGGTCTTGCCGACCTCGCTGCGATCGGCATGACCAGCGATGCCAAACTCGAGCCGGTCAAGCTTTCGATCGATGTGCGCGTCCAGAATATCGTGCGCGACGTGATCGAGGCCGGCATGACGAATTTCAAGGCGATCGCCGCCGGCGCCGTCGTGCTCGACGTCCACACCGGCGAAGTGCTGGCAATGGCCTCGGTCCCCGACTACGACCCGAACAAGCCGGCGGAAGGCGCCGAGGAAGGCTGGATGAACCGCATGTCGAACGGCACGTTCGAGATGGGGTCCACCTTCAAGACCTTCACGATCGCGATGGGGCTCGACTCCGGCAAGGTGACGCTCAACGACAGCTTCGATGCGTCGGCGCCGATCCGCATCGGCGGCTTCACCATCAAGGATTTTCACGGCAAGCGCCGCGTGCTGACGGTGCCGGAGATCTTCCAGTACTCGTCGAACATCGGCACGGCCAAGATCGCCGACCTCATCGGCATTCCCGGACACAAGGAATTCCTTACGCGCATCGGGCTTCTCTCGAAGCTGCCGACGGAACTTCCAGAGGTCAAGACACCGTCCCAGCCGCGCGAATGGAAGAAGATCAACTCGATCACCATCTCCTTCGGCCACGGCGTCTCCACGACGCCATTGCAGACGGCGGTTGCCGGGGCTGCGCTGGTCAATGGCGGCAAGCTCATTCCGCCGACCTTCCTGCCGCGCACGGAGGAGCAAGCAAACGACCTCGCGACGGCGGTCGTCAAGAAGAGCACAAGTGACGACATGCGCTTCCTGCTTCGCTGGAACGGCATTGCCGGCTCGGGCAAGCGGGCGCTCGTTCCCGGTTTCAACGTCGGCGGCAAAACCGGCACGGCCGACAAGGTGGTTAACGGCCGTTACGCCCATGATCTGAACTTCAACGCCTTCCTCGCCGCATTCCCGATCGACAATCCCAAATACATCGTGCTGACCTTCATCGATGCGCCGAAGACCGGCGAGGGTGGCGGGCGTACCGCGGGCTCCAACGCAGCGCCGATGGTGCGCGACATCATCAGCCGCTCCGCGCCGCTTCTCGGCGTCGAACCGAAATTTGGAGAAGACGGTTCTGCCTTGCTTGTGTCTTATTGACCGTGAAATGAGAATGCGAACGATTCGCGATCCGGCGGATCGATATCGATGCGGGACATGCAGTTCATGAAGATCAAGGACCTGGCGGGAGCCGCTTTCCCGGAACTTTCGGCGCAACTGAAGGGCGTTTCCTCGGATATCGAGATCGCCGGGATTACGGCCGATAGCCGGCAGGTCAAGCCAGGCGACCTTTTCGTCGCCGTCGCCGGGACGAAGGCGAATGGTGCCGCTTATATCGCCGATGCCCTTTCGCGCGGCGCTGCGGCCGTGGTCACGGTGGCTGGTGCGGTTGCCGAGGCCGGTGTGCCGGTGTTCGGAATGTCGGAGCCGCGTCGTTTCCTGGCGAAGGCTGCCGCCGCATTCTACGGTCGACAGCCGGAAACCATGGTGGCGGTGACCGGCACGGCCGGCAAGACCTCCGTCGCTTCCTTTACCCGGCAGATCTGGGCCCATTCGGGCCTTTCTGCCGCGATGATCGGAACGACCGGCGTCGTGGCGCCTGGCCGCAACGACTATGGATCGCTGACCACACCGGACCCGGTTTCACTGCACAAGCTGCTTAAGGAACTCGCTGATGCCGGCGTGACGCACGCGGCGATGGAAGCGTCCAGCCACGGTCTCGACCAGAGCCGGCTCGACGGCGTTCGGCTTGCCGCCGCCGCCTTCACCAATCTCGGCCGCGACCACATGGACTATCATCCGACGGTCGAACACTACATGGCCTCGAAGATGCGCCTCTTCTCCAACCTCCTGCCCAAGGGCGCGCCGGCGGTGATCTTCGCCGACGACCAATGGTCGGACCAGGCGATCGCCGCCGCCCGCAAGGCGGGCCGGGACGTGCGCACCGTCGGACGCAAGGGCGAATTCATCACATTGAAGCGCGTCGAGCATTTCCGCCACAAGCAGTCGGCGGAGGTGCATGTCGGCGACGATATCTTTGAAATCCACGTGCCGCTTGCCGGCGATTTCCAGATCGCCAACGCGCTGGTTGCCGCCGGCCTTGCCATGTCCACGGGCATCAGCGCCAAGGCCGCCTTTTCGGCGCTCGAGAAGTTGCAGGGCGCGTCCGGGCGCCTGGAACTCGTCGGGCACACGAAGGATGGCGCGCTCGCCTATGTCGATTATGCGCACAAGCCGGATGCGCTGGAGAACGTGTTGACCTCGGTTCGGCCTTTCACCACCGGCCGGATCATTATCGTTTTCGGTTGCGGCGGCGACCGCGACAAGGGCAAGCGGCCGATTATGGGCGAGATCGCCACGCGGCTTGCCGATGTGGTCATCGTCACCGACGACAACCCGCGCTCGGAAGTACCCGAAGTCATCCGCGCCGAGATCATGGCCGCGGCCAAGGGCGCGACCGAAATCGGCGACCGCGCCGAAGCGATCCGAACTGCGGTCGGGATGCTGAAAAGCGGTGACACGCTGATCGTCGCCGGCAAGGGACATGAGGAAGGGCAGACGATCGGTTCCGTGACGCTGCCGTTCTCGGACCACGAGGAAGTACGCAAGGCATTGGGAGGGCTGTGACTTGAACTGGCTCTGGACAAGCAGCGATCTTCTGGCTGCGATGAACGGCCGTCCGGTCGGAAATCTGCCAGAGGGCATTGACGGCATCTCGATCGACAGCCGAACGATCAGCAAGGGCGAGGCGTTTTTCGCGATCAAGGGCGATCGCGTCGACGGCCATGACTATGCCGGGATCGCGCTTGCCAACGGCGCTTCCCTTCTTGTCGTCAGCGAAGGCAAGATTCCCGCCCTCGGCCGGTTGATCGCGCCGATGATCGTCGTCGATGACGTGCTCGAGGCGCTGATCCGGCTCGGTTGCGCCGCGCGCGATCGCAGTGCGGCAAAGGTGATCGCCGTCACCGGATCGGTCGGAAAGACCACGACGAAGGAAATGCTGAGACACGTGCTGTCCCCGCTCGGCCGGGTGCATGCCTCCGTTGCCTCCTTCAACAATCACTGGGGTGTGCCGCTGACCCTTGCGCGGATGCCCGAGGCGACCGACTTCGGCATTTTCGAGGTCGGCATGAATCACCCGGGCGAAATCCGGCCACTGACGAAGATGGTTCGCCCGCACGTGGCGGTCGTCACCAGCATCGCTCCCGCCCATCTCGGCAACTTCGAAAGCCTCGACGAGATCGCCGCGGCGAAGGCCGAGATCTTCGAGGGTGTCGTCAAAGGCGGGCACGCCGTCCTCAACATTGACAGCCCGCAATATAATCTGCTGGAGCGTGCCGCCGGTGCTGCCGGCGTGAGCTACATCCATTCCTTCGGTTCCAATCCGAAGGCCGAGTTCCGGCTGGTCGAATTCACTGGTCGGTCGGAAGGATCGGTGCTCTGGGCCGGGATTGGCGGCAGGACGCTGGAGGTCGCGATCGGCGCTCCGGGGCGCCATATCGCCGAGAACGCGCTGGCCGTGGTCGCGGCGGCGAAGCTCGCAGGCGCCGATCTCGATCAGGTCTTGGCGTCGCTTGCGACGATGCGGCCGGAAAAGGGTCGGGGACTGCAGCACCGTCTGAAGGTCGGCGCGAGTCGGCTGACGCTCATCGACGAGAGTTACAATGCCAATCCGGCCTCGATGCGCGCGGCGATCTCGCTGCTGCGCGACGCCGAGCCACCCGTCGGCGGACGCCGGATCGCGATCCTCGGCGACATGCTGGAGATGGGCGAGCACGCCGCCGAGGTCCATGCCGCTCTTGCCGAGCCGATCGTCGAGGCCGGCATTGCCGACGTCTGGATCGCCGGGCCCGAGATGGCGCATCTGCGCGACGCTCTGCCGCCGGAGGTTTCTGTCGTTTATCGCGAGGCCGTCGACGATCTCACCGACTACGCACTCGCGGCGGTTGCTGCCGGCGATGTGGTGATGGTCAAGTCGTCCAAGGGAACCGGCTGCGCGAGAATCGTTCAGGCGCTTCTCAACGCCTATCCGGAAGAGGCGGCGAGGGGCGGGGAAGTATAGCGGGCGTTGCCACCACTGCATGTCTCCTTAGTCCGAACCGATCCAAGGAAAAGACATGCGGTGATTGGAAGTGCTGCAGCAATCTTTGTGCGCCTGAAATGACGTACGGCGCTGCAGTGCTGGTGGATACCGCCCTCGGCCAGGGGATATGGCCTTAACATAGTCGACCACAAGCGGGTAACGTCTTTCAGATGATTCTGTTGGACGATGTCCGATTCTAAACCTTTGGGGAAAGGTCCCTTATGCTGATCTGGCTCGTGGAACTGGCGGACCACTTTCAATTTTTCAATCTCTTTCGCTACATCACTTTCCGCACGGGTGCAGCTCTCTTCACTTCCGCCCTGATCGTCTTCCTGTTCGGCCCGGCGATGATTGCATCGCTTCGCATCCGCCAGGGCAAGGGCCAGCCGATCCGCGCCGACGGTCCGCAGACCCACTTCAAGAAGGCTGGTACACCCACAATGGGCGGCCTGATGATCCTCGCGGGTATCGTCGTTTCGTCGTTGCTGTGGGCCGACCTTTCCAGCGTCTATGTGGTTTCGACCCTGCTGGTGACGCTCGGCTTCGGCGCGATCGGCTTCTATGACGACTATCTCAAGGTGACCAAGCAGTCGGACAAGGGCTTTTCCGGCAAGGCGCGTCTCGGTATCGAATTCGTGATCGCGGCGATCGCCGTCTTCTTCATGATGCAGGCAGCGGTTTCGGCGGGGACCGCCGGCTCCACCTTTGGTTCCTCGGTGACTTTCCCGTTCTTCAAGGACCTGATGCTCAATCTCGGCTATTTCTTCGTGCTTTTCGGCGGTTTCGTTATCGTCGGTGCGGGCAATGCCGTGAACCTGACCGATGGTCTCGACGGCCTTGCCATCGTGCCGGTCATGATAGCGTCCGCCGCCTTCGGCCTCATCGCCTATCTCGCGGGCAACGCCGTTTTCGCCAACTATCTGCAGATCCATTTCGTGCCGGGCACCGGCGAACTCGCCGTGATCCTCGGCGCCGTTATCGGCGCGGGCCTCGGATTTCTCTGGTTCAACGCGCCACCCGCCGCAATCTTCATGGGTGATACCGGCTCGCTGGCGCTCGGCGGCCTCATCGGCACGGTTGCCGTCGCCACGAAGCATGAAGTCGTGATGATCATCATCGGCGGTCTCTTCGTCATGGAGACGCTATCGGTGATCATCCAGGTGTTCTGGTTCAAGCGCACCGGCCGCCGCGTGTTCCTCATGGCGCCGATCCACCATCACTTCGAGAAGATGGGCTGGACGGAAAGCCAGGTGGTGATCCGCTTCTGGATCATCGCCGTCATCCTCGCGATGATCGGCCTTTCGACGCTGAAGCTCAGGTGAGTGCGCGATGATCCCGGTCACCACATTCAAGGACAAGAAGGTTGCACTCTTCGGGCTCGGCGGTTCCGGCCTCGCGACGGCGCAAGCGCTGGTCGCGGGCGGGGCGGAGGTCGTCGCCTGGGACGATAATCCCGACAGCGTCGCCAAGGCCGCGGCAGCGGGGATTTCAACGGCCGACCTGCGTGGCCTCGACTGGTCTGCCGTTGCCGCTTTCGTGCTTTCTCCGGGCGTGCCGCTGACGCATCCGAAGCCGCATTGGACGGTCGATCTGGCCCACCAGGCCGGCGTCGAGATCATCGGCGACGTGGAGCTCTTCGTGCGTGAGCGCCGGGTGCATGCCTCAGATTGCCCCTTCATCGCCATCACCGGCACCAACGGCAAGTCGACCACGACGGCGCTGATCGCCCATATCCTCAGGGAAAGCGGGCGCGACACCCAGCTTGGCGGCAATATCGGCACCGCGGTGCTGACGCTCGATCCGCCGAAGGCCGGGCGTTTCTACGTGGTGGAATGCTCCTCCTATCAGATCGATCTTGCGCCGACGCTCGAGTCCACGGCCGGGGTGCTGCTCAACCTGACGCCGGACCACTTGGACCGGCACGGCACGATGCAGCACTATGCCAATATCAAGGAACGGCTGGTGGCCGGAAGCGGCACGGCGATCGTCGGCATCGACGACAGCTTCTCGAGCCTGATCGCCGACCGGGTGGAGCGCGCCGGAACGAGGGTCGTGCGCATTTCGCGCCGGAATGTGCTTGCCGACGGGTTTTATGCCGAAGGCTCGCGGCTGATGCGCGCCCGCGGCGGCACATCTTCGCTCTTCACCGATCTTGACGGCATCCAGACGCTGCGCGGCGGGCATAACGCCCAGAATGCCGCCGCCGCGATTGCGGCCTGCCTTGCGGTCGGCGTCGACGAGAAGGACATCGTCGCCGGGCTTCGCAGCTTCCCGGGTCTCAAGCACCGGATGCAGCCGGTCGGAAAGAAGGGCGACGTCGTCTTCGTCAACGACAGCAAGGCGACCAATGCGGACGCCGCGGCGCCGGCGCTGTCGAGCTACGATCGGATCTACTGGATCGCCGGCGGTCTCCCGAAGGAGGGCGGCATCACCTCGCTTGCGCCATTCTTCCCGAAGATCGTCAAGGCTTATCTGATCGGCGAGGCCGCGCCGGCCTTTGCGGCGACGCTCGGCGAGGCCGTGCCCTATGAGATTTCCGGAACGCTGGAGAAGGCGGTCGCCCATGCGGCGGCGGATGCGGCACGGGACGAGGGCGGGCCCTCGGCCGTGATGCTCTCCCCGGCTTGCGCAAGCTTCGACCAGTACAAGAATTTCGAGGTGCGTGGTGATGCCTTTGTCGGGCATGTGGCGGCACTCGAAGGCGTGACCATGCTCGTCTGACGAGCGGAGTCGGGCCTGAACGATTGACGTTGGCGCGGACCTGCGCCGGAAAAGGGGACAGACAGATGGTAAGCCGAGCCGAACGTGGCCCTGTGGCCGACTGGTTCTGGACGATCGACAGGTTTTTTCTGGCGACCTTCATCCTCCTGATGGGCGTCGGCTTTATGCTCTCTTTTGCGGCGAGCCCGCCGGTTGCCGAGCGGCTCGGCCTCGACAGCTTCCACTTCGTCAAGCGTCACGCGCTCTTCCTTCTGCCATCGCTCGCTGTGATGGTCGGCATCTCCTTCCTGTCGCCGCGCCAGGTCAGGCGCGCAGCGATCATCCTGCTCGGTGTCTCGCTCGGGATGATGGTGCTGGTTCTCTTCGTCGGTCAGGAGGTCAAGGGCTCGCTACGCTGGATATCGATCGCCGGCATTTCGATTCAGCCCTCGGAATTCATGAAGCCGGCCTTCGTGGTCGTCTGCGCCTGGCTTTTCTCCGAGCACGCGAGGCAGCCGGAAATCCCAGGCAATCTTTTCGCCATCCTGCTTTTCGGCATCGTCGGCGCGCTTCTTGTCGCCCAGCCGGACCTTGGCCAGACCATCCTGACCACTGCCGTCTGGGGTGGCATGTTCTTCATGGCCGGCATGCCGTGGCTCTGGATCATCGTGCTTGCGGGCGCCGCGGTCGGCGGTTTCTTCGTCGCCTATACGATGTTGCCGCACGTCGCCGGCCGTATCGACCGGTTCCTGACCGGCGAGGGCGATACCTTCCAGGTGGACACGGCACGCGAAGCGATCATTCGCGGCGACTGGTTCGGTCGCGGCCCGGGTGAGGGCGTCGTCAAGCGCATCATCCCCGACAGCCACACCGACTTCGTGTTCTCGGTCGCGGCGGAAGAATTCGGCATTGTCTTCTGCATGGTCATCGTGCTGATCTTTTCCTTCCTCGTCATGCGTGGTCTCAGCCATGCCTTCCGCGAGCGGAACGATTTCAACCGCTTTGCCGTTGCCGGCCTGGTGCTGCAAATTGGCATCCAGTCGATGATCAATATCGGCGTGAACCTCGAACTGCTGCCGGCCAAGGGCATGACCCTGCCGCTGATTTCCTATGGCGGCTCCTCGATGGTGGCGATCTGCGTGACGGCCGGTTTCGTCCTGGCATTGACCCGGCACCGGCCGGAGAAGCGCGCCGTGGAGCGCAGCCTCTTTCGATCCGGCGTCGGAATGCCGGCGGAGTAAGTCATGAGCAAAGGCATCATTCTTCTTGCCGCCGGGGGCACCGGCGGTCACCTCTTTCCCGCGGAAGCGCTGGCGCATGAGCTGAGGGCGTCCGGCTACGACGTGCATCTGGCGACGGACAGCCGCGCCGAGCGCTTTGCCGGACGGTTTCCCGCCGACGAGATCCACGTTGTGCCTTCCGCGACGATCGGCTCGAAGAACCCGATCAAGCTGGCGCGATCGGTCTGGAAACTCTGGACCGGCCTGCGCGCTGCGCGGCGGCTGATCGCACACCTGAAGCCCCAGGCGGTGATCGGTTTCGGGGGCTACCCGACGGTGCCGCCGCTGCTCGCTGCCACCGGCATGGGCATCCCCTCGATGATCCACGAGCAGAACGCGGTGATGGGGCGGGCCAACAAAATGCTGGCCTCGCGGGTGCAGGCGATCGCCGGCGGCTTTCTTCCGGAGGGCGCCGGGGCGTTCGCGACGAAAACGGTGACGACCGGCAATCCTGTTCGTCCGGCCGTGCTCGAGGCGGCGGGCATGCCCTATGCGGTTTCCTCGAACGACGCACCGTTCCATCTGGTCGTCTTCGGCGGCAGCCAGGGCGCGCAATATTTCTCGCAGGCGATCCCGCAGGCGATCTGCCGTCTCGAGGACAGTGCGCGCCAGCGGCTGCGGGTCACGCAGCAGGCGCGTCCCGAGGACCGGGAAGGCGTTAGCGCGGCCTATGACAAACTCGGCGTTCCCGCGGAGGTCTCTCCCTTCTTCAACGACATGGCCGCGCGGATAGCAGCCGCCCAACTCATCATCTGCCGCTCGGGCGCATCGACCGTGTCCGAGCTCGCGGTGATCGGCAGGCCGGCGATCCTCGTGCCCTATCCCTATGCGCTCGATCACGATCAGGCGGCGAATGCGGCCGCACTCGCGGCAAAGGGCGGTGCCCGGGTGATTGCGCAGGCCGAGCTCAGCGCCGAGCGGCTTTCGGGCATTCTCGCCGATGCCATGAACAATCCACAGTCCCTGGCGCAGATGGCCGCCAGTGCCCGCGAAACCGGCAAACCGGACGCCGCGCGCTTGCTTGCGTCTCTCGTAGAGGCTATTGCCAGCGGTTTGACAGTCGAGAAATTCAAGGAAACACGCTCATGAAAATGCCGAAGACGATCGGGCTCGTACATTTCATCGGTATCGGCGGCATCGGCATGAGCGGCATCGCAGAGGTGCTGCACAATCTCGGGCACCGGGTGCAGGGGTCGGATCAGTCGGACAGCGCCAACGTGCAGCGCCTTCGCGAGAAGGGCATCAAGATCTCCGTCGGCCATAAGGCTGAAAACCTCGGCGATGCCGAAGTCGTCGTCGTCTCGACTGCGATCAAGAAGGACAACCCCGAACTGATCGCGGCGCGTGAAAAGTTCCTGCCGGTGGTGCGGCGCGCCGAGATGCTGGCCGAGCTCATGCGCTTCCGCAACGCAATCGCCATCGGCGGCACGCACGGCAAGACCACGACGACCTCGATGATCGCGGCGCTGCTCGATGCGGGCGGGCTCGATCCGACGGTCATCAATGGCGGCATCATCAATGCCTACGGCACGAATGCTCGCATGGGTGCCGGCGAGTGGATGGTGGTCGAGGCGGACGAGTCGGACGGCACATTCCTGAAGCTGCCCGCCGACATCGCGGTCGTCACCAATATCGACCCCGAACATCTCGACCACTACGGCAATTTCGACGCGGTGCGTGCTGCCTTCCGGCAGTTCGTCGAGAACGTGCCCTTCTATGGCTTCGGCGTGCTCTGCCTCGACCACCCCGAGGTCCAGGCGATGGTCGCCAAGATCGAGGACCGCAAGGTCGTCACCTATGGCGAGAACCCGCAGGCAGACGTGCGCTACCACAATATACGCATGGACGGCGCGACCTCGGTCTTCGATATCGAGATCCGCCGCCGCCGCACCGGCCAGGTGATCACGATGAAGGACCTGCGGTTGCCGATGCCGGGCCGCCACAACGTTTCCAATGCCACGGCCGCCATCGCCGTCGCCCAGCGCCTCGGCATCAAGACGGAGGATATCGCGAAGGGGCTCGCCGCCTTCGGTGGCGTCAAGAGGCGCTTCACGCTCACCGGCGAGTGGAACGGTGCCCGCATCTTCGACGATTACGGCCATCACCCGGTCGAGATCAAGGCGGTGTTGAGGGCGGCGCGCGAGGCTTGCCAGGGCCGGATCATCGCCGTGCACCAGCCGCATCGCTACAGCCGTCTTTCGAGCCTCTTCGAGGACTTCGCCTCCTGCTTCAACGATGCCGACACGATCCTGATCGCGCCGGTCTACGCGGCGGGTGAGGACGCGATCGACGGAGTGGATTCGGAAGTGCTGGTCAACCGCATCAAGGCGGCGGGGCATCGCGACGCGCGTTACGTCGGTGGGCAGGAGACGATCGCGCCGATCGTCTCGAAGATTGCGCAGCCGGGCGATTTTGTGGTTCTCTTGGGCGCTGGCAGTATTACTTATTGGGCTGCGGCCCTTCCCAAGGAACTCGCGAATATTTCAGGAATTTGAGCATGAAACAGGTTAACGGTCAGAAACTTCTCGAAGCGCTCGGAAGCGGCGTCAGCAC
Source organism: Sinorhizobium mexicanum (assembly GCF_013488225.1). Taxonomy (NCBI): domain Bacteria; kingdom Pseudomonadati; phylum Pseudomonadota; class Alphaproteobacteria; order Hyphomicrobiales; family Rhizobiaceae; genus Sinorhizobium; species Sinorhizobium mexicanum. Next base: position 2,951,151 of record NZ_CP041238.1, on the reverse strand, counting down.
AGTCCGCGGACGCATCACCCCCGATGCCCCGATGGACCGCGTGACCTGGTTTCGCGCCGGCGGGCTTGCCGAGCTCATGTTCCAGCCACACGACACGGACGATCTCGTCACCTTCCTGAAGCTTGTGCCGGAGGATGTGCCGGTGATGGTGATCGGCGTCGGTTCCAACCTGCTCGTGCGCGACGGCGGTATACCCGGCGTCGTCATCCGGCTTTCGGCCAAGGGCTTTGGCGATCTCGAACTCGTCGGTGAAAACCGCATCAAGGCGGGTGCCATCTGCCCGGACAAGAATATCGCTGCCATGGCGCTCGATCACGGCATTGGCGGCTTCTATTTCTACTACGGCATTCCAGGCTCTATCGGCGGGGCGCTGCGGATGAACGCCGGCGCCAATGGCGGCGAAACGCGCGAGCGGGTCGTGGAGGTGCATGCAGTCGACCGCAAGGGCAACAAGCATGTGCTGAGCAATGCCGACATGGGCTATAGCTATCGCCACACCGCGGCGGGGAAGGATCTGATCTTCACGCATGCGATTTTCGAAGGCTATCCGGAAGAGAAGAACAAGATCCGCACCGACATGGACGCCGTGCGCCAGCATCGCGAGACGGTGCAGCCGATCCGCGAGAAGACCGGCGGCTCGACCTTCAAGAACCCGGAAGGCCATTCCGCCTGGAAGCTCATCGATGAGGCGGGTTGCCGCGGCATGATGATCGGCAGCGCCCAGATGTCGCCGCTCCACTGCAACTTCATGATCAATACGGGGCAGGCGACCGGCTACGAGCTCGAATATCTCGGTGAAACCGTGCGCTCCCGTGTGCTGGAACATTCCGGCATTCGCCTCGAATGGGAAATCAAGCGTATCGGCAACTTCATGCCGGGTTACGAGATCAAGGAATTCCTCGGCCGCGGCATCGCCTGAGCCGGGAGCAGTTATGGAAAAGGGCCGCGACGGCTTACCGTCGCGGCCCTTTTTGCTTTTTGCCTGGAGCTGCCTCAGGCGGAGACTTCTTCTTCCTTTGATAGCAGCAGGCAGACGAGCGTGATCAGCGCGGCTGCGAGCAGGTAATAGCCGACATGGCCAAGGCTGTAGTTGGTCGCAAGCCAGGTGGCGATGTAGGGCGCCAGCGACGCGCCGAAGATACCGGCGAGGTTGAAGGTCATCGACGCGCCGGTATAGCGCACCGCCGTCGGGAAGGGGGCGGCGAGCGCCGCGCCGATCGGCCCGTAGGTAAGCCCCATCAGGCCGAGGCCGATGATCGAAAAGACAAAGGCGCCGCCAAGGCCGCTCGCCATCAGCGGAGCCATGACGAGACCGAAGAGGCCGATGCCGATGGTGGTCAGCACCAGAACCAGGCGCCGGCCGAAGCGATCCGAAAGAATGCCCGAAACCGGGATCATCAGACCGAAGAAGACGACGCCCGCCATCTGGACGACCAGGAACTGCTCGCGGGAATAACCGAGTTTCGCCGTGCCCCAGGAGAGCGAGAAGACGGTCATCAGATAGAACAGAACGAAGGTCGCGAGCGCTACGAAAGTGCCAAGCACGAGGCTGCGCTTGTGGGAACGGAAGATCGCGGCGACCGGAACCTGAACGCGCTCATGCTTGTCGATCGCCTTCTGGAATTCCGGCGTCTCGGTGATCTTCAGGCGGACATAAAGGCCGACGATGACGAGGAGCACGCTGGCGATGAAGGGCACACGCCAGCCCCAGGCGAGGAAGTCTTCTTCGCTCATCACTTCTCCGAGCACGAGGAAGGTGCCGGCGGAAAGGATGAAGCCGATCGGCGCGCCGAGCTGCGGGAACATCGCATACCAGCTCCGCTTGCCTTCCGGCGCGTTCTCTGTCGCGAGCAGCACGGCGCCGCCCCATTCACCGCCAAGCCCGAGGCCCTGACCGAAGCGGCACAGCGCAAGCAGGAGCGGCGCGGCGATGCCGATCGTCGCGTAGGTCGGCAGGAGACCGATGACGACGGTGGAAATACCCATGGTCATCAGCGCGGCGACCAGCGTCGCCTTGCGGCCGACCTTGTCGCCGAAATGGCCGAAGACCACGGCGCCGAAGGGGCGAGCGAAAAACGCAATCGAGAAGGTGGCGAAGGATTGCAGCATTGCCGAGGTCGGATCCGCCGACGGAAAGAAGAGGTGCGGGAAGATGATCACCGCCGCGGTCGCATAAACATAGAAGTCGAAGAATTCGATCGTCGTGCCGACGAGGCTGGCGAACAGCACCCGGCCGGGAGAGTTCACTGCCGGCCGATGCAACGCACTATCCTTCGGCGACAGCGAGGTTGTCGCGTCTGTCATTGTCTTGTTCCTGATATGATTGTCTTGCCGTCTTGGGAGGCGGTCCCCGGTTCTTAGCGCATGTTTCGATCCGGAGAAAGCCGGAAATAGTAAGAAATGCGAACTAAATTGGCGGCCGGAGCAGCATTATTGCGGTAGGCGCAGTCGCCTTTGGGGGAGGCCCGACGCCATTATTTTTCCGACTTCTGCACTCGTTTCTAAACGCGGCCGCACAAGGCACTGATTTTCTGCCTAATTGCACTGTTTCGGCAGGCGTTTTCCGGTGCCAAACCTGATGCGTTTCGTGAGAAGAGTTAACCAAAGTAAACACTTCATTAACCATAATGCCGTTCTAGTGGTCCTGTTCTATCACCGGTGACTCGGCAGCCGGAATCAGCCAGGCGCAAGCAAGCATTGTGATAGTGGCGCATTGTTTGGGGGTTTTGATGAGCGGCAGGCATGTTGCTGTCCTGATGGGCGGATTTTCCTCGGAGAGGCCGGTGAGCCTGTCTTCCGGGGCTGCTTGCGCCGATGCCCTCGAGGCCGAAGGCTATCGCGTCACGCGCGTGGATGTCGGCCGCGATGTGGCTGCCGTTCTCGGCGATCTCCGCCCGGATGTCGCTTTCAACGCCCTGCATGGTCCGTTCGGCGAAGATGGCACGATCCAGGGCATCCTGGAATATCTCGAGATTCCCTACACGCATTCCGGCGTGCTTGCCTCGGCGCTCGCGATGGACAAGGCGCAGGCCAAGCATGTCGCCAAGGCCTCCGGCATTCCGGTTGCAGAGGCGCTGATCATGGATCGGCGGACATTCGGCAACGAGCACCCGATGAAGCCGCCCTACGTGGTGAAGCCGGTTCGCGAAGGCTCGAGCTTCGGCGTCGTGATCGTCAAGGAGGATCAGTCGCATCCGCCGCAGGTGATCACGTCGAGCGAATGGCGCTACGGCGATCGTGTCATGGTCGAGCGCTACATCGCTGGCCGCGAGCTGACCTGCGGTGTCATGGGCGACGTCGCACTTGGCGTCACCGAGATCATTCCGCAGGGGCATGCCTTCTACGATTATGATTCAAAATACGTAAAAGGTGGTTCAAGCCACGTCATTCCGGCGCAGATTTCACCAAATATTTACCAAAAAATACAAACACTCGCTTTGAAGGCGCATCAGGCAATCGGTTGCCGCGGCGTCAGCCGATCCGACTTCCGCTTCGATGATCGCGGTACCGGCGAAGGCGAGTTGATCTGGCTGGAAATCAACACCCAGCCCGGCATGACCCCGACCTCCCTGGTGCCCGAGATGGCGCAGCATGCGGGCCTTCAGTTTGGTGAGTTTCTCAGGTGGATGGTGGAGGACGCATCGTGTTTGCGTTGAGGGGCAGAAGGGGCAAAAGGGTGCGTCACCCGCTCGGCGTCGCCGCCGAGGCGGATGAGACGTTCGTCCTGCCGCGTCCATTGCGCAAGGTCGCCCGTTTCCTGGTGAGCCTCGGTACCGGCCGCATCCGCTTTCCGGCGCATACCGGCACGCTTTCGGCCGCTGCCTTCCTGGCGGCGACGGGCCTTTACGGCATGTCGCTCGGCGGCCACACGCAGAATTTCGCTCAGGCCTCGACGACCGCCGCAGGCTTTGCAATCGAGGACGTGCGGGTTTCCGGCAACGAGCAGACATCCGAGATCGATATTCTTCAGCAACTCGGACTGGACGGCACGACGTCGCTCGTGGCTCTCGATATCGCCGAGGCGCGCAGGCTGATCAGCGAACTGCCCTGGGTGCAGAACGTCACCGTGCGCAAGGTCTATCCGGGCACGATCGAGGTGAATCTCGAGGAGCGCAAGGCTTTCGGCATCTGGCAGCACGGTTCCGACCTGTCGCTGATAGAGCGTAGCGGCAGCGTCATCGCGCCGCTTCGCGACAACAAGTTCGCCGCCCTGCCGCTGTTCGTCGGCCGCGACGCCGAGACGGCGGCCGCCGGTTTCTACGACGAGTTCTCCCGCTGGCCGGAGTTCCGCTCGCGCGTGAAGGCTTTCGTGCGGGTTTCCAGCAGGCGGTGGGACCTGCGCCTCGACAACGGCATCATCGTCAAGCTTCCGGAGGACGACGTCGCGCGGGCGATGAAGGTTCTCGCCGAGATGGAGGAGAAGCACCAGCTTCTCGAGCGCGACATCGCCGCTGTCGATCTGAGGCTTGAAGACCGCACCACAGTACAATTGACGCCGGAAGCCGTTGCCCGGCGGGAAGTCGCGTTGAAGGCGAGGGAGAAGATGCTGAAAGCCCAGGAGAAGCGGATATGAGTTTGTTCGGTTCTTCCAATTTAGGTCTTCCGCGTCTGAAGCCGCTGTCTTCCAAGCGGTCGCATGTCGTTTCGGTGCTCGATATCGGCTCGACCAAGATCGTCTGCATGATCGGCCGGCTGACGCCGCGCGCCGAAAGCCAGATCTTGCCGGGGCGCACCCACAACATCGAAATCATCGGCATTGGCCATCAGAAGTCGCGCGGGGTGAAGAACGGCGTCATCGCCGATCTCGACGCGGCCGAAGGCGTCGTCCGGCTTGCGGTCGACGCCGCGGAGCGGATGGCGGGGCTGACGATCGACAGCCTGATCGTCAATGTTTCCGCCGGCCGCCTGCAGAGTGACGTCTATACCGCGACGATCGATCTCGGCGGACAGGAGGTCGATGCCAGCGATCTCAAGAAGGTGCTCGCCGCTGCCGGCCAGCAGTCGCTGCGCTCCGACCGGGCGATCCTGCATTCGCTGCCGACGGGCTTCTCGCTCGACGGCGAGCGTGGCATCCGCGATCCGCTGGCGATGTTCGGCGACGTCCTTGGCGTCGACATGCACGTGCTGACAGTCGAGCGGGCCGCTCTCAAGAATCTCGAGCTCTGCGTCAACCGCGCCCATCTCTCGGTCGAGGGCATTGTTGCGACGCCCTATGCCAGCGGTCTTGCCGCACTCGTCGACGACGAGGTGGAGCTTGGCTGCGCGGCGATCGACATGGGCGGCGGCACGACGACGATTTCCGTCTTCGCCGAAGGCAAGCTGGTTCATGCCGATGCCGTCAGCCTCGGCGGTCACCATGTCACTACCGATCTCGCTCGCGGACTTTCGACGCGCATCGAGGATGCCGAGCGGCTGAAGGTCGTGCACGGATCCGCGCTCCCGAACAGCGCCGACGAGCGCGACATCGTCTCCGTCCCGCCGATCGGCGAGGACGACCGCGACCAGCCGACCCATGTGCCGCGGGCGCTGGTTTCGCGCATCGTTCGCGCCCGCATCGAGGAGACCCTGGAGCTCATCCGCGACCGCATCCAGCGCTCCGGTTTCAGCCCGATCGTCGGCAAGCGCATCGTGCTGACGGGCGGCGCCAGCCAGTTGACCGGCCTGCCGGAAGCGGCGCGGCGCATCCTCGCCCGCAATGTCCGCATCGGTCGCCCGCTCGGTGTGTCCGGGCTGCCGGCCGCCGCCAAGGGGCCGGCGTTCTCCACGGCCGTCGGACTGATGATCTATCCGCAGGTCGCCGATCTCGAGACCCATGCTGCTCACGGCGGCATGTTCGCCACCTTCGGCGGCGGCAACAGCCGTATCGCGCGCATGGGGCAGTGGCTGAAAGAGAGTTTCTGAGTTTCGCCGATGCCGCAGGGGCGTCGGAGGTAACAGGTGTTTGAGTTTTGAAGGATTTGGCCGGCTCGGCAAGGCGGCCAGAAAACGAGAAGGAACAGTGAAATGACCATCAACTTGCAAAAGCCGGATATTACCGAGCTGAAGCCCCGCATCACGGTCTTCGGCGTCGGTGGCGGCGGCGGCAACGCCGTCAACAACATGATCACCGCGGGCCTGCAGGGCGTCGACTTCGTCGTCGCCAATACCGATGCGCAGGCGCTCACCATGACCAAGGCTGAACGCATCATCCAGATGGGTGTCGCCGTCACCGAAGGTCTCGGCGCCGGCTCGCAGCCGGAAGTCGGCCGCGCAGCCGCCGAAGAGTGCATCGACGAGATCATCGATCACCTGAACGGCACGCACATGTGCTTCGTCACCGCCGGCATGGGCGGCGGCACCGGTACGGGCGCGGCTCCGATCGTCGCCCAGGCCGCTCGCAACAAGGGCATCCTCACCGTCGGCGTCGTCACCAAACCCTTCCACTTCGAAGGCCAGCGCCGCATGCGCCTTGCCGATCAGGGCATTACCGAACTGCAAAAGTCGGTCGACACGCTGATCGTCATCCCGAACCAGAACCTTTTCCGCATCGCCAATGACAAGACGACCTTCGCGGACGCCTTCGCCATGGCCGACCAGGTCCTCTATTCGGGCGTTGCCTGCATCACGGACCTCATGGTCAAGGAAGGCCTTATCAACCTCGACTTCGCCGACGTCCGCTCGGTGATGCGCGAGATGGGCCGCGCCATGATGGGCACCGGCGAAGCATCGGGCGAAGGCCGTGCAATGGCTGCCGCCGAGGCCGCAATCGCCAACCCGCTGCTCGACGAAACCTCGATGAAGGGCGCTCAGGGCCTGCTCATCTCCATCACCGGCGGTCGCGACCTCACGCTCTTCGAGGTCGACGAGGCTGCAACGCGTATCCGCGAGGAAGTGGATCCCGACGCCAACATCATCCTTGGCGCCACCTTCGATGAAGAACTCGAAGGCCTGATCCGCGTTTCCGTCGTTGCAACCGGTATCGATCGCACGGCCGCGGAGGTGGCCGGTCGTACTGTTGACTTTCGTCCGGTAGCGCCGAAGCCGATCGTTCGCCCGTCCGCCGCAATCCCGGCCCAGCCGCAGCCAGTCGCCCAGCATCAGCAGCCGGCACCGCAGCCGGTCGCTCAGCCCGTGCAGCAGCAGAACACGGTCGACCAGATCGCACTCGCAATCCGCGAAGCCGAGATGGAGCGCGAACTCGATATCGCCGCCCGCGCCCAGGTCGCTGCGCCGGTTCAACAGGTACAACACGTCCAACAGATGCAAGAGGAAGCCTTTCGGCCCCAAAGCAAGCTTTTCGCCGGCGCCGCGCCGGTGGAGGCCGCTCCCGTAGTGCGTCAGGCCCCGCCGGTGCAGCGTCCGGTCGAGATGCCGGTCCAGGCACACGTCCAGCCGCAAGTGCAGCCGCAGCCGGTCCGCCACGAGCCGGCTCCGGTCATGCGCCAGCAGGCCGAACCGGTGCGCATGCCGAAGGTCGAGGACTTCCCGCCGGTCGTGAAGGCTGAGATCGATCATCGCGCGCAAGCCGCTCCCGCGCACCAGGAAGAGCGTGGACCGATGGGGCTCCTGAAGCGAATCACCAATTCGCTTTCCCGTCGCGATGACGACGATCACGGCGTCTCGGCCGACATGACGGCGGCAGCACCGAGCGCAGCGTCGCAGCAGCGCCGCCCGCTGTCGCCGGAAGCGAGCCTTTATGCACCGCGTCGCGGTCAGCTTGACGATCACGGCCGCGTCTCGCCGCAGGCGCGCTCGCACGAAGATGATCAGCTCGAAATCCCGGCATTCCTTCGCCGCCAGTCGAACTGATCTTGAAGGACTGTTCCTTCACCTTGCCGAATGCCCGGGCAGCCGCCCGGGCATTTTTCGATTTTCTTCATTATTTCAATGGCTTGTAATTTGTGTTGCGCACATGACAATTGCGTAACAATGCGAAACGAACAGTGATTTGGAATGGTGCCTCCAAAATCTTATTTTCAGCATCGGAATTGGGGACGCATACGATTCGATCGGGCGCTGTTAGTTCGAAGAGCCGAGGGTTTGGCCAATAGGTGCGGATCCTCGAGGTTCTGACTTGCGCCTTGAACATCGGTGCATCCTTGGTGCATTTGGCCGGCGCCGTATCGAGTGCCAGGACCTCATTGAGTGAAAGTGAAGACGAGAATGGGAATTGAACTCCTCGGGTTTCAGACGACGATTGCGAACCCGGTTACGCTGAAGGGAATTGGCGTCCATTCCGGCGTGGAAGTGTCGATCACCTTCCATCCGGCCGAGGCCGACGCTGGCATCGTGTTTCAGCGCGTTCTCGCTGGCGGCCGCGTCGCCGAGTTCAGGGCCGTCTCGTCGCAGGTTGGCAACACCGACCTCTGCACAGTTCTCGGCTTCTCGCCTGCGACGTCGATCGCCACGGTCGAACACGTGATGGCAGCAATCTACGCGCTCGGCCTCGACAACCTGCTCGTCGAGGTTCACGGCGCCGAAATGCCGATCATGGACGGCAGCTCCGAGCCCTTCATCGACGCGATCGAACAGGTCGGCCTGAGGGCGCTGGCCGTGAAGCGCCGCTATATCCGCATCATCAAGCCGGTGCGCATCGACTCGGGCGCTTCCTGGTCGGAGTTCACGCCCTATGACGGCATGCGCTTCGAGGTCGAGATCGACTTCGACTGCCCGCTGATCGGCCGTCAGGCCTGGAAGGGCGATATGACGCCGTCGGTCTTCAAGCGCGAACTGTCGCGCGCACGCACCTTCGGCTTCATGCGCGACGTCGAACGGCTGTGGGCCGGTGGCTTTGCGCTCGGCTCGTCGCTCGAAAACTCGGTCGTCATCTCGGACGACAACACGGTCGTCAATGTCGAGGGGCTGCGCTATGCGGACGAGTTCGTCCGCCACAAGACCCTTGATGCTGTCGGCGATCTTTCTCTCGCCGGTGCTCCCTTCATCGGTTGCTACCGCTCCTATCGCGGCGGCCACAAGATGAACGCGAACGCGCTGAAGGCGCTGCTCAGCGACCCCACCGCCTACGAGGTCGTCGAAACGGCCACGCCGCGTCAGCGCACCCGCTCACGCGATATGGTCGCCGTCGCAGCTCCGGGTTTTGCGCCCTGGTCCGCATAACAATAAACGTCAGTTCTTCTCCAGTCGCCGGCCGAAAGGCCGGCATTTTCATTGTGCGGGATGATTCCCGGAAGCCGAATTGCGGCCAGGAACATGCTTCCGCGCCAAGTATTGGACGGCTTTCATCCGTGGAAAACGTGCAAAGCACTGCATACCGCCACAAATTTGCATGAATTGCTGATCATGACGTTGCGATCTTGAGGCAATTTGCTCTAAAACGCGCAGGTCTGGCGGGACGCGGTCCGCCGAATGAAACGGGAATATTCGATGGTTCTTGCAGTTTCGCTCGACATAAGAAAATCGGTGCGCGTCGCCGCGGTCGTTGTTGCGGCTGTGGTTGGCAGCAGCCTGATCACAGCCTGCCAGAACGACCCGGATATCGACATCACCAAGCTCGCGGCGGAAACCGATCCGCCGGAGGTTCTCTACAACCAGGGCCTTGCCAACCTCAATGCCGGCAAGACGACGGAAGCGGCGCGCAAGTTCGAAGCGCTCGACAAGCAGCATCCGTTCTCCGAATACGCCCGCAAGGCGCTGGTGATGAACGCCTTCGTTGCCTACCGCAACGGCCAGTATCAGGACGCGATCAACGCCACCAGCCGCTACCTTAACCTCTACCCGCAATCGGAAGATGCGGCCTATGCGCAATATATTCAGGGTCTCGCCTATACCAAGCAGATCCCTTCGGTAACGCAGGACCAGAAGGCGGCCGGCAAGGCGATCGAGGCGATGCAGACGGTCCTCGACAAATATCCGGACTCCGACTATGTCGAGGATGCCCAGGCGAAGATCCGTTTCGCCCGCGACCAGCTCGCCGGCAAGGAAATGCAGGTCGGTCGCTACTATCTCGAGCGCAAGGAATATCTTGCCGCCGTTTCCCGGTTCCGCGTCGTTGTCGAGCAGTATCCGAACACGAACCAGGTCGAAGAAGCGCTTGCCCGACTCGTCGAGGCCTATTACGCCATGGGTGTAACCACGGAAGCGCAGACTGCGGCGGCGGTGCTCGGGCACAATTATCCGGACAGCCAGTGGTATGCCGATTCCTTCAAACTGCTGCAATCGGGCGGACTTGAGCCGCGCGAAAGCGGTACGTCCTGGATTGCGCGCGCAGGCAAGAGGCTCATCGGCGCCTGACCTGCTCAGCGCTCGACAAGGAAGATACGAAACCGGATGCTCGCGCAGCTCTCGATCCGCGATATCGTCCTGATCGAACGGCTTGACCTCACCTTCGATGCCGGGCTCTCCGTGCTGACCGGCGAAACCGGCGCGGGTAAATCCATCCTTCTCGACAGCCTCTCGTTGGCGCTCGGCGGCCGCGGCGATGGCTCGCTCGTGCGCCACGGCGAGGACAGGGGGCAGGTGACTGCGGTCTTCGATGTCCCGACCGGCCACCCGGCGCGGCTAATGCTGCGCGAAAACGGCATCGACGACGATGGCGACCTGATTTTCCGCCGCGTGCAGTCGACCGACGGTCGCACCAAAGCCTTCGTCAATGACCAGCCGGTTAGCGTGCAGCTGATGCGCCAGCTCGGCCAGACGCTCGTCGAAATCCACGGCCAGCACGACGACCGGGCGCTGGTCGATACCGATGCGCACCGTGCGCTGCTCGACGCTTTCGGCGGCACGTCGGAGGCGGCAGAGGAGGTTGGAGCGCTCTACCGCGGCTGGCGGGATGCGGAACGCAATCTCAAGAAACACCGCGAGCGCGTCGAGGCAGCGGCACGCGAAGCCGACTATCTGCGCTCCTCGGTCGAAGAGCTGGAGACGCTTTCGCCACGCGACGGCGAAGAGGAGGAACTGGCCGAGGGCCGGGCGCGGATGATGAAGGCCGAGCGGATCGCCGGCGATATCAGCGAGGCATCCGAATTTCTGAACGGCAATAGCTCACCGGTACCACTGATCGCCTCGCTGGTCCGCCGGCTCGAGCGCAAGAGTCATGAAGCCCCGGGTCTGCTCGAAGAGACGGTGGAGCTTCTGGACGGCGCGCTCAACCAGCTTTCGGATGCCCAGATGGCGGTAGAGCGGGCGCTCCGCGATACCGAATTCGATCCGAAGGAACTGGAACGCACCGAGGAGCGTCTCTTCGCCCTGCGCGCTGCAAGCCGCAAATACTCGGTTCCGGTCACCGAACTGCCGGCGCTTGCCGTGCGGATGATTGCCGACCTTGCCGATTTGGACGCCGGCGAGGAGAAGCTGAAGCAGCTGGAAGTGCAGGTGGGCGAGGCGAGGGCAGCGTTCGACGGGGCGGCCCGGTCGCTTTCCGAGAAACGCCACCACACGGCGGAGGCACTTTCGGCCGCCGTGATGGCGGAGCTGCCGGCGCTGAAGCTCGAACGGGCGCGTTTCATGGTCGAGGTCGCGAGCGATCCAACCTCGCCGACCGCTGACGGCATTGATCTCGTCGAATTCCATGTGCAGACAAACCCGGGCACCCGGCCGGGACCGATCATGAAGGTCGCCTCCGGCGGCGAACTCTCGCGCTTCCTGCTGGCGCTGAAGGTGGCGCTTGCCGATCGCGGCTCGGCACCGACGCTCGTCTTCGACGAAATCGACACCGGCGTCGGTGGGGCGGTTGCGGATGCCATCGGCCAGCGGCTGAAGCGGCTTTCCAAGAATGTCCAGGTGCTGTCCGTTACCCACGCGCCGCAAGTGGCCGCGCGCGCGGCGACGCATCTTCTGATCTCCAAGGGCCCGTCGGCGGAAAAATCTGAAATGATCGCCACCCGCGTCGCCCGCATGGACGACAGGGCGCGTACGGAAGAAATCGCCCGCATGCTTGCCGGCGCCTCGATCACCGAGGAGGCGAGGGCGGCAGCAGCGCGGCTGCTCGCCGGCAACGGCTAGTTTGCGGCTTTCCCGTGGATTGCGCGTTCTAGAAAACACCGACCCTACCTTTGCTGCATGAGACGCATTCGCGCATGAAAACCAAAATCTTCACGATCCCCACCAATGAAATCGTCGATTGGCAGACTTTTCATTCCGTATTCCGTTCGATACTCGGATTTCCTGCGTTTTATGGCTGCAACATGGATGCGTGGATTGACTGCATGTCTTATCTTGACGACCCCCCGAGCGGGATGACAACCTCGTTCGTTGCGGCAGGTGAATTCGCCGTACTTCGGATCGACGATGCAGCATCCTTTATGCGCCGGTGTCCGGAGCAATATGAAGCGCTGATTGAGTGCGCAGCCTTCGTGAACAATCGGCGCGTTACTGCTGGTGGCGAGCCGATTCTGACGTTGATGCTCGTCGGTTAGAAAGCGATAGTGATCTTGGTTATCCTTGAGGGCTTCAGGCTGCAAGCGGTGCCTGAAAGCGGCTTTTCTTTCCCAACAGTTGCTCTAAAAAACGACTCGCCAATCCGGAGTCGTCGCCCATGTTGAGTGAAAGAAAACCCGTCGAGCAGTTGACCGAATCGGAAGCGGCCGAAGAGCTCGCCTTTCTTGCGGCGGAGCTCGCCCGTCACGATGCGCTTTATCATGGACAGGACGCGCCCGAAATCTCGGATGCGGACTATGACGCGCTGAAGCGTCGCAACGACCTGATCGAGGCGGGGTTTCCCGCGCTCATCCGCGAGGACAGCCCTTCGCGCAAGGTCGGCGCGGCCCCCTCGCTGACCTTCCAGCCGGTGGTCCATGCGCGGCCGATGCTGTCGCTCGACAACACGTTCTCGGACGAGGACGCCCGCGATTTCGTCGCCGGCGTCTATCGCTTCCTCGGGCGGCTCCCGGATCATTCGATCGCCTTTACCGCCGAGCCGAAGATCGACGGGCTTTCCATGTCGCTGCGTTACGAAAACCGGCGGCTGGTGACGGCCGCGACGCGCGGCGACGGCACGACCGGTGAGAATGTTACCGCCAATGTCCGCACGATCGGCATGATTCCACAGAGGCTTCCCGCCGACGCCCCGGATGTCGTCGAAGTGCGCGGTGAGATCTACATGGCGAAGTCGGATTTCGCTGCACTCAACGCCGAAATGGCGGCGCAGGGCAGGCCGCTCTATGTGAACCCGCGCAACACCGCTTCCGGCTCGCTGCGACAGCTCGACGCCAAGGTGACGGCGAACCGCAAGCTACGGTTCTTCGCCTATGCCTGGGGCGAGATGTCGGGAATGCCGGCCGACACCCAACTCGGGATGGTCGAGACATTCAAGGCCTGGGGTTTCCCGGTCAATCCGCTGATGCAGCGTTTCTCTTCCGCGGACGAACTGCTGGAGCACTATCATCATATCGAGCGCGAGCGGCCCGACCTCGACTATGATATCGACGGCGTCGTCTACAAGGTCGACCGGCTCGACCTGCAGGCGCGCCTCGGCTTCCGCTCGCGCTCGCCGCGCTGGGCGACGGCGCACAAGTTTCCGGCCGAGCAGGCCTTCACGCGGCTCAAGGGCATCGACATCCAGGTCGGCCGCACCGGCGCGCTGACGCCGGTCGCGCGGCTGGAGCCGATCACCGTCGGCGGCGTGGTGGTGACCAACGCGACCCTGCACAACGAGGACTACATCCGCGGTGTCGGCAATAGCGGCGAACCGATTCGCGAAGGGCGCGACATCCGCATCGGCGACATGGTCATCGTCCAGCGGGCAGGGGACGTTATCCCGCAGATCGTCGACGTGGTGATGGACGAACGTGCCGAGGGCGCCGAGCCCTACAAATTCCCGACCACGTGCCCTGTCTGCGGCAGTCACGCGGTGCGCGACATCAACGAGAAATCCGGCAAGGTCGATGCCGTCCGCCGCTGCACCGGCGGCTTCGTCTGCCGCGCGCAAGCGGTCGAACACCTGAAGCACTTCGTCTCGCGCAACGCCTTCGATATCGAAGGGCTTGGCTCCAAGCAGATCGAATTCTTCTTCGAAAGCGAAGACGACAACCTGAGGATCCGCACGGCACCGGAGATCTTCACGCTGGAGCGGCGGCAGGAAGCCTCGCTTACCAAGCTCGAAAATATCGAGGGCTTCGGAAAGGTCAGCGTCCGAAAGCTTTTCGAGGCGATCACGAACCGGCGCTCGATCGCGCTCCACCGCTTCATCTACGCGCTCGGCATCCGCCATGTCGGCGAGACGACGGCGAAGCTGCTCGCGCGCTCCTATGGCAGCTACGACCACTTTGGCGCGGCGATGGTCGAGGCGGGCAGCTTTGCCGGCGACGCATGGAACGAGCTCAACAGCATCGACGGCATCGGTGAGGTCGTCGCCCGCGCCATCGTCGAGTTCTACAAGGAGCCCCGCAATGTCGAGGTGGTCTCGCGGCTTCTGGAAGAGGTGACGCCGGAAAATGCGGAGATGCCGGTCGTGGCCGACAGCCCGGTCGCCGGCAAAACGGTCGTCTTCACCGGCTCGCTCGAAAAGATGACGCGCGACGAGGCGAAGGCCAAGGCCGAAAGCCTCGGTGCCAAGGTGGCGGGTTCGGTCTCGAAGAAGACCGACATCGTCGTCGCCGGTCCGGGCGCCGGCTCGAAGCTCGACAAGGCCCGCGAGCTCGGCATTCAGACTATGGACGAGGACGAGTGGCTGGCGCTGATCGGGGGGTAGGGAGGTGCAGCAGTGCGCCGGGGCGTGATTGAGTCTCTCGCAGCACAGACGGTAATGACGTCGCCACCGGCTTCTGTCGGTACAGGATCACGGGCCACTACCCTTCCGTCATCCTCGGGCTTGACCCGAGGATCCAAGTACAAAGTGCCCGACAGCGCCTGGCGAGCCGGAAGGCCGCTTGAGACTGGATCCTCGGGTCAAGCCCGAGGATGACGGAGCAAAGGGAGAGCCCAGTCGAAAACAATAGGGAAAGCGGTACGCCTTCACCGTTCTCCGCTCCGGCGCGGCTGATCACGCCGCCTGCTCGGCCGACATGTCCATCCACATGAACTCCCAGGCATGGCCGTCGAGGTCCTGGAAGCTGATGCCGTACATCGAGCCGTAGTCGATTGCCGGCTTCCACGGTTTGGCGCCGGCGGCGAGGGCCTTGGCGAGCATGTCGTCGCACTCGGCGCGGCTAGTGGCGGAGAGGGCGGTGATGACCTCCGTTCCCTTGGCCGTGTCGCTGATCTCCCCGGTGATGAAATCGCGAAATTTCGGCTCGGTCAGCAACATGGCGAAGATATTGTCGTCGATGACCATGCAGGCGGCCGTGTCGTCCGAGAACTGTTCGTTGAAGGTGAAGCCGAGGGCTGAAAAGAAAGTTCGGGAGGCTTCCAGGTTTTTGACGGGTAGGTTTACGAAAATCATGCGCATGGGATTTTCCTCGTGAAGGATGTTTGCCTCTAACGTGACAAGGACGCCCCGCGGCTTCCTCAGCCGACAGGCGGAGACGAATTTTAACTGGTGCTCGCGTGGCGGCTTTCAACCGCAGTTCAGCCGAGGCTTCCGGCAAAACGCTCTGCGAGTCGCTGCCGTTTGAAGTGATCGGCGACAAAATCGATGAAGACGCGCGTCTTTGCGGGCAGCAGCGTGCGGCTAGCGTAATAGACCGATATCGGGCCGGCATCGGCGTACCACTTGGGAACGAGCCGGATAAGCGCGCCGGATTCCAGATGGGGCAACACGTCCGGTACCGCGATCAAAGTCACGCCGAGACCGAGAAGGGCGGCGCGGCACATGGCGGCCGGATCATTGACGACGATCGTCTCCTTCGGCGCTGCCGCCATCTCCTCGCCCGCGGCGTTACGCATCATCCACTGACGGATGCGGCCGGTGCGGTCCGAGCGCATGACGATGCCGTCAAGCTCGCCGAGGCCGGCGGGATCGAGCGGCAGGGTTCGGCCGGCCACATAAGCGGGTGAGGCGACGGCGATGATATGGGCGGGCGCCAGCACGCGCGAGACGATACCGGGCGAGAGCTCGAAGCCGCCGCCGATTGCCGCGTCGAAACCCTCGGCGACCAGATCGACCTGCCGGTTGTCGAACTGCCAGTCGATCTGGATCCCCGGGTAACTCTTCAAAAAATCCGGCAGAAGCGGCAGTATGTGGTCAGTGCCAAAGGTCGGGCTAAGGCTGACCTTGAGCACGCCCGCAGGTTCCCGCCGTTCGCCGCCCGCCTCGGCGATTGCAGCCTGCAGTCCTTCGAGATTATCGCGGATTGCCGTCAGGAAGCGTTCACCGTCCTCCGTCAGGGTCAGCTTGCGGGTTGAGCGATGGAAAAGGCGAATGCCGAGGTTTCTCTCGAGCATCGCGACATTGCGGCTTATGGCCGCCGGCGTCAGACCGAGTCGCCGGGCGGCACCGGAAAAGCCCCCTTGTTCGGCGCTACGGACGAAGGATTCGAGATTGGCCAGCGTTTCCATGAAATCTCAAGTAATCGTTGAAAATGATGAAAGCGATTTCTGACTAATCTTAGCGGAATGAAATGGCAATATCCACTCCATCGAAACCTCAATGGAGTGAAGACAATGTCCAGCCAGAACCTTCAGGGAAAAGTCGCCCTCGTCACCGGCGGGTCCCGCTCGATCGGCGCTGCTATCGCCAAGCGCCTTGCAACCGACGGTGCCGCCGTCGCCATCACCTATCACGGCTCGCCCGAGAAGGCCGCCGCCGTGGTTGCCGCGATCAAGGCCGAGGGTGGCCGCGCCGTTGCCATCAGGGCCGATGCCGGTGACGCTGCGGCGGTGCGCGCCGCCGTCGTCGAAACGGTCAAGACGTTCGGTGGCATCGACATCCTCGTCAACAATGCCGGCATCGCGCTCGGCGGTCCGATCGACGAGATCACCGAGGCGGACTACAATCGAATGATCGCGGTCAATGTCACCGGCGTCTTCGTTGCCACGCAGGAGGCGGTACGCAACATGAAGGCGGGCGGGCGCGTTATCCACATCGGCAGCTCGATGGTGCGCTACGCCGCATTTCCGACCGCCTCGCTTTACACGTTGACCAAGGGTGCGGTCGCCGGCTTCAACCGCAGTCTTGTGCGCGATCTGGGGCCGCGTGGCATTACCGTCAACACGGTGCATCCCGGTCCGACGGACACCGACATGAACCCTGATGGCGGGCCGGTCTCCAAGATCGTCGGCCCGGGCATGGCGATCGGCCGTTATGGCAAGCCGGAGGAGATCGCGAGCGTCGTCGCCTACCTGTCGAGCCCCGAAGCCGCCTTCGTTACTGGCGCCGACATCGTCGCCGACGGCGGCTTCACGGCCTGAGGTCGCAGCGACTCGCAACATCGAAAGGAAACCGCCATGTCCATCGGTATTATCGGATCCGGCAACATCGGATCGGCCTTTGCCCGGGCCCTCGCCCGGGCGGGGATCCCGGCCGTCATTTCCAACAGCCGCGGGCCGGAGAGCCTAAAAGAGCTTGTCGGCGAACTCACTCCCTACATCACCGCCGGGACGCGCGAAGAGGCCGCAAGCGCCGATCTCGTGTTTGTCGCCGTCAATTGGTCGAAGCTGCCCAAGGCGCTTTCCGGTCTGCCGGATTGGGAGGGCCGGGTCGTCATCGACGCGAACAACCCGATCGAGGCGCCGCTCTTCAAGCCCGCCGAACTCGGCGGGCGGCTTTCAAGCGAGATTTTCACCGACCTCGTCCCCGGCGCACGCGTCGTCAAAGCCTTCAACCATCTGCAGCCGCACCTCGTCTCCGGCGATCCGAAGGCAGAAGGTGGCCGCCGCGTGCTCTTCTTCTCCGGTGATGACGCAGCTGCCAAGGCGGAGGTCGGTGGCCTGATCGACCGGCTCGGCTTCTTCGGCATCGATCTCGGCCCGCTCTCGGTCGGCGGAAAGCTCGCCCAGTTTCCCGGTGGTCCGCTGCCTGCGCTCAATCTCGTCAAGTTTGATTAACATCAGGCAGGCCGGCGATCCGGACTGCTTCTTGAACGCGGCGCCCCCCGTCTCATGCACCATTTCCATTTGTCTTTTTGCGCTGCACAAGATAGAGCTGTGCAGCCAAAATTTGTGCAATTGCCTTTTCGCGGGGCTCGCCATGGGCCATATCAGCGAAACCGGGCGCGCCGTGCCGGTGCCCCGGCGGATTGGAGGGTCCGAGATGAAAACGATCACCACCATCGCCGAACTGCGCGCGGCTCTCGCCGAGCATCGGCGAGCGGGAAAGGGCATCGGTCTGGTCCCCACCATGGGCTATCTTCATGTCGGCCACATGGAACTGGTGCGCCGCGCGCGCAGCGAGAACGACGTGGTCGTTGCCAGCATCTTCGTTAATCCCCTGCAGTTCGGGCCGAACGAAGACCTTGCCAAATATCCGCGTGATCTTGCCCGCGACCAGGCGATGCTTGCCGAGGGCGGCGTCGATTTTCTCTTCGCGCCCGGCGTTTCCGACATGTATCCGCGTCCGATGGAAACCGTGGTCGACGTGCCGAAGCTCGGCTCTGAGCTCGAGGGTTCGGTCCGGCCCGGCCATTTTGCTGGCGTCGCGACGGTCGTCACCAAGCTCTTCAACATCGTCCAGCCGGACCGTGCCTATTTCGGCGAGAAGGATTTCCAGCAACTGCAGATCATCCGCCGCATGGTCGAGGATCTGGCGCAGCCCGTCTCGGTGATCGGCGTGTCGACGGTGCGCGAGGCCGACGGCCTCGCCTGTTCATCGCGCAACGTCTATCTCACCTCCGACGAGCGCCGCGCCGCGGCGATCGTGCCGAAGGCGCTGGACGAGGCCGAACGGTTGATCGCTGGCGGCCTTACCGAACCTGGCGCGGTCGAGAGGGGCGTCATCGACTTCCTGTCGGCAGAACCGCTGGCTCGGCCGGAGGTCGTTGCGCTGCGTGATCCGGAAACGCTGGAGCCGATCCTCGAAGTCGGCGAGAAGCCGGTTCTGCTGTTGCTTTTCGTTCGCTTCGGCAGCACGAAGCTGCTCGATAACCGTGTTATCGCACCGAAATCTGCCCATTTTGCAAAGGTAGCCTGAGAATGAGCGTACACACCGCGAAGCGGCGGCTCAGCCCCGCCAGTATCGAAGCCCTGAAGGGCGAACGCCCGATCGTCAGCCTCACTGCCTATACGACGCCGATCGCGCGCCTGCTCGATCCCCATGTCGATTTCCTGCTCGTCGGCGATTCGCTGGGCATGGTGCTCTACGGCCTCGACACCACGGTCGGCGTCACGCTCGACATGATGATCGCGCATGGCCAGGCGGTGATGCGCGGCTCTGAACGCTCCTGCGTCGTCGTCGATCTTCCCTTCGGCTCCTATCAGGAATCGAAGGAACAGGCCTTCCGCAGCGCCGCGCGCATCCTGAAGGAAACCGGCTGCAGCGCGGTGAAGCTGGAGGGTGGGGCGGAAATGGCCGAGACCGTCGATTTTCTCGTCAGCCGTGGCATTCCGGTGCTCGGCCATGTCGGCCTGATGCCGCAACTCGTCAACACCACCGGCGGCTACCGCTCGGTCGGCCGCAACGAAAAGGAAGTGGCGAAGATCCGCCGTGACGCCAAGGCGATCGATGACGCCGGCGCTTTCGCGATCGTCGTCGAAGGTACGATCGAACCGGTCGCGCGCGAGATTACCGCTACCCTGCGTTCGCCGACGATCGGCATTGGCGCGTCGCCCGCCTGCGACGGCCAGATTCTCGTCTCTGACGACATGCTTGGCATTTTCAACGATTTCAAGCCGCGCTTCGTCAAGCACTTCGCCGAACTCGCCCCGGCAATCTCGAAGGCCGTCGAGGAATATGCCAATGAGGTGAAGGCACGGACTTTCCCGGCTATCGAGCATACGTTCCAGTTGAAGCGCTAGCGCATCGGCCCGAAAATCGGAATCGATTTTCGGAAGGCACGATGCGTAGATTCAAAGACTTACAGCGTCCTTTGTGCGTCCTGATGGACGCACGGCGCTGTAAGGGGCACGGGCCTCCGCTCCGTTTGGTCTTTGCGATCCAGCGGCGCCGTCGGCGCCGCGCGGATTCGGTCAGTCCCTACAGCGCCGCGCGTCTTATCAGGCGCGCAAAGGACGCTGTAGCACTTTGAATTGCTACATGCCTTTGTTCTTAAATCGAGGTCGATTTAAGAAGACATGCAGTAGCACGCCAAACATCAGAAAATTCAATCACTGTATCAGCGCAATTGAATTGTCGCCGCGTGCGGCAGCGCCTATCTGTCCCCCCATGCCGGTTCGCGGACATGCCTCCGGTTTCGGCGGGAGAAGTTCATGAACAGAGACGATTTCCGAGCGGGGCTGCGGAGCGGCTTTCCCATCATGCTGGCGGCTTCGCCTTTCGGCGCGCTGTTCGGGGCGCTGGCAGTCGACAACGGCTTTACGATCGCCGACGCGGTGTTCATGAGCGCCACCGTCTATGCCGGCGCCAGCCAGATGGTGGGTATCGAACTCTTCGGCAACAACGTCCAGCCCTGGCTGGTCGTGCTCTCGGTCTTCGCGGTCAATTTCCGCCACGTGCTCTATTCTGCCTCGATCGCCAAGTACATCTCCCATTTCAGTTTCGGGCAGAAGCTTCTCGCTTTCTTCTTGCTCGTGGATCCGCAATATGCCGAGACGGAGCAGCGCGGCGAGCGTGGATTGCCCGTTACATTCGCGTGGTACCTCGGCTTCGGGCTGGTGATCTACGTACCCTGGATCATCAATACGTTGGTGGGGGCTATCTTCGGTCAATTGATCGGCGATCCGAAGTCGATCGGCCTCGATGTCCTGCTGCCAATCTATTTCCTCGGCCTCGTGCTCGGCTTCCGCAAGCGCGATCGCTTCCTTCCCGTGGTCGCGACCAGCGCCGTCGCCTCCGTTGCTGCCATGCATTTCGTCGGCTCGCCGTGGCATGTCAGCATCGGTGCGCTTGCCGGCATCCTGCTCGCGGCCGTCCTGCCGCCGGAGCATCGCCTGCGGCGAGAGTCGGCGACCGTGGAAAAGGAGGCCTGAGCCGTGGATGCACAGCACCTCAACCTCATCTACCTGATCGTCGCCGCCGCACTCGCCACTTTCGCGACTCGGTTCGGCGGCTATGTGCTGATCACGCAGCTGAAGCGCATTCCGCCGCGGCTCGAAGCGGCGCTGAACGCCGTCCCGGCGGCAGTCCTGACGACGCTGGTTGCGCCGGCCTTCGTCTATGGCGGCTTCGACGTCGCGGTGTCGATGCTCGTCGCCTTCGCGATTGGCATGCGTTTCTCGACGCTCCGGATGCTCGTTGTCGGCTGGGTCGCGGTGATGGTGATCCGGCACGTGATCCTGTAGCTCTCTCGTCCTTCCCGCTACCGGCGGGTACGGGTCGGGCGCCCGCCATTGGCGCTGAACCAATACTGGATTATCATCCCTTGGTTGCCGGAGAGGCACATCAGCCCTCCGGACTTGGAGGATTGACCTCATGATTATCAGGATTTCGATTGCCCTCTTGTTGGCGCTCGCACCTGTGACTGCCTTTGCCAACCAGTGCCCCACCATGATGGCGGCGATAGACGCGGCTCTGCCCAACGCCTCCCTTTCCGAAGCCGACATGGCCAAGGTCAAACAGTTGCGCCAGCAGGGCGAACAACTGCACCAGTCGGGCGATCACGCCGGCTCTGAGGCAGCGCTCGGCGAAGCAAAGAAAATGTTGGGAATCTGAACGGAAGAGCCCGGGTCGCCCCGACCTTTCGGTTCATAATCCGGAGCGGGTCAATCCGCCGCGAGCCGGAAATCTGGACGGCGGCCGCCATAGGATTGCGGCGCGGCGGCAACTTTCAGGCCTACAGCGCGGCGCCTCCTAAGTAGCCGGCTGACGATTTTCAAATCAAACGTGCAATCCCGTAAAATTTCCGGGTTACACCGGAGCAGCGCGGGAAATATAACATTGTCGTTGGTAGAGATACGTACCTCCCAACTGAGGCCCGGCCGCCCCCCTGTAGCCCCCAACCTACGCCGCCGGGCCTCCCTCCCACCCTTCCATCGGCGACGGAGATCGCGCGCTGCTGCATGTTTTCTTCAATCGAAGCCGGATTTAAGGACAAAAACATGCAGCAATTCAAAGTGCTGCAGCGACCTTTGCGCGGCTGACAAGACGCGCGGCGCTGTAGGTCGGTGGTGTGGAAAGACGCTCTTGGTTCGACGGGCTGTTCGTTAGATCGCTTCACCGTTCCAATAAACTTATGAAGCGATCTAACCGTTTGACGCGACACGAGTTTTAGCGTGTGACCGCTTCCGTGGCGGCCTCCAGCCAGCGGCGCGTGTCGTCGCTCGCGATGAGCGGCATGAGTTTGTCACGCGTTTCCGCATGATAGGCGTTCAGCCAGGCAAGCTCCTCGTCGGTCAACAGCGAAGGCAGGACGAGGCGCCGGTCGATCGGGCAGTAGGTCAGCGTGTCGAAGCCGAGCATCGGCAGGTCTCCGCCTTCGATCTCCGAGGCTTCGCGGATGACGACGAGATTCTCGATGCGGATGCCGAAGGCGCCCGGACGATAGTATCCGGGCTCGTTGGAAAGGATCATGCCCGGCAGCAGTTCCTGCGTCGAGAGCCGGGCGATACGCTGCGGCCCCTCGTGCACGGAAAGATAGGAACCGACGCCGTGCCCGGTGCCGTGGGCATAGTCGGCGCCCGCCTTCCAGAGCGCGATGCGGGCAAGCGGATCGAGATCGACGCCGCGCGAACCCTTGGGGAAGCGCGCCGTGCTGATCGCGATCATGCCTTTCAGCACCAGCGTAAAGAAGCGCTTCTGCTCCTCCGGAACGGCACCGATCGCGACCGTGCGGGTGATGTCGGTGGTACCGTTGATGTATTGCGCACCGGAATCGATCAGGAACATGGTTCCCGGCTCGATCGTCCGGTCCGTATCCGTTGTCACGCGGTAGTGCATGATCGCCGCGTGCGAGCCGGCGCCTGCAATCGTATCAAAGGAGATGTCCTTCAGCGGATTCTGCATGCGCTCGCCGACGGTCGCGCGCACGGCCTCCAGCCTTTCCGTCGCGGCGATTTCGGTCACGCTGCCGGGTTCGGTCTGGTCAAGCCAGGCGAGGAATTCCACCATCGCGGCGCCATCCTGCAGATGCGCGCGGAGCGAACCCTGGATCTCCGCGTCGTTCTTCCGGGCGCGGGGGAGGCGGGTCGGATCGACTGCGCCGACGACCGAGCCGCCCTTGGCGCGGATCAGTTCGCCGATGGCGAAGGGCGCAAGGTCGGGGTCGATCATGATCGCGGCGCCGGTCGCTGCCAGCGCCGCCAGCCGGTCCTCGAAACTTGCTGGCGCGGCGATCTCGGCAAGCTGGGTCAGGTAGGCTTCCTGTTCGATGCCGGTCTTGCGCTTGTCGAGGAAGATCTCGGCGCGGCCGTCTGCAGGGATGATCGCACGGGCGAGCGGATGCGGCGTGTGGGGCACGTCGCTGCCGCGAATGTTGAAGGTCCATGCGACCGAGGAGGGGTCGGTAAGGACGACGGCGGCGGCCTTCGCTTTTTCGAGGCCAGCGGCAATCGCGGCAATCTTGTCCTTCGCCAGTTGGCCGGCGTGCTCGATCGGCTGGATCGTCACCCGGCCGAGGGGAGCGGCGGGCCTGCCGGTCCAAATCTTGTCGAGCGGGTTATGGTCGAGGAAGACGAGGGTACCGCCGATTGCCGCAAGCGCCTTCTGCAGCTTGAGGACCTCGGCGCCGGTATGCAGCCACGGGTCGATGCCGAGTCGGAACCCTTTGGGCGCATGGCCCTCCAGCCAGACATGCGGCGGCTCGCCGATCAGGTCGCCGCCTGTGAAGACGCTGCCGTCGACCTGCTCCTTGAGTTGGGTCACGTAACGTCCATCGACGAAGACGATCGCTTCACGCTGCGTGATAAGCGCGACGCCGGCTGAGCCGGTGAAGCCCGTCAGCCAGGAAAGACGCTCGGATGAAGCCGGCACATACTCGCCCTGGAATTCGTCGGCGCGCGGGACGAGGAAGCCGTCAATGCCGAGGGCCGAGAAAGCGGCGCGCAGAGCGGCGGTGCGCTCCTTGCCGAACTGAGGCGTGGAGGTGACTTCGAAGGACTGAAACATGGATTATTTCCGGCAATTTGGCGGAGAACCGCGACTGGGATGATCGTCATGTTAGCGGAAAGGGCGCTTCAGAGGAAAGAGGCGATATCCGGCCGTGAACAGGCGGATGGGGTGGCGGATATGCGCCCGTCAGCCAGAGCATTTGCCCATCCCGCGGACATATGCGTGACATGCATGGCACCCATGCTGCAACGCATCTATCTCTATCGGAATAATGGTTTATAAGCGCGCTCAACGAACACGGATGAACATCCGGTGGTTCAAAAAGCTGCGGTTCTGAGAATAGTTGGTCATTCTGTTCTCCTCCTCCCTCAAGGGTGGCCAATTTCAGAACGGTAGAAGCCCGCTCGAGCGCTCCTCCTCCTCAAGCTCGCGGGCACAGGCGATGCCTCTGGCATCGCCTTTGTTTCGAAAAGGGCCGCCCGTCATGATGGACTGGGCGGCCCTTTTCGTTTTCCGTCCTTCTCACATATTGACGACGCAGCGGTGGACGAAAACGCCGCGGTGACGGCGCTCTTCGAAATTTCCTTGTGCTGCATCGTCTCGCTTCAAATCGAATGGCGCGAACTATTTTGTCAGATGAATGGTGACCCAGCCGTTGCGCCAGATGGTGCGCTCGTGTTTGAGGCGCTGGCCGTTATAGGCGGCGAGCACCTTCCAACGCTGTTCGGCGAGGATGCCGGACAGGATGACCGAACCACCGGGGGTGAGATTGGCCACAAGTTGCGGCGCCATCTTCATCAACGGCCGCGCCAGGATGTTGGCGATGATCAGGTCGAAGGGGCCGTTGGCGCTGAACGCCGTCGAGTGGAAACCGGGGGCGGTGGCGAAAGTCATGCCGGTGACGACGCCGTTGCGGCGGGCGTTTTCGCTCGCGACGCGGGTCGCAATCGCATCGATGTCGGTGGCGAGCACCGGGACATGCAGGAGCTTCCACGCTGCGATCGCAAGCACGCCGCTGCCGGTCCCGAGGTCGAGGACGTTGCGGACCGGCCGCGTATGCGCGACGGAAGCGAGGACTTCAAGGCACCCGGCCGTCGTGCCGTGGTGGCCGGTGCCGAAGGCCTGGCCGGCGTCGATCTCGATCGCGATCTCGCCGGTCCTTACCTTCTCGCGGTCATGCGAGCCGTGGATGACGAAGCGTCCGGCACGCACGGGGGCGAGCCCTTCCAGCGATTTGGCGATCCAGTCGATATCGGGCAGGACTTCCCGTTCGATCGGAAGATGGGAGAAATCCGCGGCGAGCGCTTCGACGAGCCGCACCCTGACGCTCTCCTCCTCGTCCGCCATCATGTAGACCGAGGCTTCCCAGACGTCGCGCTTCTCGTCGATCTCCATCGTCGCGATGGCAAAGTCTTCGTCCTCGAAGATCGTGCTCATGACATCGAGCACGGCCTCGACCTGTTTCTCGCTGCTGGTGACGAAAAGTCTTATCTCGCTCAACGGTCTGTCCTTCGGCTGTGGTCGGCCTCGCGGCTATCACGTATCCGGCCGAAACGCAAAGCGCCGGCTACTGCATGTTTCCTTAAGTCGTAGCCGACTTGAGGGTAAAAACATGCAGCGATTCAGAGTGCTACAGCGTCCTTTGCGCGTCTGAAGAGACGCGCGGCGCTGTAGGCCGGCGCTTCGAGGAACGTAAGATGAAGTGGGGCTCAACCCTTGGTCAGGTTCTCGAGCTTCTGAACGGCGGTGTCCGGGTTCTCGCCATAGGCGATCGTGCCGCTGAAGTGGCCGTTCGCGTCGAGCAGGAACACCGAGGCCGTGTGGTCCATGGTGTAGTCGCCATTCGGATTCTTTTCGTCGACCGGCACCTTCTTGTAGTAGACGCGGTAGCCCTTGACCATTTCCAGAACCTTGTCCGGCGGTCCGGAAATACCGGTGATGCGCTTCGAGACGTTGGAGACGTACTGGCCGAGAAGGTCCGGGGTATCGCGCTCCGGGTCGACGGTGATGAAATAGGCCTGCAGCTTGCTGCCGTCGGGATCGACCTTTTCGAGCCAGCCGTTCAGCTCGAAAAGCGTGGTCGGGCAGACTTCCGGGCAATGGGTGAAGCCGAAGAAAAGCGCGGTCGGCTTGCCGGTGAACGCCTGTTCGGTGATCGGCTTGCCGTCCTGTGCGACAAGCGTGAACGGCACGCCGAAGGGGCCCGAGGATGCCTGTTGCCGCGATTGCGTCATGTCGTAGGTGAGCCAGCCGAGGATCGCCACCATGACGAGGATGGCCGCCCAAAGGACGATGCGAATGGTTTTCATCACTCCTACCGATTTGCTTGGCCTTCGTGAGGGCCGTCAGTGAACGTGGCGTTGTGATACCGCGTCACCACCACCGGCGCAAAGGGAGAATTGCCGCAGGCGCTTCATGCGGCAGCTTGCGCAAACCGCTCCGACCAGGGCGTCAGAAGCACCAGGAAATGCCGGCCTGGGCAAGCGACAGGAAGATGTCGGCGCCATGCTCGATCCAGCCCCGGAAAGCCAGGAGTGCGACGAGCGCGAAGACACCCGCGACGAGGGCGAAGACGAGGGGCGATAGCGATTTCTTCGTGTCCGTGTGCATAGGACGATCATAACACTCGAAAGCGACAAGGAAAGAGCCGAGGACAAGCCGTTGATCGGCAAAGCTGGTAGCCATGTTTTAGCGAATGGTTAAGGTCTCTTTGCCAGTGTCGCCGAAAGCGGAGAAGTGCACACTTCGATATGACATGAGGTCATCCGGTTGATCGAGCCCGGCCTTCCGCATCGATCGCAACGGAGGACCTCGCCTGCCGCGGCGGGTCCATTGCCATGGACTGCCAGTCAATGAACACCTCTCCATCCGTCGGACGCACCCTCTCGGTCAGCCAGAGACTGGCGACGCTGGCAGCCGCCGCCTTCCTTGGCTTTGGCTCGGTGCTCGCCGTCGGCTTGTACCAGGAGCGGCAATCGGAAGAGACCCTTGAAAAGGCGATTGCCGCCCAGCGCGGCATGAGGATGGCCGAGGAAATGCGGCTTGCCGGTCTTGAGCTGGTGCTCGCTGCAATGGATACGATCGTCGATCGCGACGAGGGCAAGATCCTGCCCGAGCGCGCGGCCCAAATCAAAGCTTCGCTTGCCGCGCTCGATACAGGGAAAGCCGATGTCGAGGCGCTGGCGCGTCTCCTTGGCAAACCGGAAGTCATCTCCAATTTCGATGCCGATCTTGCCGAACTGCGCAAGGCGATCGAGGTGGATCTGAAGGCGCTGGTGGACGCCGGAGCACAAGCGGACGAATTCGCCCGCATCGACGATGCGATCGACGGTGGCGGAGAGCGTGTCGGCACCGCACTCGCTGAGTTGAGCGAAGCGGCCGCCGGCCTTGCGTCGGCGCGCATCGCCGAGACCGAGGCTGCATCAACGAATGCACTCATCCTGCAGGCAGCCGCCGGGCTGCTGGCGATGGCGAGCTTGCTGGCGCTGATCTGGTTCCACGGCAATAGCTTGCGCCGAGGTATCCTCGGCTTGCGCGACGGCATGCAGCGGATCCATTCCGGCGACCTGAACGCCAGCGTGGCCGGACTCGGGCGCGGTGACGAAATCGGCGAGATGGCTCGGTCGGTAGAGCTCTTCCGGGCGTCGGCGATCGAAAAACGCTCGCTGGAGCAGAACGCGATGGCGAGCCGCAGGGAAATCGAGGAGGAGCGTCAGCGCCAGGAAGCCGAGCGCGACCGGGCTGTTGCCCGCATCAAGACCGCTGTCGATACGCTGGGACCGGCGCTCAACCAGCTTGCCGAGGGCAATCTGGCGGTCGCGATCCACGAACCTTTCGAAGACGGTCTCGACGTACTGCGCCGCGATTTCAACAACACCGTCGAACGGCTCAGTCACGTTCTATCGAGCGTCAAGGAGAACGCTGTTTCGATCGAAGCGAACGGCCGACAGATGCGCAGTGCCGCTGACGATCTCGCCCGGCGGACGGAACGGCAGGCGGCGTCGCTCGAGCAGACCTCGGCCGCTCTGGAGGAAATCACCGTTACCGTGAAGACCGCGACCGAGCGCGCCGAAGAGGCGAGCCGCATGGTCGGCGAGACGCGCACCAATGCGGAAGAGTCCGGACGCATCGTCGGCGAAGCCATCTCCGCGATGGCGCGCATCGAGGGCGCCTCCAACGAAATCGGCAAGATCATCAACGTCATCGACGAGATCGCCTTCCAGACGAACCTTCTGGCGCTCAATGCCGGCGTCGAGGCGGCGCGGGCGGGCGAGGCGGGCAAGGGCTTTGCCGTCGTTGCCCAGGAGGTCCGGGAACTGGCCCAGCGGGCCGCGGGCGCGGCGAAGGACATCAAGGCGCTCGTCACGCGATCCGGGAACGAGGTCGGCACGGGCGTGAAGCTGGTGCAGGCGACCGGCGAGGCGCTCGGCCGCATCGGCGCCGACGTCGCGCGCATCAACGAACATATGAGCTCGATCGTAATGGCGGCGCGGGAACAGTCGACGGGGCTTAATGAAATCAGCACCGCGGTCGGCCAACTCGACCAGATGACGCAGCAGAACGCTGCGATGGTGGAGCAGACCAACGCTTCGAGCCACACGCTCGCGCAGGACGCCGAGAAGCTCAGCGAGCTCGTCGGCCAGTTCCGCCATGGGCAGGTGAGCGAGGCAGCGTTTCGGAAGGCCGCACCCGCTCCGGCGCAGGCTTCGTCGAAGGTCAGCACGCCCGCGAGGTCAAGCGCTCCGACCACGGCGAACATTCCGGTCCGGGCCGGCAACGCGGCCTCCGCAAGGCCTGTGCCGCTGCGCAAACCCGCGGCCGCACAGGCATCCACCCGTCCAGCTCCATCCCCCGCCAAGGCCCTGATGGGCAAGCTGGCGGGCGCTTTCGGCAACAAGCCTGGCTCCGTACCGTCCGTTACGGCCTCCGGCGACAATTGGGAAGAATTCTGATCATGAGCAACGCTATCAAGCAGTCCGGCGCCTATCTCGAAATCGTCTCCTTCCACCTTGGGGATCAGGAGTTCTGCATCGATATCATGGCGATCCGCGAAATTCGCGGCTGGGCGCCGGTCACGCCGATGCCGCATACTCCGCCCTATGTGCTTGGCCTCATCAACCTGCGCGGCGCCGTGATCCCGGTGATCGACATGGCCTGCCGCCTCGGCATGAAGATGACCGAGCCGTCCGAACGCTCGGCGATCATCGTCACCGACATCAACGGCAAGCTCGTCGGCCTCTTGGTCGAGCAGGTTTCCGACATGATGACGATCCGCAGCGAAGACCTGCAGCCGGCACCGGAGATCATTCCGGAGGCACAGCGCGCCTTCTGCCGGGGCATCGTTGCGCTCGAAAAGACGATGGTCTGCTTCCTCAATCTCGATACCGTCATCGCCGACGAACTGGCCCAGGCGGCATAGCCTGAACGCAGGCCTGACCTTCTGCAAAAGGCCCGCTTCGGCGGGCCTTTTCTTATGACGACGATGCAGATCGCCCGCGGTTTCCGCCCAGGCGCTTCAAAGTTCGAGGGGCAAAGCTGCCCCGATAGTCGGTCCCTTCCAGGAACACGAGCGCGGCGCAGGCGTTATCCCATGACAGCATGGGAGGGCCCTATGCTGAAAAACCACGGCATCCCTCGGGAGGCGGGGTGCTGCTACAGACACAGGAGCAATGCCATGAGAGTTTTCATGAAAACATCTTTGGCCGCGTTCGTGCTTTCGTCTGCCCTTGCAGGCGTTGCGGGTTCGGCCCTTGCCGACAGCTACTATCAGGGCATCGATCCGCATAATCCTCCTGGGACTCAGAACAGAGGAACGATGTTAGTACCGATGCCAAGACGCCCGTACTACGTCGATGAAATGCCGACGGGCAGCATCTACGTCGACCCCATGGCGACGGGTAGCGTCAGCGGAGCCCCCGGTCGCGTGCGGGAACACTATCGGAATGAATACCAGGGTGGAGGTCAAGGCGACTACTACCAGGGTATCATGCCCCCGGCACCGGTTCCCTGAGTGACAGCATAGTCTCGATCTTACCTATATATTGTTGGATGCTGGACGGCGATCAGCGTCGCCGTTAGCGGGGAGCGGCCTGTTCTCGATCGACACTCCGGTCTTCGACCTGCCACACGCTACTTTGGCAGGGCCGACGACAGCGGCGTCAAGTTACAGTTGCGTAATCTTCCATCACGGTTGCATGAGTCATTCGTGACAAAACGTCACCGCTTGCAAGGAACAACTGCTCCCAAAACATGTTATCCTTTCGGTATCCGTTGGAGGCCGGATGCTGAATGAACATAGGAGCCAATGTCATGAAAGTTTCGCTGAAAACATCAGTTGTTGCATTTGCCCTGTCCTCCGTACTCGGCGCCGCGGCGCCAGCTTTTGCGGACTCTTATTACCAGGGCATCGACCCGAACAACCCTCCGGGCACGCAGAACCAGGTACGATCCCCTATGATGCAGAGCCGGCGCGCTCCGGCCACTGTTGACGAGATGCCGACAGGCAGCATCGAAAACCGCCGGGTCATATATCCGAATAGCGGATCGCCCCTTCAGCAACGCTATGACCCCGGTGAAGGTGACTATTACCCCGGTATCGTTGCCCCGAGATGACATTCGGATAATGTGAACGATCTTCTCTCAAGGCGGGGTGGGACAACCCGCCTTGATTTTTGGCCGCCTTGATTTTTGGCCACCTTGACTTTTGGGTCGCCTTGATTTTTGCGGGCGCTATTGCGGGCGCCCTTTCTCCCAGGTGACGGTCTGGCCAAAGAGCGGCACGGTGGTAATCGACATCTTGGCCGATCCATCCGTCAGCTGGCGCGAATGCGCGAGGTAAATCAGCGTGTCATTGGCCTTGTCGTAGATGCGGGTTACCAGAAGATCTTTCCAGATCAGCGACAGGCCGGAGCGGAAAACCTCTTCCCCTTCCTTCGACAGATCGATGTCGCCGATACTGATTGGCCCCGTCTGCCGGCAGGCGATCGAATTGTTGGACGGATCCTCGAACCAGTTGCCGTTCTTCAGACGGTCGATCACGCTGCGATCGAAATAGGTCACGTGGCAGGTGACGCCGTTGACCTTGGGGTCGCGAACGGCGTCGATCTTGATGTCGTTGCCGAGCCAGTCGACACCCACTTGGCCAACCGTTTCGGCGCGCGTGGGGAGGGACGCTGCGGCACAGGCCAGGCTCGCAAGGAGCAGCATGCGGATGGGGCGGAACATGAAATACTCTCCGATGGATTGCAGCGTTGAGATAGGTGGCGGACGCGGCAATGCAAGGCGAGCGACTGCGTGGCTGGTTTGCCAAGGCATGCAGCGGTGCCATAGCGCCTGAATGTCAAGCCCGACGGCGCGTCCCATGACGCGGAGCAGCCTTTTCCGGGTCCGGGCGATCGGATTGGCGCAACTGCGCCGCTGCCGCCGCGAGCGCGCGGGCGCTCGAGTCGATCTGGCGCTGCCTGGCGATCGTGCAGCGATCGCGGCCATCCGCTTTGGAATCGTAAAGTGCCAGATCGGCGCGGATCATCACGTCGGCAATCGCGTCGCCCGGCACTGCGGCGGCGATGCCGATGCTGACAGTTAGCCGGATGCGTTGATGGACGCGGGCGACGGGCGTTTCGCGCACGGTCCGGCAGATTGCCTCGGCGAGCGTGGTCGCCTGCTCCTCGGTGTGGTCCGGCAGGATCAGGCCGAATTCCTCGCCGCCGATCCGGCCAAAAGCACCACGGCCGTCGAGGAAGGCGGACACGGTCTCGGCGAAATGCTTGAGCGCGATGTCGCCGCAGGCGTGGCCGTAATGGTCATTGATCTGCTTGAAATAATCGAGGTCGAGGAGCAGGAAGGCAAGTGGTCGTTCTCGGGCGAGGCAGGTCGCGAAAATCCGTTCTCCGGCCTCGATCAGCGCTGCGCGCGACAAGGCGCCGGTCAGTCCGTCGCGGGCAATCGTGGTCTTGAGACCGGCGATGACGCGGCCCTGGACGGTGAATATCACGGCGAGGAACAGGAGCGGCAGAAAGGCAACCCGCATTGCCGCAAGGGCGAACTCGAAGGCGACAGCCGTGTGGGAAGCGGAGGCCTGATGGAGGGGGCTCAGCGCATAAACCAGCGCAGCGCAGCCGATGGCGGCCGAAATGATGATAACCGCGCGGCACACGCGTCGCGCCTTCGGCCAGCGATCAAGTGCGGCGAGGCCGGCGACGAGAAGAAGGGCGGAGGCAAGACCGCCCGCGATCAGCAGCCGACCGCCGAAACTGCTATAACCGTTCAACGAGACGACCAGGCCGACAATGCCGGCGGTGAGCGCCAGTGCCGGGAACAGGAAAGCGGGAGCGGATAGCGCGAGGAGACCGCGGAACCCCAGAAGGATGAAGAGGGATGCGGATATCAGCGCGGCGTAGCCCAGCATAACGGGAAAAAAGGCAGACACTATATCCGCAACCATCACCGAGGCGATTGCGACCGCCGAAAGCGCGCAGCCAAGGCAAAAAGACTGCACGCCGGCGACGGCCGTCTGCCGCAGCGACAATAGGACCGGCAGCATCATCAAAAGCGCCAACAGCGATATGGCAGGGAGAAAGCTCATTTCGAAACGGCCTGTCGTGCTAAAATAGAAAGGCGGCTTGCGTTCCAGCCAATATGCGACATCAATTGGTACCTGTGGCGCATTAACGAAAGCCGGCAAAATTTGATGCAATTTTAGCGATTGGCCTGCCGCAATGCGGTTGTGCGTGGCGACGCGGCGAAGGCCGGCGGGAGCGGATGCGATGCCCGGTGAAAGCCTACCTTTTGCGGACAGGGTCGATGCGGGCCGAAAGCTCGCGCGCGCGATTGAGCGCGAAGATTTCGCCGATCCCGTGGTGATGGCGCTGCCGCGCGGTGGCGTGCCCGTGGCGTTCGAAGTCGCCGCCCATCTTGGCGCGCCGCTCGAACTCCTGATCGTCCGCAAGATCGGTGCGCCCGGGCATGCCGAATTCGGCCTCGGTGCACTCGTCGACGGCGAAGAGCCGCAACTTGTGTTGAACGACGAAGCGATGCGCCTCGTCCATCCGACCGAGGTTTATGTGCACGCGGAGACCGAACGCCAGCGGCTCGAACTTACGCGCCGCCGGGCGCTTTACGTCGGCGACCGACCGCGCGTTTCGCCGAAGGGGCGGAATGTCATCGTGGTTGATGACGGCATTGCCACCGGCGGCACGGCCAAAGCGGCGATCCAGGCACTGCGGAAGGAAGGCGCGGCCGCCCTTATGCTCGCTGTCCCGGTAGCGCCGCCGAGCGCCGTTACCAGCCTCAGCCGGGAGGTCGATCGGATGGTCTGCCTCGCGAGCCCCAACCCGTTCCATGCGGTCAGCATTTATTATAACGATTTCGACCAGACCACCGATGCGGAGGTCGTTGCGCTCCTGAAGGAGGCGATGGGCGATCGAGGGTGAGCAATCAGCGACCGCGACGACATTCCGCTTTCGTGCGGCATTGAATTTTCGAACGTCTGCCGCATGTCCTTTGAGCGATTGTCGCGCGATGAGTTAGCGTGCCACAGCCGCATGGACCGGATTGATGTCAGGGTTTATCCTCTCGCGCTCTTCAAGGTCTTTACTGGTGGGTTCGAAAAATGACCGAAGACCTCTCGATCCGGCCTGTCGTGCGCAATGACTACGAACGATGGCTGCCGCTCTGGGAAGGCTACAACGCCTTCTACGGCCGTGCGGGCGAGGCCGCGCTTACGCCGGACATCACGCTCATGACCTGGTCGCGTTTCTTCGATGCCTATGAGCCGATGTATGCATTGGTTGCCGAAAGCAAGGGTCGGCTGATCGGACTAACACATTACCTCTTCCATCGCAGCACCATCTCGATCCAGCCGAATTGCTACCTCCAGGATCTCTTCATCAACGAAGCCGCACGCGGCAAGGGCGTCGGCCAGGCGCTGATCAACGGCGTCTTCGAGGCAGCGCGCCGGGCGGGATCACCGCGCGTCTACTGGCTGACGCACGAGAGCAACGTCAAGGCGATGCGGCTCTATGACCAAGTGGCGGTGAAGTCCGGTTTCGTGATGTACAAGATGGTGATCTGAGTGCCGCGACGAATTGGCGGCGTCGACGCGGCACGACTTCATTCCTCGACGAGCACAGGAAAGAGCCGCTGCGGTGACTGAGCAAGGCGCGGCGGCCAATGTTCGGCTTGATCACACCCGCTCCACAAACCCGTCCAGCACGCGCTTCTGCCCGGCGCGATCGAAATCGATCGTCAGCTTGTTGCCCTCGATCGCGGCGATGTTGCCGTTGCCGAATTTGAGGTGGAAGACGCGGTCGCCGATGTTGAATCGGGACGGTTCCGAGGTCGTCGACTTGGCGACCAGTTCGCCCTCGATCATGCGGGTGCGCGGGCCGGATTCGCCGTAGCCGATGCGCTCGACGGCGTGGCCGGAGCGCGTGCCCCAATTGTCGCGGGTGGCCTCCGAGCGGTGCTGCTGGGCGCGCTTCCAGCCGGGGGTCTGGTAGGAGTTCTCAAAGGGATCGGCCTTGTCGAAACGCGACTGGCCATAGCCGCCGCGACCGTAGCCGCCATAGGAGACGTCCTGTTCGGCCACTTCCACATGGTCGATCGGCAGTTCGTCCAGGAAGCGTGAGGGCATCGTGGATTGCCAGAGGCCGTGGATGCGGCGGTTCGAGACGAACCAGATGTGGCAGCGGCGCTTGGCGCGGGTAATGCCGACATAGGCGAGGCGGCGTTCTTCCTCGAGGCCGGCGCGGCCGCCCTCGTCGAGTGCGCGCTGGTGGGGGAAGAGGCCTTCCTCCCAGCCCGGCAGGAACACCGTGTCGAATTCCAGGCCCTTGGCCGAATGCAGCGTCATGATCGAGACGGCATCCATGTCCTCGTTCTGCTCGGCGTCCATGACGAGCGCGACATGCTCCAGAAAGCCGCGCAACGATTCGAAGGCCTCCATCGAGCGGATGAGTTCCCTCAGGTTTTCGAGCCGCCCCGGGGCTTCCGCCGATTTGTCGGCCTGCCACATGGCGGTGTAGCCGCTCTCGTCGAGGATCTGCTCGGCAAGTTCGGTGTGCGGCGTCGTTTCGAGCAGCGTCTGCCAGCGGCGAAAATCGGTGACGACGTCGAAGAGGGCCTTGCGCGCCTTCGGCTTCAACTCGTCCGTCTCGATGATGTCGCTTGCGGCGGCGAACATGGGGATGTCGCGGGCGCGGGCATAGTCGTGGAGCGTGCGTACGGTGGTGTCGCCCAGGCCGCGCTTCGGGGTGTTGACGATGCGCTCGAAGGCGAGGTCGTCGGCCGGCTGGCAGACAAGGCGGAAATAGGCCATGGCGTCGCGGATTTCGAGCCGCTCGTAGAAGCGCGGGCCGCCGATGACGCGATAGTTGAGGCCGAGGGTGACGAAGCGGTCTTCGAACTCACGCATCTGGAACGAGGCACGCACCAGGATCGCGATATCGTTCAGATTATGCTTCTGCCGCTGGAGCTGCTCGATCTCCTCGCCGATAGCGCGGGCTTCCTCCTCCGAATCCCAGGCGGCGTGCACATGCACCTTTTCATCGTCGGGATTGGTGCGTTCGGTGAAGAGCGTCTTGCCGAGGCGGCCTTCGTTGTGGGCGATCAGGTGCGCGGCGGCGCCGAGGATATGCTCGGTCGAGCGGTAGTTGCGTTCGAGCTTGATGACCTTGGCGCCGGGAAAATCCTTCTCGAAGCGGAGGATGTTGTCCACTTCAGCACCGCGCCAGCCATAGATCGACTGGTCGTCGTCGCCGACGCAGCAGATGTTTATCTGCTGGTGTCTATTTGCGCTCACGCTGTCGCCGCTGCGCGGCTCGCTCCGCGGGGGCGCGCCATCAGGCGCGACGGCCGCTTGGCCTCGCCGGGCTTCGGCCCGGTGATTAGCGCTCACGCTGTCGCCGCTGGCGCGGCTGCGCTCCGCGGGGGCGGACGAAACGTCGTCCGGCCAGCTTCGGCTGGCTCGGGCTTCGCCCGGTGCGGCCGCTTTGGCTTCTGTCTTAGCCCGCGGCCGCTGCGCCAAAAGCCGCAGCCACATATATTGCGCGGTGTTGGTGTCCTGATACTCGTCGACGAGGATGTAGCGGAACTTGTCGTGATATTCCCGGAGCACGTCCGGATTGGCGCGGAACATCCGGATCGGGTGCAGCAGCAGGTCGCCGAAATCGCAGGCGTTGAGCGTAAGGAGCCGGTTCTGGTAGGCGGCGTAGAGCTCTCGGCCCTTGCCGTTGGCGAAGGCGCGGGCGTCGCCCTCCGGAATCTGCGAGGGGTCGAGGCCCTTGTTCTTCCAGGTGTCGATCATGCCGGCGAATTGCTTTGCCGGCCAGCGCTTGTCGTCGAGCCCTTCGGCCTGGATCAACTGTTTGATCAGCCGCACGACGTCGTCGGTATCGAGAATGGTGAAATCCGACCTCAAGCCGACCAACTCCGCATGGCGGCGCAGCAGCTTGACGCCGATCGAGTGGAAGGTGCCGAGCCAGGGCATGCCCTCAACCGCATGGCCGACCAGCACGCCGATGCGCTCCTTCATCTCGCGCGCGGCCTTGTTGGTGAAGGTGACGGCGAGGATCTGCGAGGGGAAGGCGCGGCCGGTTGAAAGGATATGGGCGATGCGGGTCGTCAGGACGCGGGTCTTGCCGGTGCCGGCGCCGGCGAGCACGAGCACCGGTCCTTCGAGCGTTTCGACGGCTTCCGTCTGCTCGGGATTGAGGCCGGACAGATAATCCGGGCGCTTGGCCTTGTCGCGGGCGGCCATGGCGCGCGCAGCGATACCACCGGCGGCGGGCGCGGGTTTGCGCGGCGCCGGCTCCTCGTCGAAGAAGGGAATGTCGTCAAAACCTTTGCTCATGCGGCCCAATGTAGTGATTCGGGACCGAAAGGCCAGAAAGGATGTTCTTCTTTTATTCCGGATTCTTCAAGCGCGAAGACAAGCCTGTGGAAAGACGACCGCGCCGTGCGTCTTTTTTCTGGCGCACAAAAGTCGCTGTAGCACTTTGAATTGCTGCATGTTTTTGTCCCCAAGAGGACGCATGCGGGTGGTATTTCGAAGTCATCGATTTTCGCCCGTCGCCTCGAAAGCCGGATCGACCGGGACCTGCAGCGCAGTGGCCAGTTGATTGATCTTGGCGGCAAGCGAGATGACGCGCAGAAGGTCGGCATGCTCCGCCGCCGTCATGCCCTTGGCCTTGGCCGAAGCCGTGTGGGAGTGAATGCAATAACCGCAGCCGTTGGTGACGGAAACAGCGATATAGAGCATTTCCTTCACCAAGGGGTCGAGGGCGGAGGGCGTCGCCATCACCGCTTTCACTTCAGCCCAGGTCCGTTCCAGGAGGTCCGCGTCGAAGGCGAGCCAGAACCACATGTTGTTGACGAAGTCCGATTTCCGTGTGGCACGGATGTCGTCGAAAACCGCTTTGACGCGCGGGTCGGCTTCCGGATCGGGCGGCGGGACGACAGTGCTCATGCTTTCTCCTTGGACTCACATTGATTTTGCGCGGAATTTACGCGGTCGGTTGTTCAGACAAGCGCGAAGACGCGGGCCGGGCCGCCGGTGCCGCCGCGGTGTTTCGGTGCGCCGAGCACCAGGGTCGCGCCCTTGGCGGGCAACTTGTCGAGATTGGCCGCGGCCTCCAGCCCCCAACGGCCCTGCGGCAGCCAGGCATAATGGGTGGCGAAATCCGGCGAGGCGCCGAAGTCGAGCGAAAGCGTATCGACGGCGATGCCGGCGGCCTGCGTTTCTTCGAGCAAAAACTTGGCGGC
Source organism: Sinorhizobium mexicanum (assembly GCF_013488225.1). NCBI lineage: Bacteria > Pseudomonadati > Pseudomonadota > Alphaproteobacteria > Hyphomicrobiales > Rhizobiaceae > Sinorhizobium > Sinorhizobium mexicanum. The sequence goes on along the minus strand of NZ_CP041238.1, from coordinate 2,913,479 downwards.
CTCGACGTGGAAACCCGGGAAATGGAGCTTGCCCTCGGCGTCGGCGTTGCGGAACTTGTCGGTGCCGAGATGGCCGGCCCAGCCGGAAAGCATGGCGACACAGGCGTTCTCCGGAATGTCGCCATTGGCGCCGATCCACGCCTTGATGTCGTCCGGCGTTACCTGCGCGTCGGCGTCGCCCGTCGCCTTCTCGCGGATATCGACGACGCAGAGCGGCACGACGAGCTTCTCGACCGGCAGTTCTGCGACCGACAGACCGTCGGCGGAGAAATGCAGCGGCGCATCGACATGCGTACCTGTGTGTTCGCTCACCCGAAGTTCGAACAGGTTGAACTTTTCCTTGGCGTAGCTGAACTTCTGCTCGCGGAAGAACTGCTGTTGGCCGAAGTAGGTCGGAAACTCCTCGTAGAGTTCGTGGGTGAGGTCGGTGACGCTGGTATGGCCGGCGGCGAGTGCCGGCGGCGCCATGCCCATGCTCGTGGCGGCAATACTTGCGGTGCCGACCGCGGCCGCGCGGAAAAAGCCGCGTCGCGACAGCATTCGCTGCTTTACCGATTCCATGATGCAGGCGTCGCACATCGTCCTTCTCCCCAATATGCGTTGAACATCGAAACCGATCGGAAGTGGTGCTCTGCATGTTTCCTTAAATCGTAGCCGATTTAAGGGTAAGAACATGCAGCGATTCAAAGCGCGACAGCGTCCTTTGCGCGTCTGAGACGCGCGGCGCTGTCGGCAATGAGAATAGCCCAGCGGTTGAGGCTGTAAACACCGGTTGTCCAGTAAAATGCTGCGCAATCGGCGCACCGCGATGGGCGCCATCATGCCGCCAACAATTTCGCTTTTATTACAATTGCGTAATGATGGCATTCCGAGATTGCCCGAAGGCACGCAAATAATGATACTCGGGGCAAATCGGAGCGCTCCGCCGGCACGGGGGCCGCTGGAGCGCGCTTTTCATTTGGAGATGTGAATGCGGCTTTGGAAGCAACTGGCGGTCAGCGTCGTTGTGCTCGTGGTGGGGGCGGCTGCCTGGGTGCGTTTTGCGCCGGGCGCCGGTGAAACGCTGGCGGCGATCGGCGTTTCGCATCCCCTGATCGATAAACTGTCGAAGTCGCAGGGCGGCGAACGTCAAGGCGGGCAGCGCAACGGACGCGGGCAGGGTGGCCAGGGCGGCTTCGGCGATGCGACGCTGGTCGTCGTCAGGCCTTCGGCGAGCGCGATCGTCAACGACAGGCTCAATGCCATCGGCAATGGCGAAGCGATTCACTCGGTCACGGTGACGCCGACCGCGACAGGCAACCTCACCGAAATCCTGGTAAAGTCCGGCGACAGGATCGCCGAGGGGCAGGTGATCGCGCGGCTCGACAGCGACGACCAGAAGGTTGCGGCGGACCAGGCGAAGCTGACACGCGACAGTGCTGCGGAAAAGGTGCAGCGCTATCGCAATCTCAGCAGCGCTCGTGCGGTGACGGCGGTCGAGGTACGCGATGCGGAAATCGCGCTGCAGGCGGCCGAACTGGCGCTGAAAACGGCAGAACTCGATCTCAAGCGCCGCGACATCGTCGCGCCCTCGAAGGGCGTCGTCGGCATCATCACCGTCAACGTCGGCGACTATGTCACGACCTCGACGCCGATCGCGGTGGTGGACGACCGCTCGCAAATTCTTGTCGATTTCTGGGTGCCGGAACGCTTCGCCAGCAAGATTTTCGTCGACCAGCCGGTGACGGCGAATGCGATCGCGCAGCCCGGGCGGCAACTCGAAGGCGTCATCCACGCGATCGACAACCGCCTCGATCAGGCGAGCCGGACACTCCGTGTCCGCGCGCGCCTTGAAAATCCCGACGACATGCTGCGGGCGGGCATGTCCTTCTCGGTCACCATGGCCTTCGACGGCGACCGTTATCCGACGGTCGATCCGCTGGCGATCCAGTGGAGTTCGGATGGATCCTATATCTGGCGTGTCAAAGGCGACCGCAGCGAGCGAGTGTCGGTCAAGATCATCCAGCGCAATCCGGACAAGGTGCTTGTCGAGGCCGCTCTTGCGGAGGGCGATCGTGTCGTGACCGAGGGCGTGCAGCGCCTGCGCGACGGCGGTGCAGTGCGCGTTGTCGGCGAAAGCCAACCCGAGGCCGGGCAGAAGGTCGCGGGAGAGGCACAATGAACATCGGGTTCGGCGGCCATCATGGCAAGGGCGGAGGCCAGGGGGGAAAGGGCGGTTTTACCGCGCTCTTCATCCGCCGGCCGATCTTCGCGCTGGTGCTGAATACTTTGATCGTCGTTGCCGGTCTCGCCGCCTGGAACGGCATCGAAATGCGCGAACTGCCGCAGGTCGACCAGCCGGTCGTCTCCGTGACGACATGGTTCGAAGGCGCTTCGCCGGAAACGATCGACCGCGAGGTGACCTCGGTCGTCGAAGGCGCCGTGTCGCGCGTCCAGGGCCTCAAGAGCATTTCCTCGAGTTCTTCCTTCGGGCGCAGCCGCGTGACGCTCGAATTCTCCGACACGACTGATATCGGCCAGGCGGCCAATGACATCCGCGATGCGCTTGGCCGCGTTGCCGGCCAGTTGCCGGACGATGCCGACGAGCCGATCATCGTCAAGGCGGATGCGGACAGCCAGCCGATCATACGGCTGGCGCTGACCTCCGACACGATGACCATGGAAGACATGACGCTACTGGTCGAAAACGAGATCAGCGACCGGCTTGCGGCGGTCGAGGGCGTCGCCGATGTGACGGTCTACGGCGACCAGGAGAAGATCTTCCGCATCGACCTGGACCAGGCGAAACTCGCCGGGCGTGGGGTCACTGTGGCCAATCTTCGCGAAGCGCTCTCCAACGCGTCCTACGACGTTCCGGCGGGCTCGCTGACCAGCGCCAGCCAGGACATTACCGTCCGGGCGACGGCGGACCTCCAGACGCCCGAACAGTTCGAAAACCTCATCATCGGGGACAATGTGCGGCTGCGCGACGTCGCGACGGTGACGCTCGGCCCTGACACGGGCACGTCGGCGCTGCGCTCCAACGGTCGACAGGGCATCGGCCTCGGCATCGTCCGGCAGGCCCAGTCGAACACCGTGAATATCTCCGAGGGCGTGCATAAGGTGGTGGACACGATCTCCTCGGACATCCTGCCTGAGGGAACGGAACTCAAGATCACCAGCGACGACGCCGTCTTCATCAACGGCGCGATTCACGAAGTGGAGATCGCGCTCCTCGTCGCGGTATTCATCGTCACCTTCGTCATTTATCTCTTCCTGCTCGACTGGCGGGCGACGTTGATCCCGGCAATCTCGATGCCGATCGCGTTGATCGGCACGCTCGCGGCGATCTATCTCGCCGGTTTCTCGATCAACATCCTGACGCTGCTTGCGATCGTGCTTGCAACCGGTCTCGTTGTCGACGACGCGATCGTGGTGCTCGAAAACATCGTGCGCCGCAGGGCGGAAGGGCTCGGACCGCGGGCGGCCGCCGTGCATGGCACGCTCGAGGTCTTCTTCGCTGTGCTGGCGACGACGGCTACGCTTGCGGCGGTCTTCGTGCCGCTCTCCTTCCTGCCGGGGCAGACAGGCGGGCTCTTCCGCGAGTTCGGCTTCGTACTCGCCTTCTCGATCCTGCTCTCGTCCTTCGTTTCGCTCACGCTCTGCCCGATGCTCGCCTCGCGTCTGCTGACGACCGATGCGCACGCCCATCAGGGGGTGATGAGCCGGCTCGGGGCTCGGGCCGCGGCGTTCTATCGGGTGACGCTTCGCGCATGCCTCAATGCGCCGCTCGTCGTCTTCGTCGTCGCAGCCTTCTTCACCGTGGCAGGCGCCGCCGGCTTCCTGACGCTGAAGTCCGAACTGACCCCCAACGAGGACCGTTCGCAGGTCATGCTCCGGATCAACGCGCCGCAGGGCGTCTCGCTCGAATATACGCAGGCGCAGATGCGTCGCATCGAGGAAGGCCTTGAGCCGCTGGTCAAATCGGGCGAGATCGCCAACGTCTTTTCAATCTCGGGACAGGGCAGCAATGCCAACAGCGGCTTCATGGTGCTGACGCTTGCCCCGTGGGAAGAGCGGGAGCGCACGCAGCAGCAGATCGTCGCCGACATCAACAAGGTGACCGCGAAAGTTCCCTCCGTCCGCTCCTTCGCCATCCAGTCCAACAGTCTTGGCATTCGCGGTGCCGGTAATGGCCTGCAGGTGGCCCTGGTCGGCAACGACTACACAAAGCTCGGCGACGCGGCGGCCAAGCTCGTCCGCGCGATCGAGGACACCGGCCGTTTCGAGAATGTGCGGCTCAACTATGAGGCCAATCAGGCGCAGCTCTCGATCACCATTGACCGCGAGCGCGCGTCCGACCTCGGCGTGGATATCAGCGGTCTCTCCTGGGCGCTCCAGGCGATGCTCGACGGCAGCAGCGTCGTCGATATCTTCGTCGAGGGCGATGCCTATCCCGTCAAGCTGCTCTCCTCGACGACGCCGCTCAACGACCCGACGGATCTGCAGAACATCTTCGTCAAGGCTGGCGATGGCCGCATCGTGCCGATGTCGACAATCGCGACGATCGAGGAAAAGGCCGTGGCACCGCAGCTTGCGCGCGAGTCGCAGCTTCGCGCCGTTTCGCTTTCCGCGGGCCTCAAGTCGGACCTCGCGCTCGGCGATGCGCTGTCGATGGTGGAGGAGATGGCGGAACCGCTGTTGCCGCCGGGTTCGCGGGTGATGCCGCTTGCGGAAGCGGCGACGCTCAACGAAAACGCCAATGGCCTTTTCATCACCTTCGGCTTCGCGATCATTATCATCTTCCTGGTGCTGGCAGCACAGTTCGAGAGCTTCGTCAGCGGTCTCATCATCATGTCGACCGTGCCGCTCGGACTTGCCTGCGCCGTCTTCGCGATGATCCTGACGGGCAATACGCTGAACATCTACAGCCAGATCGGGCTGGTCATGCTGGTCGGCATCATGGCGAAGAACGGCATCCTGATCGTCGAGTTCGCCAATCAGTTGCGCGATCGCGGTCAGGATGTACGCGGCGCCATCGAGAACGCCGCCAATATCCGCCTGAGGCCCGTAATGATGACGATGATCGCGACCGTCGTCGGCGCTGTGCCGTTGGTTCTGGCGAGCGGGGCAGGGGCCGAGGCGCGCATCGCACTCGGCTGGGTGCTGGTCGGCGGGCTGGGCCTCGCGGTGATCGTGACGCTCTACCTCACTCCGGTTGCCTATCTCGTCATCGCGCGCTTCACGAAGCCGCATGCCGACGAGGAGCGCAAGCTGCACGAGGAGATGGACGCTGCTTCAGCGATGGTCGAGATACGATAGGACATATCGCACCGCTAGATGACGATGACCTTGGGCCGGATCGACCTACAGCGCCGCGCGTCTTTTCAGACGCGCAAAGGACGCTGTAGCACTTTGAATTGCTGCATGTTCTTGTCCTTTAATCGGCTACGATTAGAGGCGACATGCAGTAAGGTCATAGACGTGATCGATCCTAATGAGTTAGAGCGGATGCGAACGGAAAACCGCGCACATTCATCCCGGTCTAGCGGACGCGCTTGCCTTCGCTGTCGAGCACCTTCTCGCCGTCTTCCTTGCTGAACGGTCCCTTGTGCGTTTCCGGCAGGATATCGAGCACGAGTTCGGACGGACGCGAAAGCCTTGTTCCGAGCGGCGTTACGACGAACGGCCGGTTGATCAGGATCGGGTGTTCGAGCATGGCGTCCAAAAGCTGGTCGTCCGTCAGCGCAGGATCGTCGAGTCCGAGTTCGGCATAGGGCGTGCCTTTCTCGCGGATGGCTTCGCGCACGGTCAGGCCCGCGTCGGCGATCATGCGGACGAGTTCGTCGCGCGATGGCGGCGTCTTCAGATACTCGATGACCGTCGGCTCGATCCCGGCATTGCGGATCATTGCCAGCGTATTGCGGGAGGTGCCGCAGGCGGGGTTGTGATAGATCTTGACGTCCATGGTCATTCAGCACCTTTTAGCTCGTTGAGCGCGTGAACCGCTACCTTCTCCTCCGCCAGTATCCAGCCGGCAAGCGCCATCGCCAGCAATGCACCGAAAATCTCGGCGAGGATGAAGCCGGGCAGATCGACCGGGCGGATGCCCGCAAAGGTATTCGACAGGGCGCGCGCGATCGCGACCGCCGGATTGGCGAATGAGGTCGAGGCGGTGAACCAATAGGCAGCGGTGATATAGAGTCCGACCAGCCAGGCGATCGCATCCGGCCGGAAGCGGAGTCCGGCGAGGATGGTGAAAACGAGGCCGCAGGCGGCGACCGCTTCCGCGATCCACTGGCCGGTGCCGGTGCGCGCCGTCGCTGAAATCTGGATGAGCGGAAGCTCGAACATGGCGTGCGCGACAAGCGAGCCGGCGATGCCGCCGGCGATCTGTGCGACGACATAGAAGAGCGCCGCGTTTGCCTCGATCTCGCGCCGGAGTGCGAAGATCATCGTCACGGCTGGGTTGAAATGCGCACCGGAAAGCGGCCCAAGGACCGTGATCAGCACGACGAGGATCGCCCCCGTCGGAAGCGTGTTGCCGAGCAGCGAAAGCGCGACGTCGTCCGTTAGCTTCTCCGCCATAATGCCGGAGCCGACAACGGTGGCGACGAGTATAGCGGTCCCAAGCGCTTCGGCCGCGAGACGGCGGCGGAGATCGAATGTCATCGCTATCAGCCCCCGTTCGGCCTATCGCGGCCGATCTCGTCGAGGCGCTGCTGCAGGGCGAGCTTGTCGAGCGTGGGCATCGGCAGGCTGATGAAGGCCAATATCCGATTATTCATCATCCGATAGGCTTCGGAAAAGGCAAAGTGTTTTTCGGGTTCGCTGCCTTCGGCCACGGCTGGGTCCGGCACGCCCCAATGCGCTGACACCGGCTCCCCCGGCCAGACGGGGCAGGCCTCGTTGGCGGCATCGTCGCAGACGGTGAAGACGAAATCCATCTTCGGCGCGTCAGGGCCGGCGAACTCGTCCCAGCTCTTGGAGCGCGCGAAAGATGTGTTGTAGTCGAGGCTCTGCAGCAGCTCCAGGGCGAGAGGATGAACCTTCCCCTTGGGCTGCGATCCGGCCGAGAACGCCTTGAACTTGCCCCGGCCAAGTCGATTGAGGATCGCCTCGGCCATGATCGAGCGCGCGGAATTGGCGGTGCAAAGAAAGAGAACGTTGAATAGTCTATGATCGTTCACGATTAACCTCCTCAACAATTGCAGGTCACGGCCCGGATGACCGGGCGGCAAAGTTCGGGATTGCCGTTGCAGCAGTCTTCCATGAGATAAGCGAGCAGGTCGCAGAAGCCGGCCATATCGGCCACGTAACGCACGATGCGCCCGTCGCGTTCGGCATGGATGAGGCCGGCGTGGTCGAGCACCTTCAGGTGCGCCGATGTCGTGTTTTGGATGGTGCCGAGCCGCGTGGCAATCTCGCCCGCCGGCACGCCATCCGGTCCGGCGCGCACCAGAAGGCGGAAGACTTCGAGGCGGGTATCTTGGCCAAGGGCGGCAAGGGCGGCAAGGGCCGTTTTCTTTTCCATATATCTATAGATCCAGATTTATTGATCTCAATAGCCGCTGTTCGTGACAGTGTAATGACAGGCTAGAATCCCCTCAGAGCGGCGAGCAGGTAAATCGCCGCCGCAATCGCGCCGAGTGCGCTTCGGCCGGCATGGAGCTTGCCCCAGCGCGTGAGCAGCGCGCGGGTTTCATTGCTCGCCTCTTCCGGCCGGGTCGCCTCCAGGCGGCGGTTGACGGGCATGATGACGAGCAGGGTATAGGGCCAGTTGAGGATGATCACCGCTGCCCCGAGGCCCCAGAGCGGATCGCCGGTCTGCCACCATGCCGCGGCGCCGAGGAGCCCGGAAACGGCGGCGAGGGAAGCCTGCATCTCGAAGCCCCGCCGATAGGCCGGGCCCCACTCGGCAAGCGCGGAGCGGTCATCGAGACTGAGCCGCGCCGGTTGCTCGGCCACGTTGATATAGATGGCAGCGCCGAAGAAGACGGACGCTGTGAGCAGGGCGAGCAATCCAAGCATTCGACCTTCTCCTCCGGCATGGTCCCCTTAAATCGGAGCGCTTAAGGACAAAATATGCCGCAAATCAAAGTGCTACAGCGTCCTTTGTGCATCGCATGAGACGCGCGGCGCTGTAGGGTGCAGGCGCGGACATCGGTAGACGTATCATAGCACTGCTTGCTGCCAAGCGAGGAAGCAGCAGGGCAGTCGACCGACAGAAGAGGTCGTCGCTCAAACGGGGCATTTGTGACAAGCGGGTACCACCAAATGTGATTTTGTGCGTTGCGAAGCTTCGAACCTGCGTGAACTTCTGGACAAATTGATTCCGATTTGCACAGTAGCGCCTTGAAATGTCAGCGCTTCCGATCTGGCCTCGGACGTCTCGTCCCGATGTGCATCACGGAAAGACGAGCGTGCGCTTGAGCCCGGGGTCATGGCAACCTCTGTCCACTGGCTTGCGCGCCGGGCCAGGGTGGAGGCAGTCGCCACGTAATTCCTTAATTCGGTGTCGAATTGGGAATAAAATCGGGCGGAAATTCGGAATGTTACAGTGACCTTGCGCGGCTGGCCGGGACGCGAGGCACTGCAGGGAAGGGGCGTTTTTCGTGGCGTTGAAGGCAATCAAAGCGGGAACGAGAAACGAAAGCGGTATCGTTGCGGCGAAGGAGCTGCTTGCCGCGCGATTCGGCGAGCGCTTCCAGGCTGGTGAGACGGTCCGCGCCCAGCACACCCACACGACGACCTATATTCCGGCGCAATTGCCGGATGCCGTGGTCTTTCCGGAGAACGGCGCCGAAGTGCGCGAGATCGTCGAGATCGCGAGCGCGCACCGCGTGCCGCTGATCCCATTCGGCACCGGATCGTCTCTGGAGGGGCACGTCAACGCGCCGAACGGCGGCATATCGGTCGACATGATGCGCATGAACCGCGTTCTCGCCGTCAACGCCGAGGATCTCGATTGCACGGTCGAGCCCGGCGTCACCCGCGAGGACCTGAATACCTATCTGCGCGATACCGGTCTTTTCTTCCCGATCGATCCTGGGGCGAACGCCTCGATCGGCGGCATGGCTTCGACACGCGCCTCCGGCACCAACGCGGTGCGCTACGGCACGATGAAGGAAAACGTGCTGGCGGTGACGGCGGTCGTTGCCGGCGGTCGCGAGATCTCGACCGGCCACCGGGCGCGCAAGTCCTCGGCCGGCTACGACCTGACACGGCTCTTCGTCGGCGCGGAGGGTACGCTCGGCATCGTCACGTCGATCACGCTGCGCCTGCAAGGAATACCGGAGGTCATCTCCGGCGGCGTCTGCCCGTTCCCGACCATTGCGGATGCCTGCAATGCGGTAATTCTGACGATCCAGTCGGGCATTCCGGTGGCGCGCATCGAACTGCTCGACGCGCTGCAGATGAAGGCGTGCAACGGCTATTCGAACCTCGGCTACGCGGAGACGCCGACGCTTTTCGTCGAGTTTCATGGCAGCGCCGAGAGCGTCGAGCTGCAATCGCGCCAGTTCGCCGAAATAGCGTCGGAATTGGGGTCTACTGGTTTTATCTGGACGACCAATCCGGAAGAGCGCTCGCGACTCTGGAAGGCGCGGCACAATGCCTATTGGGCGCAAAAGGGGCTGGTGCCCGGGGCCGCGATCCTTTCGACAGATGTCTGCGTGCCGATCTCGCGGCTTGCCGATTGCGTCGCGGCGACGCATGAGGATAGCGCAGCACACGGGCTGGTCGCCCCCATCGTCGGCCATGCGGGCGACGGCAACTTTCACGTCGGGCTGCTTTTCGACGACAAGGATCCAGCCGATGTTGCGCGGGCGGAAGCCTTCGTGGAACGGCTTAACGCACGGGCTCTGTCGATGGACGGTACCTGCACGGGAGAACATGGAATCGGGCAGGGCAAGATGCCGTTTCTCGAGGCGGAACTCGGCGACGCGCTGGATCTGATGCGGCAGATCAAGCGCGCGCTCGATCCGGACAATATTTTCAACCCAGGCAAGATTTTTGCCTGACACTATGGGGATCAGCGGCTCAAGGATGCGGGTAGGGGCGCGAATGAGACAGACGGGAATGTGACACGGTGCTGGCGCGAATTCTGGTTACCATCGGCGGGCTCATCGTCGTCGCCCTTTTTGCGGCGTTGATCGCACCATTGTTCATCGACTGGACCAACTTCCGCAACGATTTCGAGCGCGAGGCGAGCCGCATCATGGGCAAGCCGGTCGTGGTTCATGGCAGTGTCGATGCCCGCATCCTCCCGTTCCCGACGGTAACCCTCAACGACGTGCGCGTCGGTCCCACCGAGGGCGACCAGCCGATCGTCCAAATCGCGCAATTCTCCATGAGCGCCGAGCTTGCACCGTTCTTGAGCGGCGAGGCGCTGATCTTCGACATGCGGCTCGATCGACCGAAGGCGAGGATCCGCCTGCTCCCGGATGGCACGCTGGACTGGGCGCGTGGGAGCCGCGCGTCGATCCCGGCGAGCGCGGTCGTTCTCGAAAAGGTCGAGATCGTCGACGGTGAAATCGAGTTCGTCGACGAGCAGACGGGGCGGACCCGCCGCGTCAGCGATCTCTCTGCCGATCTGTCGGCACGCTCTCTTGCCGGCCCGTGGAAGGTGGAGGGCCGCGCGGCGCTCGATGGCGAAGCCGGCAGCTTTTCCCTTTCCAGCAACGAGGTGAACGAAGAAGGGGCGCTGAGCCTCAGGGCGCGGCTGACGCCGGACAAGCGGCCGTTCGGTGTCGAGCTCGACGGTGATCTCAAGGTCGTCGACTTCAGACCGGTCTATGCCGGCCGCTTCACGCTGACCGAAAACCGGCCGGCCGACGAGGCCAAGGAAAGTGGCGCGCTACGCATCAACGGCGATTTCCAGCTCACGAACGAAAGTATCCGTGTCCCGGAATTCCGCTTCGAGGCTGGCCCGCCGGACGATCCCTACGTCGTCACGGGCGAGGCGACGCTCGACACCGGCAAGGACCAGAAATTCCTGCTGATCGCCGATGGGCAGCAGATCGACGTCAGCCGCATCGGCAATTCCGGCCGCAGTGGCAAGACCGGCCGCGATCCTGCCATTTCGCTGCGCCAGCGGATCGAGGCAATGCTGGCGATCGCCGCCGACATTCCTATCCCGCAGGTGCCGGGCCGAGCCAGCCTGAAGCTGCCGGCGATCGTGATCGGCGATACGACGGTTCGGGACGTGCGGCTCGACGTCAGGCCGGATGGCGCCGGCTGGATCGTCGAGAATGCCGTGGCCCTGCTGCCCGGCCGGACGCAAATGGAGGCCAGCGGGCGGCTGAACCTCAAGGAACAGCGCGCCTTCCGCGGCGACATCCTGGTCGCCTCCAACCAGCCTTCAGGGCTGGCGAACTGGCTGGCCGGGTCCGTGGACCCGGCGATCCGCAAGCTGAAGACGGCCGGCTTTGCCGCGACCGTCAACCTGACGGACACGCTGCAGCAGTTCGAGGGCCTCGAGCTGGCGGCGGGCCCTGCGACGCTTCGGGGCCGGATCGAACGCCAGTCCTTCGCGGAGCAGCAGCCGAGCCTGTCGCTGCAGCTCAAGGGCAACCGTATCGACCTGGAGGCGCTGCAGGCGCTGGCCGGTCTCGTCGCCGGCGATGCTTCGAACGGAACGCTGCTGCAGCATGCGATCGCCGCTGATCTCTCCGCCGACGCATTTTCCGCCTTCGGTGAGGAGGCGCGTGATGTGCAGGCGGTCCTGACGCTCAAGAACGGGCAATTGCAGGCCGAGCGGGTGGCGATCGGCTCGCTATCGGGCGCCCAGCTTGCCTTTTCCGGCCGGATGAGCGGCGGCCTCGACCAGCCGGTGCTTTCGGCGAAGATGAAGCTCGCCGCCAAGGATCTGACGCCCTTCCTCGAGATGGTCGGCCGACACGCGGTCGCCCATCCGGCGTTGCAGCAGCTCATCAAGGCCGGCCCCTATTATTCCGATGCCGCTTTGGACGTGACGTTGACGGCCGGCAGCAACGAGGGCAGTGCGCTGGTCACCTTCGGTGTGATCGGTACTGCCAACGGCAGCAAGATCGCCGCAAGCTACCAGGCGCCCGACGTCGCCCAGGCGCTTACCGGCAAGGGAATGCTGCTGGAGGCGACACTCGAAAATCCGCAGTCGGTCGTCCTCGTCGGACAGGCGGGCTTCGATCCGCTGCCGTTCGATGCGGATGCCAACGGCATCCTGGCGGTCAAGCTGCAGAGCACGGAGGGTTCCAAGGCGAACGGCACGCTGACCTTCACGACCGAGAAAACGTCGCTCGCCGCCAAGGGTGACTTCGATCTTGCCCGTGACCACTATCTCGAAGGGCAGGCGAAGCTGACGCTGCAGACCGAAGATCTGGAGCCGTTCCTGCTCCTCCAGGGGATCGGATTGCCGCAAATGGGCAGCGGGCTACCGGTGACGCTGTCGACCGACATCACCACCGATGCAGAAAGAATTGCCCTCTCGACGATTGAAGGCAAGGTCGACCAGAATGTCTTTTCCGGCGCGCTGGCGATCGACCGAAAGACCGCAGGCAAGGCGGTCGGCGAGCTTGCGGTGGACACGCTCGACCTCGGCTGGCTCGGCGAGGGCATTCTCGGGCAATTCGAGGACGCGTCGATCGGCGGATTGTCGATGGCCCCGGTCGCGCAGCCAGCCTGGACAGGGCTCGACGTTGCGTTGAACGTCACGGCGAAGCGCTTCTGGCCGGGCATCTACGGTCCGGTTACCGGCTTTGCCGGGAAGCTCGAATGGAAGGGCGACGAGCTGGCGCTGAGCGACGCCGCCGGCGAATGGCTTGGGGGCAAGCTCGAGGGGCGGCTGCAAGTCGGCAACGCCAATGGCTCGGGCTTCCTGCGCTCGCGCTTCGACCTCAAGGGCGGCGATCTTGCCGCCGCCGGATGGACGCGCGAAAGCGGTCCGGTGGCAACGGGTCGGTTCGATCTGGCCGTTGCCATGGAAGCTTCGGGCGCGACCCCGCGGGCAATGGCCCATTCGGCGAGCGGGTCGGGGACGGCGACGTTCAACGGCGTCACGCTCAACGGCCTAAACACGGCGGCGCTGGCGCCGCTGATGACCGCCGCCGATGCCATGACGACCGAGATTTCGCCTGACGCGGTCCGCAAGGCGGCAGAGCAAGTGCTCTTTACCGGTCAATCGGTCGTCGGTGCCATCAAGGTACCTTTCAGCGTCGCCGGCGGCACGGTCAGGGCGCAGAGCGTCACGGCGGGTGACGGCAATGCCGCATTCACCGGCGAAGCGGCATTCGACCTCGCAGAACAACGCATGAATGGCGTGATCGACCTGGCGTTCCGGCCGGGAGAAGAGGCGCTCGCCGGCGCCGAACCGCGCGTCCGCTTCGGCTTTGACGGGCCTCTGAACGCGCCTGATGTTTCGATGGACGTCACCGACCTCTCTAATTTCCTGTCGCTCAGGGCCTTCGAGCGCGAGCGGCGGCGCGTGGAAACGCTGCAATCGAATGTGCTTGAGAAGCAGCGGCTTCGCCGCGAAGCGGCGCTTTACAGGGCACGCGCGGCCGAACGCGAGGTGGCGCGCCTGAGGGCGATCGCCGAGGAGCGCCACCGCCAGGCCGCGGCCGCGGAGGCGGCGCGGATGAAGGCCGAGGCGGAGGCGCGCGCAGCGGCCGAACGGCGCGCGGCCGAGGAACTGCGCCTGCGCCTGCGGCAACTCCCGCCGCGCAGCGCGCTGGAGCCACCACAGGCCCCGCAAAACGTCCAACGCGGCAACCAGCAGCCACCGTCCGGCGGCAACGCGGCCGGGGAAAATGCCGGCCCGCCGCTGAACTTCGACATGCTGCCAGACATCACGGTGCAATAGCGGGATGAGGAAAAGTGCGAAGCGGTTTTCCGCCCGCATCCCGCGTCGAATGAATGAGTCGGGATGAGGAAAAGTGCGAAGCGGTTTTCCGCCCGCATCCCGCGTCGAGTGAATGAGTCGGGATGAGGAAAAGTGCGAAGCGGTTTTTCCTCTTCTCGGCGCCGAAATCGCCTAAACCCTAGAATTTTAGTGGTCCATTTGAAGCCGTATTAGCATCCCCTCAGGCACAATGCGCCCATAATTGGGGTTGCGAGATGAAATCGCCTAAGCCGCGGCTTGATCGCCGCGCAGTCATCTGGATCGTGAACTGTACCCTCGGTGGCACCGTCGGCTGCACGGCGATTGCAATGCTCATCACGTATTATTGCACGGCCGGTTTCGGCGCTGAGGTCATGGCCACCACGCTCGGCCTCGCCTTCTGTATTCCCGTGCTTCTTGCCGTGCCGCTCTTTGCCTTCATCGGGGTGAAGATGCAGCAACTGGCGCTGGCCAATCGCCTCCTTATGCAGGCGAGCCGCTATGATGGGTTGACGGGCTGTCTGAACAGGGGCGCCTTCACGGCCGACGTCACCGATTTCTTCGCGAAACAGGACCTCACGCCCTTTCCGCCCACATCGGCGCTCCTGATCTTGGATGCCGATCATTTCAAGAAGATCAATGATTGCCATGGGCACCTTGCCGGAGATGCGGCGCTCGTCGGGATCGCGACGGTACTGCGCGACGCGGTGGGCGAAGCGGGCGTGGTTGGACGGCTTGGTGGTGAAGAGTTCGGCGCTTTCGTGCGATCGACCGATGCGACTGCGATCGGTGCATTGGCGGAGCGCATCCGCCTCGGTGTCGCCGAGGACAGGGTGCCGGAAGGCGACTGTGCCTATGCGGTCACCGTCAGCATCGGGATTGCCCTCTTCACCTATCCGGCCGTCTACGAGGACATTTTCAGGATTGCAGACGACCAGCTTTATCTTGCCAAGGGGGCAGGGCGGAACTGCGTATGCATAATGGAGCACTCGCCGATGTCGGGCGGCATACGCGCCATGGCTGAGCAATTGCGCCGCGGTTTTCCGGAGCTTGACGCACATCCGGTCGACACGGGGGGCGACGGTCAGGCGTCGCGGCTCGCAGGAGGCTGATTTGCGGGGCTCAGGCGCACTCTCATCTTTGCGCGCCTGAGAGGCACGCACGTTTCCTTGAATCGCATCCGACGTAAGGACGAAAACATGCAGCAGATCAAGGTGCTACAGCGACCTTTGTGCGCCTGACGCACGGCGCCGTAAGTGCGGCCTCAGGACTTTTCTGTCGCGCTGGCGTGTGATTTTACCCAGGCGAGAACGTACATACGGAGCGCCGAGGAGAGATTGCCGTCGGGGTTGCGTCCGTCGTCGACTTCGGCGATCAGTCGGGCAAGCGGCATGCCGCGGCTTTGCGCGATCGATCTCAGTTCCTGCCAAAACGGTTCTTCGAGGGTAATACTCGTGCGGTGGCCGTGCAGAGTGGCAGAATGCTTGACGATCGTCATCGCTCACAAACCGATTCAAGGCGTTGGCATTCCGATTCGGGAGGCTGGCTCAAGCCTTTGCGGCAGAATCGTTTTTCGGGATTGCGGACCGTGCGGCTTGTCACGCCTTGTCACCGTCCCGGGTGCCGTCGGTTGAATGCGTGGTGGCCGGTGTCTCCAGCCGACCCTGCTCGAGCGCCTTTGATGCTTTCTCGTTCAGGGCGCGGGTAAGCGTCTTGTCGGCCTTGGTGCGTCCGAAAGCGATACGGTTCTGCTCGGCCTGTTTCTCTTTTTCGGTGCGACCCTGTTTCTTGCGGAACTGGCGCAGGTTGACGATGTCGCCGGCCATCGCCGCCTCCGTATCGATCAGTTCTTCTTGCGGAAGGAGTCGAGCGAGACGACCGAGCCTCCACCATTTTTCGGCTCGCCCGGTTTTTCCGGGCTCTTCTCGGCAGGTTCGTTGCCGTCTTCGCCGGCCGGATACGCGGTGATCTCCGCCGACTCCTCTTCATCCTCGCTGGCGGCGACGTCGAATTCGAGCTCGAAATTGACCGACGGATCGTAGAAGCCGCGGACGGCATTGAACGGGATCACGAGCTTCTCTGGTGTGTCGGAGAAGGAGAGACCGATCTCGAAACCCGCTTCGGTGACCTTCAGGTCCCAGAACTGATGCTGCACGACGATCGTCATCTGCTCGGGATATTTCGCCTTCAGGTGCTGCGAGATGCGCACGCCGGGGGCGCCCGTCAGAAACGTGATGAAGAAGTGGTGGTCGCCGGGCAAATGACCCGTGGCTGCGACTTCGGCCAGCACCTTGCGAATGACGCCGCGAAGCGCGTCCTGCGCCAGAATGTCGTAGCGTATGTGGTCCTGGCCCATATGATCCCCGTCTTCCTTCGAACTCAACTGCTGCATGTTAAAGCGCCGCAGCGTCTTGCGCACCAAAGCCGGTGTGCAGCACTGTGCGACACTCCTTTGCCCCGTCCGCTTATGACGAGTCAATTATCAAGCATCTATAGACCATTTCGCGACAGGGGAGAAGGTGAAGGCTTCTGTTGCCAGGTGCCTTCGGACCCCGCCTTACGGTGCTACCCGGAAGGGCTTGATTTGAAGTGCCGCACCGCCGTTAGGCAGCGAGACGTGCTTCAGCATAGTTGTCGTTTGCAACTATAAGTTTAGCCCGATAACGGTGGTACAATGCCGAGCAAAAAGTCGATCTTTACGCCCTTGTCGATCCTATTTCGCCCCCATCAAAAGCCGGTCCGGATTTCCAGGCCGGTTTTTGGTGGAGGCGCCGGGTACCGCCCCCGGGTCCAATGGGTTTATTTCATCGCCCGTTTATTGCCATAGCCGCCCGAAGACGGCACACCTCATATAGGTCTTTCCGCTGCCCAAGAAAAGGGGCCATGAAGGCGAATGTGACGGATATATTATCCCCGATGCGGCTGGCACGGAAACGCCTTGACATACCCGATGAGCGTGAAAAACTCCGCCTGCTGCACGCAGCTCGCGAAAAGGGCGGCAGCTTGAGAGCAAGTGCAAATTGGAGGCATCATGACCGATTATCTCGCAGACGTGCAGAAATACGACAGCGGCGCCGACGAAGCAGTTGTAAACAAGATCGTGCGCCATCTCGGCATCGCTCTTCGCAATAAGGATTCCGCCCTTGTTTCGGCGACGGACCCGAAGGAGCTCGAGCGCGTGAAGGAAAAGTGGTGCGAGAAAAAGCTCGGCGTCGGCGGAGCGGACGCCGATGCGGCAATAGCGGCCACGGCCAATGCGATGGCGGACGATCGCTCCAAGTCGCGCGTGACCTTCTACTATCTGGTGGCCAAGAACCTCGGCAAGCTTCAGGCGCTCTGATCAGAAGGGGTTTCGCGCCGCAGCGCCGCGCGGCCTTTCAGACGCGCAACGTTGCTGCGCCTTTTCGTGATCCTGGCAGAGCGATCCAGGATCACGATCGTACTGATTTCATGTATCCGGAGTGATCAAGCAAAGCCCGCGGCCCTTGGGCGCTATGCCTGCTCCTTGGTACCGACGCTGTCCGGCCAGAGAGCACGGATTTCCTTTGGCAAGGTGTCGCGCACCTTGGCCGACTGGCCGAGATCGACGTGCCGTGCAAGCACCTGAAACACTGATTTCGTGGCTTCAGCGGGATTAACCGGGCGGCCGGGCTTCATCCCCTCAGTGACGCACTCGAGAAATTCGTCGAGCGACCGCATCGCCTTTTCCGGCCGATGGTTGGGACGGTATTGGTCGTAGTAGGCGCCCCGCACGAGCAGCGGCAGTTCCGCACCAAGGTGAGCGGCCACCTCGGGAGGAAGCCTGTCGCGCAGCACCCTCAACACTACATTCAAGATGTGCCACGCCACTTTCCGATCCGGCCCATGGTGTTCCATGATCTCGCCGAGCCAGATATTGGTGGTTTGCAGGGTTTTGTCGAAGACATCGAGGCCTGTCGCACTCATAGTCACACCTCTCTCGCAGGTCGAACGTTCCATCAATCTCAAAGGCCTAACCCCACTCGGCCAAGTTTGTTTCGTCGCAGACCGAGAAAACCTCGCCGGCGTGCTCGACAATCTCGGAACCTTCGCGAGGCCGTGGGGGTTAGCCAATATGGCCCGGGGTGAAACGCAAACGCGTGCGATCCGGGCGCTCGCAGCGACCAGAATACGGAAGGAAGCCTCATGACGTCTTCCAAACATCCGAAAACGCGCCGCCCCAGCGACAAGGATCTGAAGCAGGACCCCGGGATCGGCCGGACCAAGGGTATCCAGGGACCATCCGACTACGAGATGCTAAAGCGCGGCAATACCATCGAAGGCGACGTGGCGAACGACACGACCACTCAGGTGGTGCGAATCCGCGTCAGCGCGGCCGAACGAACAAATAGGAGGAAGCAATGGTCGGCAAGAAGACGCACGAACAGCAACAGCGCGTGCTTCAGGGCCGCGAGGATACGTCCAACGCAAGCAAGGACTTCGACGCTGAAGAGAAGCTGCAGCGCTCGGAGGCCCTGAGAAAAGCCTATCGAAAGGGCGACACCCTCGACACTGAGCATGGCGATGCGCGCGACGAAGACGACCGCAGCATGGCACGCGGAAAGAACCAGGAAGGCCGGCGCCACAAGGGTGCAGAGAGCTGAGCGAAGCCTCTTCGCGCCCCTCCAAGACAACGAAAGGAGACGAACCATGGCTCACGCCAGTCGCAAGCATGTCGGAAAGCCGGACAAAGGCAAAGGTTCGGGCAGCGGAGCACAGAGCGAAGTCAAGAGTGGTGCTCTTGGTGAGAACGATGTTCTGTCCAACCGGGACAAGAAGCAGCATTCGGATACGCGCGGCCTTGATGAAAGAGCCGTGAGAAACGAGCAGTACCAGGACCACGCCGCAAACCGTCGCCCTGCCAAATGAGCGGGCGGGGGATGGGGGAACGCTGGATAGTCCTTAGCGCCGCCACGGCGGCACGAAGCGCCTGTCGTCATAGGACGCGAGATATCCCGTGTGGGCTGGGGAAGCCAAAAACCTGGATTTGAGATAGGCGAACGCGTCGCAACTCGGTCCAAATCTTTCGGGCGTGATGCGGATCAGCCTTCGAAGGTTTCCTGGCCGGCCCACCGCCTCCAACCGATCAAGCCGCGCGAGTATGACGGAATCGACCAGATAAAGCTCGCCCGTGACGTGAAGACCGTGGCCCGGTTCATCCAGCATCATTGGAGCAAACCACGGGCCGGCAATGAGCATCGGATATTTCCGGGCTGTCCGATAAGACCCCAGAAAACGTGCCCGAGCGAGGCCCCGTCGATGTAGTGGAAAGCCTTTCTTCAGGGTGCCGAACACAAAGACGAGTATGGTTTCGGACATGACGTGGTTGAATACTTGCAAGGGCGTCCCGGAGAACGCTTAGAATGTCTGCCGCGTTCCTTGACAGCAGTCGCTTAGCGCGGGGGCCCATCGCGGCATCAATTTGCGGGAAAACTCGTCTCAGCCATTGGTTCGCCGGAGGCTTCGTCCTATTTTGGACGAAGCGAACGAATCGTCGGCGAAGAAGCATGCGGCAATATCTCGATCTCCTCGAACATGTGATGACAAGCGGAACCGACCGCGGCGATCGGACCGGCACCGGCACGCGTTCGGTTTTCGGCTACCAGATGCGCTTCGACCTGTCGCAAGGCTTCCCGGTCCTGACCACCAAGAAGCTGCACCTGCGCTCGATCATCCACGAACTCCTGTGGTTCCTCAAAGGCGAGACGAATATCGCTTATCTCAAGGAGCACGGCGTCAGCATCTGGGACGAGTGGGCGGACGAGAAGGGTGAACTCGGTCCGGTCTACGGCTACCAGTGGCGCTCCTGGCCAACGCCCGAGGGCGGCCACATCGACCAGATCGCAGCACTTATCGAAGGCTTGAAGACCAATCCGAATTCCCGCCGCCATATTGTTTCGGCGTGGAATCCGGCGCTGGTCGACGAGATGGCGCTGCCGCCCTGCCATTGCCTGTTCCAGTTCTACGTGGCGGACGGCAAGCTCTCCTGCCAGCTTTACCAGCGCTCGGCCGACATCTTCCTTGGCGTGCCTTTCAACATCGCCTCCTATGCGCTGCTGACTTTGATGGTTGCGCAGGTGACGGGACTGAAGCCCGGCGATTTCGTCCATACGCTTGGCGACGCGCACATCTATCACAACCACTTCGACCAGGCGCGGCTGCAACTGACGCGAACGCCGAAGCGGTTGCCGGAAATGCGCATCAATCCGGCGGTCAAAGACATATTTTCCTTTAAATTCGAGGACTTCACGCTCGTCGGCTACGAAGCGGATTCACATATCAAGGCGCCGGTCGCCGTCTAGATTGGGCGGGATGGTAGCCGCTTCCGGTCGCGTCAGAGATCGATCGGCGCGGAGCCAGCTTCAAGTGACTTGCCTGAAGCGGCCTATACGTGCCGAAACGAGAAAGGGAGCTTCCTCCCGCGTTCCTGCGGATGCGGGGCGACGCTTCCGGAAAAAGCGCCGCGAGCCGGCGCAACAGGGAGGGTTCGATGCTGACGCTCATTCATGCGCCGCTGTCGCGCTCGTCGCGCATTATCTGGCTGCTCGAGGAAATCGGCGCCGAATACGAGATCCGCTATGTCAACATCCGCCGGTGGGATGGCTCGGGCGGACCGGACGAGAACAATCCACATCCGCACAAGCAGGTGCCGGCACTTCTGCACAACGGCGCTGTGATCTGGGAGTCGGCCGCCGTCGTGCAGTATCTGACAGACCTCCACCCGAACTGCAGTCTCGGCCGGCCGCCGGGTCATCCCGACCGCGGCGCCTATCTTTCCTGGCTCGCCTATTATGCCGGCGTCATCGAGCCGACGGCGCTTGCCCATATTTCCGGCGTGACCGTCAACAACCCGGCGCTCGCAAGGCTCTACACTGAAATGTGCGCCCACGTGATCGGCGTATTGAGCCGCCAGACCTATCTCCTCGGCGAGACCATGAGTGCGGCCGATCTCCTGCTGGCGAGCGCGCTTCAATGGATGCGCAAGATCCTGCCGGAAAGCGAGGTGATCGACCGCTACATTCGCGTCGTGACCGACCGCGCGGCCCTGCAGCGAGCGCGCGAGATCGATAGCAAGCCGAGTGGTTTCCATGACTGAAGCAAAGACTGAAACGGGCGCTGAACCGAAGATCGTGATCGTCGTCGCGGTCGCGACCAACGGAGTGATCGGACGCGAGGGCGATCTGCCGTGGCGGCTCTCGACCGATCTCAAGCGCTTCAAGGCGCTGACGATCGGCAAGCCTGTCGTGATGGGGCGGAAGACCTGGGCCTCGCTCGGGCGCCCGCTGCCGGGGCGAGCGAACATCGTCATCAGCCGCAACCGCGATTTCGAGGCGCAGGGCGCCGAGGTCGTTCCCTCGCTGGAGGCGGCGCTCGAACTGGCGCGCAAACATGCCGCCGCGGTCGGCGCAGGCGAGATCTGCATCATCGGTGGCGGAGAGATCTATCGCCAATCGATCGCCGTCGCGGACGTGCTGCACGTGACGGAGGTGCAGGCCGAGGTCGATGGCGATACGCGTTTTCCGGCGATCGATCCGGCGGTCTTCGAGCGGGTGTTCGAGGAGGAGTTGCCGCGCGGCGAGAAGGACAGCCATGCGATGCATTTTGTGACCTGGCGGCGGCGGGAGACAGCGGAATGAGGAAAAGTGCGAAGCGGTTTTCCGCCCGCATTTCGCGCCAGCCAAGAAGCTGGAATGAGGAAAAGTGCGAAGCGGTTTTCCGCCCGCATTCCGCGCCAGCCAAGAAGCCGGAATGAGGAAAAGTGCGAAGCGGTTTTCCGCCCGCGTTCCGCGCCAGCCAAGACGCCGGAATGAGGAAAAGTGCGAAGCGGTTTTCCGCCCGCATTCCGCGCCAGCCAAGACGCCGGAATGAGGAAAAGTGCGAAGCGGTTTTCCGCCCGCATGTGGCGCTCACCTGTTCGTGTAGCGAGTCTCCCAACTATTTTAACCCATTTACGGTGAAGTCGGCCGTATCGCGTTGAAAGCAATGCATGTGATACCTATAACGGTTTCACATCGCGACCGCTTGCTCGTGCCTGCGGGTGGTCGGCGAGAGAGTTTTCTTGAAGAGAGGTTTTGATGCCCTGGAGCAATCAGAATGGTGGCGGCGGCGGCCCATGGGGCGGCGGCGGCAATCAAGGGCCGTGGGGCCAGGGGCCCAATCGGCCGCGAGGCGGGAGAGGTGGCCCGCCAGATCTCGAGGAGATCATCCGGCGCGGTCAGGACCAATTGAAGAATGTGGTTCCGGGGGGCTTCAACGGCGGTGTCTTCGTCATCGTCGGCCTTTTGATCGTCGGTTTCATCCTGCTCAACTCGATCTACACGGTTCAGCCGGACGAACGCGGCGTCGAGATGCGCTTCGGCAGGCCGAAGGAAGAAATTTCGATGCCGGGCCTGCATTACCACTTCTGGCCGCTCGAAACGGTCGAGTTCGTCAAGGTCACGGAACAGCAGCAGAATATCGGCGGACGCTCCGCCGGCCAATCCAGTGCCGGGCTGATGCTGACGGGCGACCAGAACATCGTCAACGTGCAGTTCTCGGTGCTGTTCTCGGTAACCGACCCGAAGGCCTATCTGTTCAACGTCGAGAACCCGTCCGACACGCTGCAGCAGGTGGCTGAAAGCGCCATGCGCGAGGTCGTCGGCCGGCGTCCGGCTCAGGACATCTTCCGCGACAACCGCCAGGCAATCGCCGCCGACGTGAAGAACACGATTCAGGCGACGATGGACAGTTACGGTGCCGGCGTTTCGGTGAATACGGTCGCAATCGAGGATGCCGCGCCTCCGCGTGAAGTCGCCGATGCCTTCGACGAGGTGCAGCGCGCCGAGCAGGACGAGGACCGCTTCGTCGAGGAAGCCAACCAGTACGCCAACCAGGTGCTCGGCAAGGCGCGCGGCCAGGGCGCGCAGATCCGCGAAGAGGCGGCCGCCTACAAGGACCGCGTCGTCAAGGAAGCGCAGGGTGAGGCACAGCGCTTCATCTCGGTCCATGACGCCTATTCCAAGGCTCCGGACGTCACGCGCAGGCGGCTTTATCTCGAAACCATGCAGGATGTTTTCCGGAAGTCGAAGAAGGTCATTCTCGATGAGAAAAACGGTCAGGGCGTACTGCCCTATCTGCCGCTCAACGAAATCGGCCGACCCGCGCAGTCGGGAGGTACCCAATGATAAACAATCGCAGTTCAATCATCCTGATCGTCCTCGCGGCGGTGCTCGTGGTGATCTATTCGTCGGTTTTCGTGGTCACCGAGCGCCAGCAGGCGATCGTCGTGCGCTTCGGCGAGATCCGAGCGGTCAAGACCGAGCCCGGCCTTTACTTCAAGCTTCCCTTCGCCTTCATGGATGCCGACCGCGTGCAATTTGTCGAGGATCAGGCGCTTCGCTTCGATCTCGACAATATCCGCGTGCAGGTCTCCGGCGGCAAGTTCTACGAGGTTGACGCTTTCGTGGTTTACAGGATCGCCGACGCCCGGCGTTTCCGCGAGACCGTTTCGGGCGACCGGGAGTCGGCCGAGGCGCGGCTCAGGACCCGTCTCGACGCATCGCTGCGCCGTGTCTACGGCCTGAGGGGGTTCGAGGCGGCCCTTTCGGATGAACGCGCGTCGATGATGCGCGAAGTCCGGACGGATCTCCGGGCCGATGCCGAATCGCTCGGCCTCAACATCGAGGACGTGCGCATCCGCCGGACGGACCTGACGCAGGAGGTCTCGCAGCAAACCTTCGAGAGGATGAAGGCGGAGCGTCTGGCCGAAGCCGAGCTGATCCGCGCACGCGGTAACGAGGAAGGTCAGCGCCGCCGTGCGATCGCCGATCGCCAGGTGGTCGAAATCGTCGCGGAAGCCCAGCGTGATTCGGAAATCCTGCGCGGCCAGGGCGAAGCCGAGCGGGCGGGGATCTTTGCCGACGCCTTCACGCGCGATCCCGGCTTCTTCGACTTCTACCGCTCGATGGCGGCCTATTCCCAATCCATCGGCAATCCGGACACAACCGTAGTGCTGTCGCCGCATTCGGAATTCTTCCGCTATTTCAACAGTGCGGACGGTGCAGCGTCATCACAGCCGCCGACCGCGCCCCCGCCGCCTGCGACCGCAGATTGAGGGGGCGATGTCCGATTTCCTGATTGGGTTTGGTTTCTTCCTGATCATAGAGGGGCTGGTGTACGCACTGGCCCCTTTGGTTTTGGTGGAATTGGCGAAGCGTTTGCCGTATGTCCCGGAAGATCAGCTCCGACTGGCTGGGCTCGTTTCGGTGGCGGCTGGCGTCGGACTTGTATGGTTGGTTCGAGGATAATGCGAAATGCCACATAAACTGCTGATCCGGCTGGTCGATGCCGAATATGCCATTACCCGTCTGAACGTCGGGTCCGCGATACCGGAGTGGCTGCCGGGGCCGGGTTTCTGGACGGTGTCCAGCTCTCGCGAAGAAATGACGCTGGTCTGTCGCGCCGCCCGCGTACCGTCGAGCGTGCAGAGCTCGCTTGGATGGCGCTGCTTCCGCATCGAGCAGCATTTCAGCTTCGACGTGCCGGGCGTCCTGTCCTCGGTGCTGCGGCCGCTTTCCGCAGCCGGCGTCGGCGTATTCGCCAATTCGACCTTCAGCACTGATTACGTCTTCGTCGCGGGCTCCAACCTTGAAAAGGCGGTGCAGGCGTTGAAGGATCACGGGCACGAGATCACCGGCTGACCGCACGAACGCGGCGCTGACCCGAGATGCCGGCCCCTGCCTTCGCGGAGCGGATCAGGAAATCGTGTTTGGACGCTCCGGAATTCCGCCGTATCTTCAAGTGAAGATCTGTGTGCGGACCCGCGCCAGCGGCGTATCGTGCAGTTGAAGGGAATCGATCACGCGGCGGTCCCGGATTGCGACAATCCATGAATTGCCTCGTTCCATGGCCGGTGTGATCCAAGAGGAATAATAGGAGCCTAGCGACTTGTCGACACGACCAGAATTCTTCCGCGGCCTGGTGCTTGCGGCCGCGACGGCACTGCTTCTAAACAACACGGCGCTCGCCGAGACGGCAACATCACGACCGGCGGCCGGGCCGCCATCCGTCGCCGACCTTGCCGAGGGACTGCTCGACGCCGTGGTCAATATTTCCATTTCCCAGAACGTCAAGAGCGATGATGACGACGCACCCATGCCGCAGGTGCCGGAAGGGTCGCCGCATCAGGAATTCTTCGACGAGTTCTTCAAGGGGCAGGGCGGGGAGAGTAACCGGCCGCGAACGGTCAACTCACTCGGTTCCGGTTTCATTATCGACCCTGCCGGCTTCATCGTCACCAACAACCATGTGATCCAGGACGCAGACGACATCGAGATCAATTTCTCGGACGGCTCCAAGCTGAAGGCGAAGCTGGTCGGCACGGACACCAAGACCGACCTGGCGCTGCTGAAGGTCGAGCCGAAGAAGCCGCTCAAGGCTGTTTCATTCGGCGACTCGCGCAAGATCCGTATCGGCGACTGGGTGATGGTGGTCGGCAATCCGTTCGGCCTCGGCGTGTCCGTTTCGGTCGGTGTTGTTTCGGCGCGCGGGCGCAACATCAATGCCGGCCCCTATGACAGCTTCATCCAAACCGACGCGGCGATAAACCGCGGCAATTCGGGCGGTCCGCTGTTCAACATGCAGGGCGAGGTGATCGGCATCAATACCGCGATCCTCTCTCAGACCGGCATGTCGGTGGGCATCGGCTTTGCCGTGCCGACGGAACTGGCGATGAACGTCGTCAATCAGCTCAAGGAATTCGGCGAGACCCGGCGCGGCTGGCTCGGCGTGCGCATTCAGCCGGTCACCGACGACATCGCCGAAAGCCTGAAGATGGAGAGGCCCCATGGTGCGCTGGTCTCCGGCATTATCGAAGGTGGGCCGATCGCCAAGGGCGAGATCAAGGCAGGCGATATCATCACCCGTTTCGATGGGACGGATGTCGCGGAGATCCGCGACCTGATGCGCGCGGTCGGCGAGAGCGCCGTCGGTAAGAAGGTCGACGTCGTCATCATTCGCGACGGCAAGGAGCAGACGGTTCACGTCACGCTCGGCCGGCTGGAGGATGGCGAGCACCTTGCAGACGTACAAACGAAGCCGAACGGCGAGGGTGCAAAGCCGAACGAGCCGCCCGCCGCCCAACTGCCGGCGACCGACGTCGTACTTGGCATGAAGCTCGCAGTACTCGACGCCGATCGCCGCAAGAGCTTCGGCATTGCCGATGATGTCGACGGCGTGGTTGTGACAGAGGTCCAGCCGAATTCTGCCGCGGCCGAGCGTCGGGTCGCGGTCGGCGACGTGATCGTCGAGGTCGGCCAGGAGGCAATGGACACGCCGGAGGATGTTTCGGCGCGGGTCGAGGAACTGAAGAGCGATGGACGCCGCAACGCGCTTCTGATGATCGCCAACAAGACCGGCGAATTGCGCTTCGTCACCGTGCGGGTGGAATAGCGGAAGCAGGCCCGCGGCGCTTCAGGCCGAAGCGCCGACAGGCCGATGTGAGCGGCCGGCGACTGCGACGCGCCTGCCGCACCCTTCTTGGTCACATCAGCCGATACCTGCCCTTGCATGACCGCTGTGCGGGCTGGAAGGTCAGCAGGCGGATGGCGGCGAGGATCGTATCGAAGACCTCCTGCATCGTCTTGTCCTCCTTCCAAGGACGTGGGTTGAGAGCCGGAACAGGCTTCGCATGTGTCCGTTGCTGCGGTTGATTTCAGCGCACTTGCCGCCCCTCCTCAAACGAGTTTACAGTCGGTCTTGGATGACTTGAGGTTATGCATGAAACGCGGCCGGCTGCCCCTCACGGCGTTGCGAAGCTTCGAGGCGGCTGGGCGGCTCGGCAGCTTCACCGAGGCTGCGGCGGAGCTCTTCGTCTCGCAGGCCGCGATCAGCCGTCAGATCCGCGACCTCGAAGCCCTGATCGGCAAGCCACTGTTCGAGCGGCATCATCGCAGCGTCAGCCTGACCGCGGATGGCGAGGCGCTGCTGACGGTACTGACGCATTCCTTCGACCGGATCGGCGAAAGCCTCGATGCGCTTTGCGGCGCGAAGCGGGCCGGAACGCTGATTGTGAGTGCCGAGCCCTCCTTCGCCGGCTGCTGGCTCGTGCCGCATCTCGCGCAGTTTCAGGCGGAAAATCCCGAAATCGACCTCGTCATAGACGCTGATCCCCGGCTCGTTGAACTTCGCGGCCACGATGTCGACGTTGCCATTCGGCACAGTGCCAAGGTCACCTCATGGCCTCGTGTCGAGGCCAGGCATCTTGGTGATGTCGAGATGATCGCGGTGATGGCGCCGGCGCTCGCGCCTCGGCCGCTGCGCGAACCGCTGGATCTCTTGCGGTACGGCCTTCTGCACGAGGACACCAGGGGGCTCTGGGAGCAATGGTTCGCTGCTGCCGGGGCGGGACAAGTGCGGGTCGAGCGCGGCGCCATTTTCGCCGACGGGGCACTTGTGCTTCAAGCGGCGCTCCGCGGTCACGGTGTCGCGCTCATGGATCGCGATCATGTGCGCGACGATCTCAACGCCGGGCGTCTCGTCCAGGCATTTGACTTTTCCATTCGCTATGGTGCCTTTTGGCTGGTTGTGCGGCGGTTCGATGCGCTCTCCGAACCCGCCAGACGTTTCGTCGCGTGGATCGAGCGCTGTTATCCCGGTCGGAAAGGCGCCTAACCCTGCGCCGAAACGCCGCGCGCCCAATCATCCGCCGTGATCGCGTAAAGCAGGTGGCGCTTCAGATGCGCATGCGTATCGGGCACGCACGGGTGGTCGAAGTCGCGGTTGGGGTCCGGCCGCATGCCGAGCCGCTTCATCACCGCAGTGGAGCGGGTGTTCGCGGGCACGGCGAAGGAGACGATTTCGCCGAGGCGTCGTTCGGTGAAGCCGTAGTCGAGGAGCGCTGCCGCCGCCTCTGTCACATAGCCCTTGCCCCAGAAGGGCAGGGCGAGCCGCCAGCCGATTTCGATCGTACCGTTCGGCAGATGCGGCTCCAGATCGGTGAGTGCCAGGCCGCAGAAACCGATCGGGAGGTCACTGTCGCGCAATGCGAGCGCAAAGAAGCCGAAGCCGGTTTCGCTGATGCCGCGGCCGATCCGATCGAACAGCGCGTCCGATTCCGCGCGGTTGCGGCGGAAGGGGAAGAACTTCATGACCTTCGCATCGCTGTTGATCTCGGCAAAGAGGTCGCGATCGCTCTCCTTCCAACCGCGAATGCACAGCCTGCTGGTCTGGCGGATGATCACGCCACGAAATCCGTCTTGCGATAGCCCTGGAGATAGAGAAGGGCCGTCAGGTCGCCGTGGTCGATGCGGATCTTCGCCTGTTCGGCGACCACGGGTTTTGCATGCAGCGCGACGCCGGTGCCGGCAAGCTGCAGCATGCCGAGGTCGTTGGCGCCGTCACCGACGGCAATCACCTCGGCGGTCGAAATTCCGAGCCTGCCGGAGATGTCGATGAGCGCGTCGACCTTGGCCTGCTTGCCGAGGATCGGATGGGCGACCTCGCCGGTGAGCGTGCCATCCTTCTCGATCAGCACGTTGGCGCGGTTCTCGTCAAAGCCGAGCTTTGCGGCGATCGGGCCGGTGAAGACGGTGAAGCCACCGGAAACGAGGGCGGCGTAGTGGCCTTTGGCTTTCATGGTCGCGATCAGCTCTTTGCCGCCCGGCGTCAGCGTGATCCGCTTGGCGATCACCTCGTCGATGACGCTGCCGGGCAGGCCCTTCAAGAGTGCCACGCGCTCGATTAGCGCTGGCTCGAAGGCGATCTCGCCGTTCATGGCGCGGGCGGTGATCCCCGCAACTTTTTCCTTGAGACCCACTTCGGCGGCAAGCTCGTCGATGCATTCCTGGCCGATCATGGTCGAATCCATGTCGGCGATCAGGAACTTCTTGCGACGGCTTTCGGCATCCTGCACCGCGACGTCGATCGGAAAGCCGTTCACCTCGGCGCGCAACCGCACCTCGGCGGCGTCCGGATCGGTGCCGTCCGTAAGCGCGATGTCGCAGGCGACGCCGTCCGCCAGCCAGTAGACCCCGGATGCGTTTACGGCGCTCGCCGCCGCTTCCGCCAGCGCAGGCGTCAGAACAGGATTTGACGGATTGGCGATAAGCGTGGCAACGAGAGCCATGATCAAGAACCTTGAAAGAGACACGGACGCGATCCTGATAACCGGGCCAACCGCCAGCGGCAAGTCCGCGCTTGCGGTGGAACTCGCCCGCCGGCACGGCGGCGCGGTGATCAACGCCGACAGCATGCAGGTCTACGACACGTTGAAGATCCTGACTGCCCGGCCGGACGAGGCGGAGATGGGCGGGGTAGAGCATTTTCTCTACGGCCATGTGCCTGCTGGAGCGGCCTACTCGACCGGCGCCTGGCTGCGCGAGGCGGAGGCCCTTGTCGCCCGGTTGCGCGAAGAGGGCCGGGTGCTGGTCTTCGTCGGCGGCACCGGGCTTTATTTCAAGGCGCTGACGGGCGGGCTTTCCGATATGCCGGAGATACCGGCGACGATCCGTGATGCATTGCGCGCGCGGCTGAAGGAGGAGGGGGCGGAGGCGCTCCATGCGGAACTTGCCGCACGAGACCCGAAAACCGCCGCTGAATTGCGGCCGGGCGACGGACAGCGGATCGTTCGCGCGCTCGAGGTGATCCAAGCGGCCGGCAAGCCGATCCACCTCTTCCAGCGGAATCGCGGCCCGATGATCGTCGATCCCGACAGGGCGCAAAAAATCGTCGTGTTGCCGGATCGTGCCCTTCTGCACAGCCGGATCGACCGCCGCTTCGAGGCCATGCTGGAGCGCGGGGCAGTCGACGAGGTGCGTGCTCTGCTTGCGCTCGACCTCTCGCCCGACATGCCGGTGATGAAGGCGATCGGCGTCCAGCAGATCGCCGCAATGCTCAGGGGCGAGATCGGCGAGGCCGAGGTGATCGCGACCGGGGCCGCCGCTACGAGGCAGTACGCCAAACGCCAGATGACCTGGTTCCGCAACCAACTGGACGACAGCTGGCAGCGAATCGAAGGGCCGGAGCGCCTACTGTAAATTGGTGATCAGCCGATGCCGTGTTCCTTCAACACGGCTTCCTCGTCGCCGCTGATCCACCCGAAGATCTTCGGCTCGTCGTTGCGGACCTGGACCAGATAGTGGACCTCGAAATCGATGGTGATGTCAGGTCCGTCCGGCACGTCGTAGGTGGAGCGCCAGTCGATCCTGACGAGGAAATGCTGGTTATCGATCGGCGTGATGGTGGTGTTGCGGATCTTCAAATCCTTGGTGCCGATCGCGCGATAACGGGCATAGCCCCTCGCCATCGAGACCTTCAGGCTGTCGTCGTTCTTGCCGGCAAGCACGCCTGCGGGCGAAGCGGCGATGAACTCGGAGGCGAAAGCGAAGGTCGTCTCGCCGACATCCATTTCGGCGGCAAGCACACGATTGGCCATGGTTTCGTATCGCTCGAAGAAGCGCCGGAGGATCTCTTCCATGATACCGGTCCTGAATTTTGTTCAAACAGCTTGGATGAAAACGCACGCCCGTGCCATGCGGTTCCTAGGACGTGCCGGCAGTGCTGGCCCATCACTCGATTGCCGTCTGCTGGTGCTGCACGAGTTTCCAACCCACTCCGGTATCGCAATAGGTCGAGGTGCAGTAGGCGGCGTAGGGCTTTCTATCCGCGCGATGACCTTCGGCACGATATCCTAGAACCACGCAGCCATGCGCCGGGCGGCCGATCGTTCTGTCGGTGATGACCACACGATCCCATCGCGGCGCGCCCTCCAGGCTGTCGATGATCGAGGCGCCCTGCATGAGGCCTACCGGAGCAGGAAACGCCATGATGCATTGCTTGTCGACCAGCTTCCGATAGCTGTCCGGGCCTTCGAGCCAAAGCCTCTGTTCCGTTTCCCAAGCGTGGGCGTCGTCCATGACAACCTCCGTCGAATTCCGTCCGGGCTACGCTACGAACGCTCGAGCAGGCGCAAGGATCCAGGAGGCCCTACCGCGGGTTCCCACAAACGCTCACGTCGGACTGTCGGTGACGGTGTATTCAAAGAAGAGGTCGGTCTCGATCCGCTTGAATTTTTGCCACTCGTCGGCGCCGATGTCACCGGGCTTAGCGACATGGTCGACATCGCTGCGGAAGACGCGACCGCGGGCCTTCTGCATGAGCCTCTCCTCGATGAAGCGGAGCGGATGCTCCCACGGCTTATCCTTGTGCGCCGCCCAGGGTGTATTGGCGGGGATCATCGCCACGAATTCGTCCTGGAAGGCGTTGCTTGCCAGCCAGGAAAGGTTGGCATAGGCCGCCCCCACGCTTCCGTCGAGCGTGGCATTGTGGCTGCCGTGATGGCCGACCTTGTAAAGGACCGTCCGGCCGAGGAGGTCGCGCGCCGTGACGGTTCGGCCGTCGACGCTCCATTTGAGCGGCGCCCAGGAGATCCAGTTGCCGCGCTGGGCGTCGCCGGTGAAGAGCAGCACCTTGCCGGTGCTCGGGAGTTCGATCGCGATGACGAGGCTCGTGTTGTTCACTTCGTCGTTCAGCCTGAGCGCCAGCGTTTCCGCGCTATCGAGCCAGTCGTTGTCGATCTGCCGCCAGGCCTCGGCAGCGCGCTTGCCCTTGACGCCATAGTGGTCGACGAAGAACGCTTTCAGGAACGCATCGTGGCTCCGCTCGACGTCCTTGCGCGAAATGCCGAAGCGCGGGTCGAACGTGCGGCTGGCGTTTTCCGGGCCGCCGTCGAGCGTCGCCGCGAGCAGGCTCAATGTCGCGCCATCGGCTGACAGCCTGAACTCTTCCTCGCCTTGTGGTTCCAGTGACAGCAGCAGCTCGACATCGCGTGGCGGCCCAAGCGCGTAGACGCGCACCCCATCGACGCCCGGCAATCCGTAAGGATCGTGATCGGGCCGAAGGACAACCGGGTCGCCGGCGATCCGGTCGCGCAGATATTTGATGGCGCGCTTGTTGGTGATCCCTTCGATGGCGAGCGCGCCCTGCTTTCGCGCCGACAGAGCCGGGTGGCGCCGCTTGATTTCCCTGAAGCGTTCCCGGAGCCCGTCGGCGGCATCCTCCCCTGTCTCGAAGGACAGGAGATCGCGCAGCATCGTGCGGTTCGGAGAATGGACACCGAAGCCGGCACGATCGAGCCGTTCGTCGGCGCCCATCAGGGCGAGCAGCGTGTCGTGGAAGCGTTCGCGCAGACTGTTGGCAAACGCATCATCATCGTCCTCCGTCCATGCCAGCCAGAGCTCGCCGATCGCGATCGGATCGAAGCATGGCTTTCTCGTCGTGGGGTCCTTCGCCGCGAAACCATTGACATGATCCATATGCTCATGGGTCACCAGCACGACATCCAGCCGGTTTCCGGTCGCTTCGCCGATGTCGGCGACCACCTTGTCGATCGTCTGTTCGGGCTTGATCTCGGAGTTCGTCCACAGGCCGCAGTCGATCAGCATGTAAAAGGCGCTGCCGTCTACCTTGCGCGTCGCCAGCAGAAAGCAGTCGCCATGCCCCTGCCGATACATGCGCACCGTGACACCGGACTCGGGCGCCTCCATTCTGGGCATCGGCTCCTCCTAGCTCCCCTGTCGGTGAAGATGGGCGAAAATCTCCGGTCGAACGGGTTTGCTCCCGCGGGCGGTGAAGGCGTTTTCCCGGCTCCGCGCCTGCCTGGTCAGGTATGCGCGCATTCTTTCGAGCTCCGCGTCGTCGCAGATGTCGCCGGGCGTGCGGATGACCCGCCGGATCTCGAAGGTCTCGGCATCGATAAGCAGCGTGCAGCCGCGGCGAAAATAGAAATCGTGGGGACCTTTCGGCGGCTTGCCCTTGTCCGCCGCCTCCTGCTTCTTCGGGTCGAGGTAACCGTGGCGGGTCTGCGTCAGTTCGACGACATATTCGCGCTCCATCTGGTCGCGGTTGCCGCGGCGCGCGGCCATGCGGACGCTGTGCACTTCGATCGCCGGGCCGTTGACGATCTTGCTGCGCCGGATCGTCGCCGGCGCGTCGGCATCCGTGCGGATGCGGATGATGTCGCGAAGCGGCGCATTCTTGGCCTCGGTGATGAGCCCCCAGAACAGCCGTCCGTAGAGGTCGCGCGCCAACCATTCGACCTTCCGGTCGGCCTCGAGCCCGAGCTCGAGGAGATTGCGTCCGAGAATTTCCCGGAGCGACGATTTCGACCGCTTGGCGGTCTCCGGCAGGCGGTTGCCCATCGCCTTGTTCAACT
Source organism: Sinorhizobium mexicanum (assembly GCF_013488225.1). Taxonomy (NCBI): domain Bacteria; kingdom Pseudomonadati; phylum Pseudomonadota; class Alphaproteobacteria; order Hyphomicrobiales; family Rhizobiaceae; genus Sinorhizobium; species Sinorhizobium mexicanum. The sequence continues at coordinate 2,880,435 of NZ_CP041238.1, read as the reverse complement.
CGTTGAAGATCTCCTGGGCGGTGCGGTCCAGGCCGTCCAGGAACGTCTGGCCCTCGCTGTCGTGGAAGTCGCTCCGGCTCTTGAGCTCGTCGATCATTTCGAGCGGGCGTGAAAGCAGATAGGCGACATCACCTTTGAGATCGCTCAGTCTGGGAAAGACGGCTTTGTAATCGGCTGCTGCTTCGGCCATCGTCGGCCAGAGCAGCGTCTGGACGGAGACGATCGGCATATCGCGCGGAACGATGCCCCAGGCCAGGAAGGCCTCCATCACCGCGACGCGATAGTTGTGCTCGTCCTCGGGGTAGAGATCGCGGTCGGCGGTCATGATCGCGCGCAGGTAGTCGCCGAAGGTGACGTCGACGGGCGGGCAATAGTCGAGCGCGCGAATGCACATCTGCAGGATGTGCCGGGCCGATTTCGACGCGTCCTGCGCCAGCCGGTTGACGAGATCGGGATGCAGCGCACCCGCCGGCAGGATTCCCGTGCCGCTCGACGCGATGCGCAGCAGGTCGGATATGCGCGCGCGATAAATCGACAGGAACGCCCGGAATACGGCGGCAACCAGAATGGCGCCGCGGTCATGCACTTCCTCCGTCTCGCGCAGAAGCCTCGGATTGGGCTCGTGCGCCCGCCAGACCCCGTCCTTCCAGCCGCCGAGCGCGTCGCGCAGCGCCGTTCCGCGGCCGAGGACCTGGCCGAATTCCTGGGCGAGCTGGCCGAGGAGGTTCTGGCTCTCGAGGTCGCCGCGCGTGCGGGCGATCTGGTCCTTCAACACGTCCGGATGGGAGAAATGCTGGAAGATCGCGACGATGTCCGCGAAAGCCTCGTGCAGAGCGAGCACGTCCGGATTGGTTGCCTCGCTGAAGCGCGGATGCATGCCGTCGAGCAGCGCGTGGGAGGTCTCATGGCCGATGATGTCGTGGGAGAGGCAGGTGAATATGATCGTTCCGGCGGGTGCGCCCGACTGGCCTTCGCCGGCCGCGAAATAGCCGAAGAGGAGCGCCTTCTTTTCGGGGCTGTAATAGGCGTTGGCGTCACGAAGCGCGTGCGGATAGATGCGCAGGCGCTGGACATATTGCGGATTGATCCACCGGCCTTGCTCGTCGCGGTCGCGCGGCGCCCAGAGCGCGACCCGGCCGAGGGCAATCTCGAAATTGACGATGGTGTTCATCGCTACCGCATAGGTCATCTGCTGGTGGAATTGCGGGTTCCATTCCGCGGGCCTGAGGCCATTGTCGGCAAGCAGGCTCGGATCATGCAGGTTGACCGGCGCGTAGACGAGATCGAGCGACGGGTCGAAGTCGATCACCTCGACATATTCCCCGACAGGACCGACGAACGGCACGCCGGGGTCGAGCTTGTCCATTTCCCAAGGGATCGAAACGATGACCTCGTTGAGCGGCAGCGTTTCGTGTCGCCGCCCCATGCTCGGATCGAAGGCGAAGATTCGGAGCTTGCGCGGAGGCATGGTCGACAAAACGGACATCTGCTCCTCCCGAAATTGCCGTCGCTACTTCCTGTCCAGTCTCTGCATTCCTTGAAGTTCGGTCGCCTCGATATTGCAGCAGGAAGGATTCGTCCGCGTGACAGGAATGTCAACTCACGATTGCAAACACGGATGGACGATTTGCCGAAGAGCCGCGTTGCGTTCGCGACTCTATTTGCGGATGAGGCTGCCGAGCGGGCGCTTGAGCAGGCTTTCGCGCAGCGAGCCCTCGCGGCGCGGCTCGGTGGTGGGGTGCGCGAGGCGCGGATCCGGTGCCTGTGGTCTGGGACTGCCTTCCCTTTCGGCCTGGCCGGAGAGGATCTGCTCACGGATCTGGTTGAAACGCTCGAGCTGCGGGTTGACCGGGTCCGGGCGTGGAAGCATGTCCGGCCGGTAAGGCTCGAACTCCGGCTCGTGCCAGGCTTCAGCCTCAGATGGCAGATCGGCGCCGCGGGCGGCGTCCTCAATGGGTTCGTCGTCCTCAAAGGTCGACGCCTTGACGGTCTGCGCTGCCAGATAGCTCTGCTGGAAGTTTGAAATGTCCGGCCCGGCGACCGCCCGCATCCGGCTGACGATCGATCGCAAGTCGACGCTAGGCGCGTCGTCGTCGTCCACGTTGTCGGTGATGCCGTGGGCACGCGGCAGGCGCCGGTCGTCGACGCGGGTGAAGCGCATGCGCATCGGGACGGCGACCGCCTCGCCGAAGGCGATCGCTTCGCCATTGCCGATCGAGGAGATGAAACTGGTGGTGGAGATCGACGAATTCGAGATCGCCGAGCGGATGATCTCCTGGTCGCGATCATTGGCAAGCCGCATGGCGAAGACGGTCGAGCATTGAGACAGGATTGTTGGGTCGAGCTCGCCCGGGCGTTGCGTGATGATGCCGAGCGAGACGCCGTATTTGCGGCCTTCCTTGGCGATGCGCGCGATCGCCTGGCGGGTCGGCAGGAAGCCGAGCGAGGCATCGGCCGGCACGTAGCGGTGCGCCTCTTCGCAAACGACCAGCATGTGGATGCCGCCGTCGCTCCAGAGCCCGATTTCGAAGGCCATGCGGCAGAGCACCGAGGCGACCGAGTTGACGACTTCCGAAGGAATCCCAGCGAGCTCAAAGGTGGCGATCGGCTTGCCTTCGCCCGGAATGCGGAAGATCTTGGCGATCGTGTCCTGGATCGTGTCCTGGATCGTGTTCGACGAGAACATGAAATGGTAGCGCGGATCGTTGATCGCCGAGATGATCTTGATCTTGAGCGAGCGCAGGTGCGGCTTGTCCGTCCTGCCCTCCAGACGGCCGATGCGCTCATCGATCATCGCCAGCAGATCGGCGATCCGGTAGGGCACCGGGGTATCGACGGTGATTGAACTCTTCTCGTTCTGACGGCGCATCAGCCCGGATTCGCCGCCCTTGAAGGCCTTCTTCGCATCGGGAATGATGTCGCGCAGGATGTCGAGCTCTTCCGGCACGGGCGGGCGTCCACGAAAGACGACTTCCGCGAACTCTTCCAGCCGGAAAAGCCAGAAGGGGAGGTCGAGCGTGTCCGTGTCGATGACGACCGCATGCTCCGGGAAGGCGGCGGCGAACTCGTTGTGCGGATCGAGGATCAGCACGCGCAGCTTCGGATCGGCGGCGATCGCCTTGTTCAACAGCAGCGTGACGGCGGTCGATTTGCCGACGCCGGTCGTTCCGACGATGGCAAAGTGCTTGGCGAGCATCGACGGCACGTGGATCGTGGCGTCGAGGCTCTCGTCCTGGGTCAGCTTGCCGATGACGCAGCTGTCCGTCTGGCCCGTCTCGTAGATGCGGGCGAGGTCGGTGGCGCGGATGCGGTGGGCGATGGCGCCGAGATAGGGATATTGGCTGATGCCGGTGGAGAACGACTCGCGTCCATCCGGATCAACATGGACCTCGCCCATCAGTTCGACCTCGATGCGGAAGGTGTTGTTTGTCTGCTCGCCCCATTCGCTGGCGACGGTCTGCATGGCGTAGACGAGCGCCACGACGCGGTTGGCGCCGACGGAAATGGAAATCAGGCGACCGACGGACCACAGTTCCGTCAGCGAGGTTTCGCCGTCTTCGGCAACTGCGGCGATCGTTGCGCGCGAGCCGCTGCAGCCAACGACACGACCGAGAAAGCGATTGCCGGGCTTAAGGTTGTCACGGCGATCCTGCTCTCCGGCAGGGACCGAGGAATGACGATCACTGTCAAGCAATTCAGCACCTCACGCGACGAATAGCTCGATAGATTAGCGGAGGGGATTTAATAAGTGGTTTCGCGCTTTTATCGAAATATCCCTGTTTCTTTCGCCCTTTGCGCGCAGTCGGAAAAGGCGTTGACGGGCAGGATTTTTCTGTTTATCAAATCGCCCCATGAAAAATTTCGCGGTTATTCTTGTGGTGGGACGGCGCATGGGCGGGATGGTGTAACCATCCGGCGGTAGCCACCCATGCGCTGAACGAGGCTCCTGAAGGGGCCTTTTTTTATGCCCTGAGAAAAGCTAATCACACCCCAAACCTTGAAAAGGGACGGAAGCAGGCCAATGAGCGGAACAGAAAACCAGATGACCGGCGCGGAGATCGTTCTCCAGGCACTGAAGGACAATGGCGTCAAGCATATCTTCGGCTACCCCGGCGGTGCCGTGCTTCCGATCTATGACGAGATCTTCCAGCAGGAAGAGATCGAACACATTCTTGTTCGCCACGAGCAGGGCGCCGGCCATATGGCCGAGGGCTATGCCCGCTCCACCGGCAAGGTCGGCGTCATGCTGGTCACCTCCGGCCCCGGCGCGACCAATGCGGTCACGCCGCTCCAGGACGCGCTGATGGATTCGATCCCGCTCGTCTGCATCTCCGGCCAGGTCCCGACCCCGCTGATCGGCTCGGACGCCTTCCAGGAGTGCGACACCGTGGGCATCACGCGGCCCTGCACCAAGCACAACTGGCTGGTAAAAGACGTCAACGATCTCGCCCGCATCATCCACGAGGCCTTCCGCGTCGCGCAGTCCGGCCGTCCCGGGCCGGTCGTCGTCGACATTCCGAAGGACGTCCAGTTCGCGACCGGCACCTACACGCCGCCGTCCGCCGTTCCGACCCAGAAGAGCTACCAGCCGAAGACGCAGGGCGATCTGAAGAAGATCGAGGAAGCGGTCGAGCTGATGAAGACGGCGCGCCGGCCGATCATCTATTCCGGCGGCGGGGTCATCAATTCCGGCCCACAGGCATCGCATTTCCTGCGCGAGCTGGTCGAACTCACCGACTTCCCGATCACCTCGACGCTGATGGGCCTCGGCGCCTATCCGCATTCCGGCAAGAACTGGCTCGGCATGCTCGGCATGCACGGCACCTACGAAGCCAACATGGCCATGCACGACTGCGACGTCATGGTCTGCATCGGGGCGCGCTTCGACGACCGCATCACCGGCCGCCTCAATGCGTTTTCGCCGAACTCGAAGAAGATCCACATCGACATCGACCCGTCGTCGATCAACAAGAACGTCCGCGTCGACATTCCGATCCTCGGCGATGTCGCGACGGTACTCGAGGACATGGTCCGCCTGTGGCGCGCTGCGGCGAAGACTGTCGACAAAGCGCGGCTCGAAAACTGGTGGACCGGTATCGCCAAGTGGCGGGCGCGCAATTCGCTGGCCTACACGCCGAACGACGACGTCATCATGCCGCAATATGCGATCCAGCGGCTCTATGAACTCACCAAGGACCGCGACACCTACATCACCACCGAAGTCGGCCAGCACCAGATGTGGGCGGCGCAGTTCTTCGGCTTCGAACAGCCGAACCGCTGGATGACCTCGGGCGGCCTCGGCACCATGGGCTACGGCTTCCCGGCCGCCGTCGGCGTCCAGGTGGCGCATCCGGAGAGCCTCGTCATCGATATCGCCGGCGATGCGTCGATCCAGATGTGCATCCAGGAAATGTCCTGCGCGGTCCAATATGGGCTGCCGGTCAAGATCTTCATCCTCAACAACCAGTACATGGGCATGGTCCGGCAGTGGCAGCAGCTGCTCCACGGCAACCGCCTGTCGCACTCCTATACGGAAGCGATGCCGGACTTCGTCAAGCTGGCGGAGGCCTATGGCGGCGTCGGCATCCGCTGCGAAAAGCCGGGCGAACTGGACGAGGCGATCCGCCAGATGATCGACACGCCGCAGCCGGTCATCTTCGACTGCCGCGTCGCTAACCTCGCCAACTGCTTCCCGATGATCCCGTCGGGCAAGGCGCACAACGAAATGCTGTTGCCCGACGAGGCGACGGACGAAGCGGTCGCCAATGCGATCGACGCCAAGGGCCGCCAGCTCGTCTGATGAAAAGGTAGGAAAGAACAAAATGAGTGCACATCTTCAGCCGACGGGCTCTGCCTATTTCATCGCCAAGGAGACGGAACTTGCCGAAACGCATACGCTCTCCGTTCTCGTAGACAACGAGCCGGGCGTGCTCGCCCGCGTCATCGGCCTCTTTTCCGGCCGCGGCTACAACATCGAAAGCCTGACGGTTTCCGAGACCGAACATGAGGCGCATCTGTCGCGCATCACCATCGTCACGCGCGGTACGCCGCACGTGCTGGAGCAGATCAAGAACCAGCTCGAACGGCTGGTGCCCGTGCATCGGGTCGTCGACCTCACGGTTCGCGCCTCCAGCCTCGGTCACGATCGGCCGATCGAGCGCGAACTGGCGCTCGTCAAGGTGCACGGCTCCGGTGACCACCGCGTGGAGGCGCTCAGGCTCGCGGATGCGTTCCGTGCTTCGGTCATCGACGCCAATATCGAGCACTTCGTCTTCGAGATCACCGGCAAGCCGTCGAAGATCGAGCAGTTCATCGCCATCATGAAGCCGCTCGGCCTGATCGAGGTCTGCCGCACCGGCATCGCCGCGATGAACCGGGGCGCGCAGGGGATGTGATGGCTGCCTGAAAGTGGCGTCGCTGAATAGCAGTTGCCCCTCTCCTCGGGTTTAACCCGAGGACTAGCCCTTTCCCCGCGCGCGGCCCGCGCGGAGAGGGGACTGGATCGAGGCGGCGCCACCTGTTTCCTTCGGCCCGCGTGCGGGGAGAAGGTGCCGGCAGGCGGATGAGGGGCAAATTCAAACGAATAATGATGTCCGGCGCTATATAACCTCCAGCCGCATCTTCCTCCTTGGCGGTGGGAAGAGTTGATCCAGCTCGGCGAGGTTTTCCGCCGTGAAATGAATGTCCATCGCGTCGCGGTTTTCGCGGGCGCGGTCGGCCGAGCCGGTCTTCGGGATCGAGATCACGTCCGGGCGGCTCTTGAGGAAGGCGAGCGCCACCTGCGCAGGCGTCGCCTGATGTGCCTTGGCGATGTGGATCAGGTCGGCGTTGTGAAGCAGCCGCCCCTCGTCGAGCGGCGAATAGGCCATGACCGGCACGCTGCGGTCGCGACACCAGGGCACGAGATCGTATTCGATGCCGCGGCGGGCGAGGTTGTAGAGGACCTGGTTGGCCGCGACATTCAGGCCGTCCGGCACCGATTCCAACTCCTCCATATCGTCGACATCGAAATTCGAGACGCCCCAGGCACCGATCTTGCCGGCCTTCTTCAGCATCTCGAAGGCGGCGACGGTTTCGGCAAGCGGGTATCCGCCCCGCCAATGCAGAAGATAGAGATCGATCCGGTCGGTACCGAGATATTTCAGGCTGCGCTCGCAGGCGGCAACGGTGCCGGAACGGCTGGCATTGGAGGGCAGCACCTTGCTGACGAGAAAGACTTCGTCGCGCCGGCCTTTGATCGCCTCGCCGACGATGCGTTCCGCGCCGCCATCACCGTACATTTCCGCTGTGTCGATCAGCGTCATGCCGAGTTCGAGCCCGGCTTGCAGGCTGCGGATTTCCTCCGCCGCCCTTGCGCGGTTCTCGCCCATGCGCCAGGTGCCCTGGCCCAGTACAGGAACCTTTCGCCCATCGGGAAAAGTGGTGGTCGGGATAATATCGTGCATCGGAAATCGCCCCGGGGGTTTGGCTACGCAAGTCAAAGTGCTGCAGCGTCCTTGGCGCGGCTGATAGGACGCGCGGCGCTGTAGACGATCCAAGATTAAGATGCGATCGAAGAAAGTCCATAAGGACAAGCGTCGCTAATCGGTGCGGCGCACCCGGCGCTCGTACAGGCGCAACAACGAAATGGTGAGGCGGTGCCGCTAAGTCATCGAGAAATAAAAACAAACCGCGCCTTGCAAGAGACACAATTGTGACCTACCTAGATTAAATCGATGTTGATCGACGATATTTGTTTCTGCGCCTTGGCGCATCGTCACGAAGATCCTGACAAAATCGGTTTCAATACGTCGCGGAAACGTGATGGTGTTTTTCATGAGCGATTGAAAGGATATCGACGTGGCTTCCGGAACAGTAAAGTGGTTCAATAGCACCAAGGGCTTTGGTTTCATCCAGCCGGATGACGGCACGCCTGACGTGTTCGTGCACATCTCGGCTGTCGAGCGCGCCGGCCTGTCCACCCTCAAGGATGGTCAGAAGGTGAGCTTCGAACTTACCCAGGATCGGCGCACGGGCAAGTCCTCCGCGGAAAACCTGCGCGCCCTTTGAGGTTGCGCACGCGATTGTGCTCCATGATCGCATCGGACGAGATTATCATCTCCCTGCCTTTGACCACGGATGTACTGGCACTGGCAGGTTGAGATGATGAGGGAAGGTCGGGTTCGCCCGGCCTTTTTTATTTGTCCTACAGCGCCGCCTCTTATCGGACGGGCAAAGGCCGCTGTAGTACTTTGAATTGCTGCATGTTTTTGTCCTTGAGTCGCCTACGATTTAAGGAAACATGCAGTAGGAAAGGAGGAAGATTAATGAAGGAAAATCAGGGCAACGGCGTGTTCAAGCCGGCCAAGAAAACTCCATCCGACCGCGCCGACCAGGCGACGGTCGCTTCACGCGCCATCATGGAACAGGAGAAGATTGCCCGCGAGAAGAAGACGGCCCGCCTCCGGCAATTGCGGCTGGAAAAGGAAGCCGCCGAGGAGGCGGCAAATCCGGGCGCTGCGCCGAAAGAGAAGCGAAAGGCACAAAAACGGAAATAGGTATCCGCTTTCTGGATGTTCATTCCTAACGCTGGGCGGCGACCAGAAGCATCATTGGGCGGTCCACCTCTTCCGCGAGATCGGGAGTGGCGGCGATCTGTTCCGCCGTCGGGCTCCACTCCTCGACGTGGCGGATCGAGAAGCCAGCCTTGATGAGCGCGTTCAATGTCGTGCCGATCGTGCGGTGATATTTGACGACGCCCTTGGCCAGCCAATCGGTGATACGTTTCCCCTCGACCGAATAACGATCGAGCGGCCAGATCCTGCCGCCGTCCGCATCGCTGGACCAGCCCGGTTTGGTCGGCGCCATGTAGATCGGATGCTCGATCGTGAAGACGAAATGCGCGCCGGGCACAAGGCTGGCATGGACGGTCCGCACCAGCCGGTCGAAATCCTCGATATAATGAAGGGCGAGCGAGCTATAGGCGAAATCGAAGCTCGCTTCCGGCAGCACGAGATGATCGAGATCTGCAATCCGATATTCGATCGCCATGTCGCCGGTATCCTTCCTCGCACGCGCGATCATGTTCTCGGAGACGTCCAGTCCGAGCACATGGGCCGCACCGTTCTGGTGTGCCCAACGGGCAAACCAGCCGAAGCCGCAGCCGAGATCGACCACACGCAGGCCCTTGAGGTCCGGCAACATGGCCCGGATCGCCGGCCATTCGGGGGCGCCATCGAGCCCGTGCACAGATCGCGGGAGCTGGCTGTAGCCTGCGAAGAATTCGCGTTTGTCGTAGATATTTTGTGCCATCTGAGCGTTTCCTCATCGCGAACGCGGCCAATTTCCACGCGTTCGGGATGTTGTCAAGGCAACTGTCGAATGCCGGATTCGCTGACGGAAGACCGCCCATCAATTCCGGTTTTATCACCATGACAAATACCAGCTGGTCTTTGCCTTTAGGTCAGGTAGGCTGACTTAAATTACCTGGAACCGATTCCGGTTCTGACGGATTGCCACGATAAATCAGCCGCTGCATGGTTCCTTAAATCGGAAACGATTGAAGGACAAAACCATGCAGCAATTCAGAGTGTTACAGCGACCTTTGTGCGTCTGAAGAGAGACGCACGGCGCTGCAAATGGGCGCGTCGCCACGGCGGCGCTGCGCTGCAGGAGGAAATGCATGCAACTGGATACGCTGCTCGCCCTGTTCCTGTTTGCCTTCACGACGTCGATTACGCCGGGGCCGAACAACATGATGCTGTTTGCCTCAGGCGTGAACTTCGGTTTCGCGCGCACCATTCCGCATATGCTAGGCATCGGCGTCGGCTTCTTCGTGCTCCTGCTCGCAGTCGGTCTCGGGCTTGGCGCGCTGCTCCACTCGGTGCCGCTCGTCTACACCACGCTGAAATTTGCCGGCGGCGGCTATCTCGTGTGGATCGCCTGGAAGATCGGGACCTCGCGATCGCTCGGTGAGGGCAAGGCGAGCGCGCGGCCAATGACCTTCCTGCAGGCCGCTGCCTTTCAATGGGTGAATCCGAAGGCCTGGGTCATGGCAGTCTCGGCGATGGCCACCTATACGAGCGGCGACAGCTATCTATTGAGCGTACTCGCCGTCGGCCTCGTCTTCGCGCTCGTCAACGTGCCGAGCGTTTCGACCTGGGCTGGCTTCGGCTCGGCTCTCCGGCAATGGCTCTCCGAACCGTCGCGGCTCAAATGGTTCAACATCACCATGGCTCTTCTATTAGTTTCATCTAATTTTTATGTGTTATTAGGTGGTTAATAGGCGTCCTGCCGACGGAAATCGCCGCGAATCGCGTTTTACCCAACGTTTTACCCAAATGCTCGGAAATCGGCGTATGATTCGCGCCGCCTTCCCAATAAGGCCGGGGCGCGGCATCGGCGGGAACGCATCTGGACCGATCCCGCGCCCTTTGCGACGTTTGCCGGTTCTCGCGGTAGACGGTGCGTGCCTGAGACAGGGCACCTTGATTGACGGTTGCCAGTTCTTTAGCCGCTAAAGAACGGCGTTTGACCGTCATCGGTTCTGGAAAGGCGAAAGCCGTCGCCATCGCCCGCTGGCTTGGCGCGAGCTTTTCCCTCGACCGTTTCGGGCGCATATTGCCCGCCATGTCCTCCGATCTTGCCGAAATCGTCCAGATGATCCGCCGCCTCGAGTCCGCCGGAATGACGCGTAGGCAGATTGCCGAGGGGGCGAACGTCGCGCCGAGTTCGATCACCCGGATCGCGACCGGCATAGCGACCGCGCCGAGTTACCGGCTGGTTGCCGCGATCAAGCGCTTCCACAGGAAAAACTTTCCGGGGGGCGAGCCGGAAACGCTGACGCGGTTCGAGCCGGAAAAGCCGACACGGTTCGCGCCGGGATGCCAGCCGAGGGCGAGCCGGTAAGGTAGATTTCCTCTACGTTTTTGACGAAGGCGCGCGCCTATGCGCTGCTCTATCCCCATTGCATTCGCCACAAGCGAAGCCGGGGAAGCGCTTAATGCCGCATCAGCGGTTTGGCAGCCGATAATTCCGAGTTGGCGCTCCGCTTTGGAATATGCACCACGTATGGGGCATTGCGATCCGTAGTATAGAGCGCGACCCAGAACCGTCCCGTTTGGATATCGCCGGTCGCGTCTTGCCGGTCGTGCGCCATTCCAATCCACTGCTGGCCCGGTGAAAGCACGTAGGGCAGCGCATAGCTGGTGCTACCCTTCGCTTGTGGATGCGGGATAACAAACGACTTGTCCGCTTTCTTCCTAAGTCGCGAAAACCAGCTCGGATATCTCAAGAGGCAGAGGTTTGTAATCGTCGTGGGCGCGTCGCCTCTGTTGGTGGCATTTACGACAAGCAATCCCTCGGTCTTGTTCCCGATGCCATCGAGCATCACCATATTGGCTTTGGCGGATATGTAGAGCTTCGGGCCGCTTTCGACCCACCTTCTGATTTCCAAAAAAAGCGCGCCAGTCGCCACGATGGCCGCGTAGATAGCAATCCACGCTTCAGCGTTCATTTCCATCCAGTCACTTTCCCCAATTCCCCGAATCGCAATCGGCAACTTAACGAGAGAAGGGAATGCCGATCAACGTACAGTTGCCACCATCGCGCCGATATCGAGTTCGGCCTGCCTTGCCTTTCGCTATCGGCTATCATCGATGCGTTTGGGGGGGTGAACGATGACAAAGCAGAAGATCGACAAGGGCGACGAGGTGCTGGTCCGCGGCGAGGCCGTCTTGCTCGAGGACAACGGCTACATCAGGCAGCGGTGAGCCGGTCGAACGCTTCATCGCGTCCCTTGGCCCCTTACCCCGTTTCCATTCGAATTACGCGTCCGGAACCCGTAACTGTGCATTTGAGAATGTAGTGTCGGGTGGCCATCGTCAGTAACCAGGTGGGACCAGTTCGCTCGGCTGCTTTGACGACGCTCGCTCCACCTTGAGGGCTCTGATATCGATTGGCACGTCGGCTGCACGCCCGTAGAGCGCGAGCCGGGACGTTGCTGAAATCAGGGGGCGGCGATGCGGCGGAAGTTTGGCCGCATGCGGACGGCTTCAACCGATCGATACGCGAGTAGCGGCCATTCGACACGCGCACCCTAACGCAAGTGCCGGTCTCGTCGTTCCACCACGCGCTATAGCTCCCCACGTGTTCGTAGCCACGCGCCCGCATCTCGGATTCGGCGTCTGCCGCGCGAGAACCGACGAGATCGGCGATATCATTGGGCGCGGCAGCGAAAGCAGAAATAGAAAACGAGCAAAAGATGGCCGCAAGGCCGAATATCCTTCTCACGGAATTCTCCTTAGACTGACCCTCTGGTAGCATCGAACCACAAATGAGCCCACCGGTTAAGTACGTAACGGTAAATTTACGGATATCCTTGGCGGGGTCACGTTGTTTCATCACAGCGCGAATTCGAGGCTGGCTGGCCTCGTAGTCGCGGCGAAAAGCGAAAAGCGCGTGTGCGCCTGTGATCGCTGCGGCAAGGCCGTCCTGCAGGGCGCCGGCGCAATTGACGACCATGTCGTGGCCCTCGAGCGCATCTTGCCAGTCGTCGCTCCGCGTCATGCCGGCAAGATCGGCGCTGATCCAGTGAAGCGCGGGCATTTTCAGTGCGGCGCGCGAAGGATCGCGGCCAAGCCCGGTCACCCGGTGGCCATCATTGACGAGTTTTCTGGCGATGGCGGAGCCGATGAACCCGGTCGCGCCGAGAATCAGGATGTTCATGGCACGACCTTAGCTGAAACCGGTAGGCGCGAAAGCGCCGGCTGCAACCTTGCCGCTAACGTCAATGTCTAAATCGTGCTTTGCAAAGCGGAAATCCCCACGGGACGGTCTGCGGCTGGCGGTTTTCGTTATCGGCGATATCTTCTTCAGGCCGAGGATACGAGCGAGGAGACGAAGGGTGCCACCCATTCTCGAAGGACCGAACATCAGGCTCCGGCCGCCTTGTAAAGCGGACACAGAGGCTCGTTTTCTCTTGGGAAGCGATCCCGACATCGCCGAAATGTTCGGCGTTGGTATAGAAGACGTGCGGCCGATAACGAGAGAAAGGGCGGCAGCCTGGGTGCGCAACCTTGTTGAGCAGTCGCATGCCTGGGTCATTGAAATTCAAGGACTTGCGCCGGGGAGATCCGGCTGGACCGTGTCGACCAGCATGACCGCCGCGCCTCAATGGCAATCGGAATCTTCAACAGCGCCATGCTCGGGCGTGGGTTTGGCAGCGAGGCAATCCACCTTCTTCTGAGGCACGCCTTTGGCCCGATGGGGCTTCATCGAATTGGCATACGTGTGCTCAGCTACAACGAACGAGCGATCAGGGCGTATCAAAAGTGCGGTTTTGTTGTGGAGGGGAGAGAGCGCGAGGCTGCCTTTGTCAACGGAACCTGGCACGACGATATCATGATGGGCTTGCTCGACCGTGAATTCCTTGACAGGCCCGCGCCTCAGACTCACGACGCTGACGAGCCCTCGAACTGCCGGTAGCATTCGTCGGCGACCTTCTGCAGAAGCTCGCGCGGCACTTCGCCGGTGACGGCGTAGCCGATCCCGCCATCGATCCAGTAGAAGGTTTCGACGCCGCCTTGGCTCGCAATGCGGAAGCTCGTCTCGCGGTTCTCGGTGTTGCGACCGAGAAGGACGGTCAGCCGCTGGCCGGTGCCATCCTCGTACATCAGCATGGCGCCCGCCTTGCCGTTGACCGGAACGAGCCGGCCGCCGACGAGCGAGAAGCCGAGCGTGGAAAGATCGGGGATCCTCAGCGCATAGTCGAGCCGCTTGCCGAGCCAGGTCGCCAGATGCGGTTGGTCGTCGGCGCCCACCTCGACCGGGTGGCGCACCTCGCTCGCATAGATGAGGAAGGCCGACTGTGCCTGCCCGGGCAGCGTGTCGGGCTCTTCCGCGATCTGAAGCGGCCTGTCGGGAGCCATGATCGCGGGTCCATAGAGGCCGGTGAGGGCGCCTGCGGCGAAGATCAGCAGACCGGCGGCGGCGCGTCCAAGCAGGCCGCGGGAGGATCTCGTCCCGACCTTCGGCGTTGCCCGGCCCGTGGCGACGAGCGAGCGGTCCCCGTCGTCACTGCGGGCATAGCTGGCGAAATGCGATTTCAGCGCCGCGGCCTGCGCCTGCCACTGCCGCACTTCCTCTGCGCGTGCCGGGTGCCTTTCGAGCCATGCCTCGATGCGCTCTCGCTCCGGCTGGCTCAGTTGGCCATCGACATAGGCGTGCAGCTCGTCTTCGGAGACAGTGTTGAATTCGTCAGTCATTTCGGTCTCCGCAGGGCAACCACGTTGCCGTCCTTCATTGCTTCGGCGAGCTGGCGGCGGGCACGCGACAGGCGCGACATGACCGTGCCGATCGGGATCGCCATCATCTCCGCCACGTCCTGGTAGCGGTAACCTTCGATCACGACCAGCATCAGCACCGAGCGGTTTTCGGCCGAAAGCCTGTCGAGCGCGCGTTCGAGGCGCAGCTTCTCCAGCGGGTCGGCATTGTCTTCAGCGGCGGCGAGACCGAGTTCGTCATTGAGTTCGACCTCGGGGTGCTGCGCCCTGTGCCGGTGCGTGTTGCGGTAGAGATTGGTCATGATCGTGAAGGCCCAGGCGCGCAGATTCACCCCGCGCCACTGTGCGCGGCGCGCCAGGACCTTCTCGACGCAATCCTGCAACAGATCCTCGCCGTCCGGGTCGGATCGTGTGAGGCTGCGCGAATAGCGCCGGAGCGCCGGCATCAGGGCCAGCACCCCTTCCTCGAAGGCGTCGGGAGCGGAAGGATCCGTCCCCGCGCTCCCCTCTTGACCGTCACGGCCGTGCGACATCCCATTCGCCCTTCACGCCGTCGCCGGTAATGTCACCCATCTTCTTGTCCTTGACGAAGAAATAGAGCGGCATGCCATCCTTCGCCCACTGCTTGCTGCCATCCTTGCGGTCGACGATCGTGTAGGCGCCCTCGGCCGTGGCCTTTCCTTCGACCATGAAGGGCGGCCAGTTCTTCGCGCAGTTGTCGTAGCAGCTGGAAACGCCACCGTGATCATCCTTGTACGTGTAAAGCGTCATGCCGTTCGCTGCGGCCAGCACATTGCCCTTTTTCGATTCGACCGACTTGACCGGCGGCGCGGCAAAGGCGGAAGCGCTCGCAGCAAGGCAAATGGCGATGGCTATTGGAAACGTTCTCATGGGGACCTTCCTTCCTCAATAGGTTTCTGCAGCGGGGCGAGGAGTTTATCCCGCTCCCGCCGAAGCGGAACCGCGTTCTGGCCGGTTCGCTGATAAGACACGGAGGATGCAGGGTTTATTCCCTATGCGCTCGTGATGGTCGGGGCGGGGCGATGGTTGTCGAAGCAACCATTCACGCGTGCGATATCGGCTAAGCGAGAGGCCTGCGAATTAAGCCCGATCGGCGACGAAGCGGGCGAGGGCCGGGCCGAGCATGGTGATGATCAGCACCCGCACCGTCTGTAGCGCCATGACGAAGGACACGTCGACATTGCTCGAGGTGGCAATCACGGCGATCGAATCGAGGCCGCCGGGGCTGGTGGCGAGGTAGGCCGTCAGCGGATCGATGCCCGCGGCTACGATCAGTAGAACCGCAAGCAATCCGGAAAAGGACATCAAGGCGAGGATGGAAATGACCGTCGGCACCAGTGCCCGGCGGGCGTGTACCAGGATCGTACGCGTGAACCCGAGGCCGATGTTCCAGCCGAGCATGACGGAGCACAGGGCAATCAGCCATCGCGGCAGCTCCGTCGTCAGCGCCCCGGTGATGTTGAGAACGGACCCGATGGCAAACGGCACGAGGAAGACGCCAGCCGGTACGCGCAGGACCTTGCCGAGGAAGCCGCCGGCAACGCCGACGGCAAGCGTCGCCAGGAAGGGGAGGCCGGCGACCGGCGCGAACCAGCCGGCCGTGGCGCGGACCTCGGCACCGGAGACCCACAGGTGGGCGACCAGCGTCGCCGCGCTGGCGACGAAGACAACGCGCAAGTATTGCATGAAGGCGACCAACCTTGCATCAGCGCCATAGGCGTCCGCCATCAAGAGCATGGTCGAAGCGGCGCCGGCCGAGGAGCCCCAGATCGCCGTCGTGCCAGGCAGGATGCGCATCCGCGTCATGGTCCAGCCGCAAAGCGTGCTGACACCTATGACCGCGAGAACGACGGCGAGGAAGAGCAGCCAGTTGCCGGAAAAGGCGACCAGCAGGCCCGGCGTCATCGAGCCGGCGATCATCATCGCCAGGATGAACTGGACGCAGAAGTAGAGCTGGCGCGGCAGGCGGATCGTGCCGCCGTTCATGCCGACGAGCGCGCCGGCGAGCATCGGGCCTATCAGCAGGCCGGCCGGAAGGCCGATCGCCTCGAGGATCGCCGCGAACACGGCCGAAAGGGGCGCGAGCGCGCACCACTGCAAAGCCGGCCGCAAGCGGCCGATCCCTGCGTTTTCCGGCGGGGCGGGCGTTGCTGGGTGTTCCGGTCTCAAGGGCCTTCTCCGGGTACTCTCCGGCGGGTGCGACGACGAACGATATGGCGGCGCAGGATGTGTAACGGTTGGTAGCGCATAACCGGAAAGCCGGAAACCGATTTTCGGAAAAAGCGTTTGCGCGATTTCACGGCGCCGTTGCCCTCTGCACTGCATTGGATGCAGCGCAGCGTAGAAGCATTCGTGGCGATGGTTCAAGGTGCACTGCAAAAAAGTGCCACAGCCGGATGGTCCTTTTTCTCGAAGCGGGCTCGCAGAGCACGATTGAGAAATCCGCACTTGCGCACTGCCCCCGAATCCTGACACTGCGGGCCATGCAGTTCGCTCCGCAACAGGATGAGGCCTTGCAGGCCGTTTCACGCTGGCTGAAGGAAGGGCGCTCGCCGCTCTTCCGGCTGTTCGGCTATGCCGGAACCGGCAAGACAACGCTCGCCCGCCATTTCGCCGAGCACGTGGACGGCGAGGTGCTGTTTGCCGCCTTCACCGGCAAGGCGGCGCAGGTGCTGCGCTCCAAGGGGGCGAGCAATGCCAAGACCATCCATTCGCTGATCTACCGGCCGCGTGGAGAGGAGGAGGTGGAGGACGAGGAGACCGGCAAGACCTCGATCGCGCCGATGTTCTCGATCAACCGGCAGAGCCCGGTCGCAAAAGCAGCGCTGATCATCGTCGACGAATGCTCGATGGTCGACGAGTCGCTCGGCAAGGACTTGATGAGCTTCGGCACGCCGATCCTCGTTCTTGGCGATCCGGGACAGTTGCCGCCGGTCTCGGGCGGCGGCTATTTCACCAATCAGGAACCGGACTACCTGCTGACGGACATCCACCGGCAGGCCCGCGACAACCCGATCATCCAGCTGGCCATGCAGGTGCGTGAGGGCAGCGAGATCATGCATGGCGACTACGGCACCGCCCAGGTGATCGGCCGCGGGCAGGTGACGCAGGACCTGGTGCTGGAGGCCGACCAGGTGCTCGTCGGCACGAACCGGACGCGGCGGCGCTACAACCAGCGGCTCCGCGAGCTGAAGGGCTTCACCAGCGAATATCCGCAATCCGGCGACAAGCTGGTCTGCCTGCGGAACGACCCGGCCAAGGGGCTGCTCAACGGTTCGCTCTGGCAGGTGATGAGTTCCTCAAAGGAAACGGTGAAGCCGGGCATCAACCTGATGATCCGCCCGGAAGACGACGACATGGATCGCGGTGCTGCGAAGATCAAGCTCCTGAAGGCCGCCTTCGAGGATGTCGAGGGCGAGATCCCCTGGTCCACCCGCAAGCGCTATGACGAGTTCGACTACGGCTACGCGCTGACGGTGCACAAGGCACAGGGCTCCCAGTGGAACAATGTCGTGCTCTTCGACGAGAGCTTCGCGTTTCGCGACACGCGCGAACGGTGGCTCTACACGGCGATCACCCGCGCGGCGGAGCGGCTGACGATCGTCCGGTGAGGCAGGATGCCGGCGCTGGCGAGCGGGGATGCGCGACGCTCGACCGCATGATTCCTTCGATCGGAGCTGGTCAAGGACAAGCCCTATAGTGGTCGAAGTGCGGCGGCGACCTCGGCGCATCCGATTGACGCCGCAGGCCGATTGACATTCCACCGCCAAAGATCAGTATTTGCTTATGCTTCCGCGAGAGGAAGACGGCACCTTGTGCGTTTTGAGCGGGCGCGGTGCTGTTCATGACTAGATCATGCAGCCATCAGGGTGTTGCAGCGACCTTAGCGCGACCGGACAACCGCGCGACAGCAGAGGCGGGAGTGGTGCATGCTTCGCGAGAGCCGGAACAACACGCCACGACGATCGACCAAGCGCTCACGGCGCGGTTCATCCACGCATGACAGCGAGCGGCGCATCGTAACCGCGCTGTGCTACGATCTCGTCGGTTCTACCGATCTCTTCCAACGTATGGATATCGAGGACTACCAGGAGCTGATGTCCGCCTTTGCGGCTGCGGCGAGACAATCGATCGCCTCTCGTTCCGGTATCATCCAGCACGAGGCCGGCGATGGCGGCGTGGCGCTGTTTCCGATCGAGCTCGATGCCAAGGATGCGGCTTCGCTCGCCATTCGCGCCGGGCTCGACATCATCGAGGGCTGCCGGCGCGTCGGCCAGGAGGCGAGGCGCGCCGATTTGCACGTTCGAGTCGGTGTCGCGACGTCGATCGCGCTCGTCAACGAAGCCAAGATGGAGAACTGGACGCAGGAAGCTGTCACCGGCGCGGCGCTCGCGATGGCGGCGCGGCTGGAGGCGATCGCCGTGCCGGACAGCGTGCTGGTCTCCGAGGACACGCGCAACCTGGCGGGCCGGTCGCATGCCTTCGTGTTCCAGGGCAGCAAGACGCTCAAGGGATTCACAGAGCCGGAAAAGGTGTGGCGCGCGCTCGGGCACAAGATCGAGGTCAATCGCTTTTACGCGTATGGAAGGCTCGGCGGTCCGTTCATCGGACGCGAAAGCGAGCTGGCTGCGATCGCCGAGACCTGGGAGGGCGTGCTTGGCGGCCAGGGCGAGGTGCTGCTGATCATGGGAGAGGCTGGTATCGGCAAGTCCCGGCTGTTGCGGGAGGTCCGCCGCAAGACGCGCGACCGGCGGTCCAAGCTGTTTTTCTTCCAGTGCCTTCCCGGCGGATTCCGCTCGACCTTGCATCCGTTGCGCAACAGTTTTCCCGGCGGCATGTCGGAAGTCGGCGGGCAACTGACGGCGGCCGCGGTTACGAACCTCTTCGAGCGAAACGGGATCTACGATCAAGAAGCCACGGAGGTGTTCGCCTATCTGCTCGGAGCGCAGGGAGGAAACGAGTATTTGTCGGGCAGCGATCCGAAGGCGGTCCGCGAAAAGGCGCATCGCGCCGTGTTCCGCACGCTCAAGGCGGCCTGCCAAAACGGACCGATCGTCGTCGTGGTAGAAGACGTGCACTGGATCGATCCCACCTCGCAGGACCTGCTGGCGGAAGCCGCACAGGTCTTGCGCGAGCTTCCGATCCTCCTCGTCGTCTCTTCGCGCCCGCAGTCGCAGGCGACGGGCTACCAGCCGGCTGGTAGCCCGGTGCACTGGCTCGATGCGGCAAATCCGACCCGTATTTCCCTGCGCGCGCTCGATCGCGACGAGACGCGGCTGGCGATCAGGGCGAGATGGCCGGAGCACAGGCTCACCATGCTTCCCGAACTTTTCGATGTGACGGAGAGGATATCGGGCGGCGTTCCGCTGTTCATCGAAGAGATCTGCCAATGGGCGTCGCAGAATGTGGGTGCCGACACGATCAACCTCCCGGAAAGCGTCAAGCCCAGTCACGTTTCGGCCTTCGAGAACATTCTTGACGCGCGCCTCCAGCATTTAGGGCCCGCCCGGGACGTGGCGCGGGCCGGCGCGATTGCGGGCTCTCAGTTCACGCTGCCGCTGCTGCACGCGCTGTTGCCGGATTTCAGCAAGAAGTCGCTGGCAAGTGCCGCCGATACCCTCTGCGAGACGGGATTTCTGATCCGGATCAGGGCGCCAGGGCGCATCGCCTACGGCTTCCGGCATGTGCTGATCCAGGAGACGATCTACAACGCATTGTTGCGCAAGCAGCGGCAGACATTGCACCGCCGCCTTTTCGGCGCCGTCAGCCAGGACCACCAGGTCGCAGCCTGGATCGACACCGGCGAGCTCGCCGAGCATGCGGAACGGGCAGGTCTTCTCGAAAACGCGATCGAGCTGTTCATCGCGGCGGGGAAGGAGAGATCGAGCCGCTCGGCGATGGTCGAGGCGCGGCAGTATCTCGAACATGCCCTGACGCTTGCGGACCAGATGGGTGACGGGCACAGGGTCGAGCCGCTGCAGCTTTCTGCGCTGGTCGCACTCGGGCCGATCCTTATCGGAATGGTGGGAATGAGTTCGCAGCCGGCGCGTCAGCTCTATGAAAAAGGCGTGGCAATCACCCGCCGGCAACCGATGGAGGACCAGTCTAAATGGTTTCCGATCTATTGGGGCTGGTGGCTGACGGGCGCGGATTTTCCTGCCATGCACGACCGCGCCCTGGAGGTGCAGACCATGCTGGCCGGCGTGGAAGATCCGGAGGTCAGGCTGCAGGTCAACCATTGCATCTGGGCCATCGATTTCAATCTCGGCCACCATCGCGAGACTCAGGAAGCGATCGAAGCGGGTCTGGCGCTTTATGACGAGCAATCGGCCAAGACGAGCCGCACGCTCTATGGCGGCCACGACGCCAAGGTTTGCGGCCTCGGACAACTGGCGCTTTCGTTGTGGCTGACGGGCCGACCAAAGGCATCGGACGCGGCGCTTTCGCAAATGATCGCCTTTGTCGACGGGATCGCGCATGCGCCGAGCAAGGCGCACTCGCTGGACACGGAAGCGGTGTCCGCCTTTTACCGCAACGACTTTCAGCGACTCACGGACGTTGCCGGACGGATGGCCGAGTTTGCGAGGAGGCACGAGATGCAGTCGCTTTCCGGCCTGTCGCTTCTTTTCGGCGGCTGGGCCGAGGCGCATCTCCAAGATCTCGCCGGCGGACACGAGACGTTTCAAAGCGGCCTTTCGCTTTTGAAGCAGCTCGGCACGGTCATAGACCTCCCGATTTATCTCTACATGCACGCGACGATGCTGGGCCTGGCGGGGAAACATGAGCCGGCGATCGACGTCGCCAACGAAGCGATAGAGAAGGCCAAGGAAACACACCACGCCTATTGGCTTCCCGAACTCCACCGGTGCCGAGCCGTTCTCCACGCGCAGGCCCACGCGCCCCACGATATTGTTGCCGCGGATTTGCGCGCTGCCATGAAAATCGCGGAGGCTCAAGGCGCCGAGGCGCTTGCCGAGCGGGCCAGGCAATCGATCCGGGAGCTTGGCGTTGCCATCGGGCGTTGAAGCCGAACATATGCGGGTGAGGGGCCGGCAGGGCTCCGATGGCGCGCTACCCGGATTTCGCGATGCGATCCTTGCAGACCTGCGAAGTTCTTTTGCGGCCCACGCAGGGCCGCAAGAGGCCGAACAGCGCCTTCGGAGGATCCTGCCACTCTGTCGCCAGGCGCGGATAACGCGGGTCGCGGATCTGACCGGGCTCGACCGGATCGGCCTTCCGGTCGTCCAGGCGGTTCGTCCGGCAGCGCTCTCGGAAGTGACGTCTCTCGGGCGCGGACTCGTCATGGTGGAGGCGGCAGTGGGCGCGATCATGGAATCGCTTGAGCGGTTCTTCGCCGAGTCCATTCCAGGGACGCGCGTCTTCCTTGCGACTGCCGACGAACTCGGACTGACGGAAGGCCTGTTTGATAATCTTCTGGTACCCGCGGGCGGGGCGAACTGGCGGAAGAAGGAAATCCCTTGGGTCGCTGGAGCGGACGTCTCCTCCGGGGCCGCGCAGCCGGTTCCTTTTGAACTTGTCCATACCTGCTATACCGAGCCGCCGCCCGCCCGCGACGGCCTCTTCACGCGCACGACCACCGGTCTTGCCTGTCATACGTCGGCCCACGGTGCGTTCCTGCACGGGTTGTTCGAATGCATCGAGCGTGACGCCATCGCGCGGGCCTTCGTCACGCATGGCTTCTTCGACCGGATGCGGATCGCGCCCTCGGGGCTGGGGGACCGGGTCGACTACATCCGATCCGTTGCCGGCGTGTGTGGGGTGTCTTTCGGCCTGTGGTTGGCGCCCTCGCCAACCGGTGTTCCGGTCGTCTGGTGCCAGTCGATCGAAACGGGGCCCGGCGAACCGATCCTGGCGCTCCCGACCGAGGGCTATGCGGCCGGTCCAAGCATCGCCGCAGCCGCGGCGAGCGCAATGCTCGAGGCGCTCTCGGCGCGTGCAGGTGCGATATCGGGCGCGCGCGACGACCAGAGCCGAGGACATTATCGAAGAAGCACCGACACCCTCGTCTCGATGGCGCGCCAGCTCATTCTCGAGGGAGCACCCGCGATGCCGATTGCTTCGGCGGAGGCACCCGTGGTGGCCGATCTTGCCTCACTCATGGAAAGGACGCTGGAGGCCGGACTGGGACCAATCCTGGCGGTTCCGGTGGGCGCCGACGACGAGACAGGCGTGCACTGCGTGAGGGTTATCCTCCCGGGAGCCACGCCCTTTTCCATCCTGCGATGAGCGCGGCAATGGCCGATTCGAGCAATCAAGGTCCGATCCTGGTGTTTCTTGGTCCAACCCTCAGGCTCGCGGAAGCGGAGGCCGTGCTCGACGCCATCTATCTGCAGCCGGCTGCGCAAGGCGACATTCTGCTTGCCGCCCATGCATTTCACCCGCGCGCGATGGTCCTGATCGACGGACAATTCGAGGATAGGCCATCCGTTAGGCATAAGGAAATCCTGTGGGCGATGGGGCAGGGGATCGTGATGATCGGGGCCGCCAGCATGGGGGCGCTCCGGGCGGCGGAACTCGACGCGTTCGGCATGGTCGGCGTCGGCCTGATCTATCGATGGTATCGGCGCTGGCGGCTGGCGCCCGACGATGCGGTCGCCGTCCACTCGGGGCCCGCCGAACTGGGCTTCCCGCCGCTGACGGACTCGCTGGTCGATATTCAGCGGACGTTATCGAGCCTGATGCGCCGCGGTTTTATCGAAGCCGAAGAGCGTCGCCTGCTCACAACGATCGCGCTAGAGATGAACTTTCGGGAGCGCTCGTTCAACGCGGTCCTGCGGGCCGGCGGATGGAGCGACGATGACGCAAGGAGGTTGAGAAATGAAATCGAAAGGCAGAAGAAGCGCGACGCGCTCCTTGCTCTGGAACGCGCACCGGCCCTTGCACGGCAGCGCCCAAAGGCGCGCGGCCCCGTTGACTGGGTTGCGACGAACACCTTCATCCGCGATCTGGAAGCCGGCGGCATTGACTCAAATTTAGTAAACACTTATAAATTGAATCCCTGATTGCCGGATTTTCTATCGAGGGGGGCAATTGTGCTATGCGTCTGCTTCGAGACGATGCCCTCGACTCGGCAAACGCGCGTCTTGGTACGCGTTTCTGGATATTCCCCCAACCGCCGTTCATTCCCGGATATGAAGAACCGGATCGCGTGTGGCTTTCGATACCGCGCGACGAAATCGGCGAGGGGCCGAGCGACCCCACCATGTATGTGGTCGATCCGCTCGCCGACAAGGAGCCATACGGCTTCAATCAACTCCCGCCGTTTGGCGGAGCCAAGCGTGCTCCACCAAGGCCCGGTCCGGACCGTCACTTCGATAATCTACGGCCTGACTCGAGGGCATTTCTTGACGTGCATGCCTATGCCTGCGTCCGTTTCGTTCTCGACATCTGGCAGAGCTATCTGGGCCACCCGATCCGCTGGTTCTTTCGCCAGACCTTTCCGCGGCTTGAGATCGTCGCCTTCGTTAACTGGGACAACGCACACGCGGGCTATGGCTTCCTGGAATTGGGTTGCTCCGACATCGAAGGCGTAAGGCGGCCCTATGCGTTGAATTTCGACACGATCGCCCACGAGATCGGTCACACGATCTTGCTATCCGAAGCAGGGATCCCGACGGCTCCGTCGCGCGACAGCGACTTCTTCCCGTTCTCCGAAGCCTTTTCGGACGTGGTTTCGTTGATCTCGTTCCTGCATTTCGACTCCGCCATCGACCGGCTGCTGCGCCGAACGAGAGGCAATCTGCTGCTCTACAACGAGCTCAACCGCTTTGCGGAGACGAGCCCGGAGACCCAGATCCGCCTCGCCACCAATTTTCGTCGCATGTCGGAGACATCGCGCGAGGTGCATGACCGCGCGCTTCCCTTCATCGGCGCCATCTTTGACACGATCGTCGAGCTTTATCATCGCGAACTCGTCGCGCGCGATTGCGCGGACACGCGTCTACTGGATTTCGACATTCGGGATCTGGAACTGGATGATTTCGACCGTTTCCGGCAGATGACAGCAGGGGCCTTCCAGGTCAAGCCGATGATCTTCAGATTGGCGCTGACCGCCGCCCGCGATGCAGTTGGGCAAGCGCTGGCGGGCGCGCTGCAGGTGCTCGATCCGAACACGTTACGGCTTGATCAGGCGGCAAACGCCATCATTTCCGCTGCAGGCGGGGCGACCGCCGACGTGCTGGAAGCCAATTTCGCATGGCGTGAGATTATGACTCGAAGATAGAGCTGGGAAGGAGAGGGACATGAGTGATTGTTGTGGAAATCCAAGCTTGTTCACTGACCCGGGTGAGATAACGGGACGTAGGGGGCCCTACAATCCCGGAGAAATAAGGCTCTACGGAAGGCCTGGTAATATCTTTAAGAAACAGAAAGATTCAACGGAGACGCATGGTTATTACAAGGAAAAAATAGAAGAACTGTTGAGAAGCAATTCAAAAATTTCACCCGAAAATTATGGAGATGTTATTGATGTAATGGGAGTAGTTATCGATGATATGATTAAAAAAACAAGTATTGGTACAGATAATGTTATAATTGCGGTGAAGTCATCCGAATATTTCCATTATATATCCGTTGATACCGGGGTGTGTGGTGGCTTTGAAAGTGTTGGGGTAATTTACGGCTATGCCTATGAAGGGCATTGCTACAAACTCCCGAAGCCGCAAATCATGATTCTGCCTGTCTCCCCGCACAAAATCATCGCAGCAAGATGTACATGCGAAGGAGAACACGAGCATGAGCGCGAACGTGACTGCAACTGCGGATGCGAGTGTGGATATAGCGCGAAACTCGGCTACGTCGTTTGGTCGGTCGACAAACTTGAACGGGCGGTGGCTCTTGACGTTCGCTCCGATAATCTGAAGACGTTGATCCTGGACGAAAACATGCCCGGCAACCGTTCGCCGTTGGCCTATGCCCAGGCGCTGTCGCTCGCGCCGCAGCGTAACCGCGACTGACGTGATGTCTTGGCAAGTCGCTTGATGCGGCGATAATCGTCGGCGTTTTGCCGCGCGGCGTTGCTGTCGGCGGGAAGATTGTAGTGTCCTGGCAACCAGGCAATTCCGGACGGACAGGCGTTACGCATTTTCCCGGAATTGCCCAAAGAGCGATCATGATCCTTGTCACGGGAGCCTCGGGATATGTCGGCGGGGCCGTTTTGAAGCGGCTTTCCGAAAGGGGGCATTCCGTTTCCGCGATGGTGCGCAATCTCGGCGGGGCGGCCGAGGTTCGCGCCGCCGGCGTGCCGATACGGATCGCCAACTATGACGACCGGTCGAGCCTCGAGCGGGCCTTCGAGGGTGTCGACCGCCTCGTCTTCGTCGCCAGCGATGGCGACGCCCGCGCCGTGATGCGTCAGCACGCGAACGTCATCGACGCGGCCGCCGATGCCGGGATCGGCCACATCGTCTTTACGAGTATCGTCGACATGGATGCGGCATCTACGTTTTATTTCACGCCGGTTTACCGGGATGCCGAGGGTCGGCTCGCCGAGCGTGGGGCAGGGGCGACGATCCTGCGCTGCGGCCTCTACGCGGATCTCATCCTCTCCAACTGGCTGCGTCCTGCCCGCGAAACGGGGGAGATCGCCCTGCCGCTCGCCGAAGCCCGCGTTGCGCCGATCTCGCGCGATGATGTGGCCGAGGCGCTGGCGAACGTCGCCGCGTCGGAAACACCCGGCGGCGGCCTCTATCACCTGACCGGACCTACGGCCTGTTCCTTCGACGAGATCGCGGTGGCCGCGAGCACCGTTTTCCGTGTGACCGTGCGCTACGTCCCTTGCGCGCCGGCCGACTATCTGGCGCGCCTCTGGGCCGAGGCGTCCGACCCTTGGCCGCACGCCTTTTCGTCACTGTGCCGATCGATTTCAGAAGGACGCTACGGAACCGTTTCTCCGGATTTCGAGCGTCTGGTCGGCAGACCCGCAGAGGACTTCGAAAGCTTTCTGCGCAGGGCAGTTACGGGACGCCCGCGTTAGTGCTTGGTGCAGATACGGCGTTGTTTCTCCAACGAGGGCAAGGGCAGCGAACCTTCAATCCGGATCATTGCGATCGCCACGGCGTGGGGGATATTATGTTGTTGTTCAGAGTCTTACGCGACCTTCTGCGTGTTGGAGAAGGCGCGAGGTGTCCCGACGGTGACCCGTGCGAGCGACGTGTCTCCCAGTTGGAAGTGGGCGATCAACTCGCGAAGCCGAGCCGCCGCGTCGGCAAGCGCTACGCCTGCCGCGGTCGCTTCCTCGACCATTGTTGCGTTCCTTTGGGTAACCTGATCCATCTGCGTGACGGCGGCGTTGACTCCGGCGAGGTCCGATGACTGTTCGCGCGCGGAGAGCGCGATTGCGTCCATGTGTTCGTTGACGGTCACGATATAGGTTTCGATCGCGCGCAGTGTCGCACCGGTCTCGCTGACAAGCTTTACCCCGTTCTGGACCTCGGTGCTTGAATTGCGGATGAGTTCCTTGATCTCCCTGGCCGCCTGCGCCGAACGTTGTGCGAGTTCGCGCACTTCCTGCGCAACGACGGCAAATCCCTTGCCCGCTTCGCCCGCCCTTGCGGCCTCCACACCGGCGTTCAATGCGAGCAGGTTGGTCTGGAAGGCGATGTCGTCAATGACGCCAATGATGCTGGAGATTTGCGTCGACGATTGTTCGATCCGGCCCATGGCGTTGACGGCTTCCGCGACGATCCTGCCCGACTGCATGGCGCTGCTATTGGCCTGCGCCACGACAAGGCGGGCTTCCTCCGCCCGTTTGGACGCGTGGGTGACATTGGCGGTGATCTGATCAAGGGCGGCTGCCGTCTCCTCCAGAGATGCCGCCTGTCGTTCGGTGCGCGTCGAAAGCTCGCTTGAGCTCCGGCTGATATCGCGCGAGTTGCCGTCGATCGCGCTTGCGGCGTTTGCCACGCCTTTCAAGGTTTCGCTGAGTTGCGAGACCGCTCCGTTGAGATCGTGGCGCAGCGCTTCGAAATCCCGTGCGAAAGGCTCGGTGAGCTGAAAGGCGAGATCACCCGCTGCCAGCCGGCGCAGGCCGATAGCAAGCCCTGCGGTCGCCTCTTGCAGGCGCATCCGAGCGGCATCGTCCGCTTCCGCCGTCAAACGCACGCGCTCGGCTTCGGCCGCGAGGTCGGCAGCCCTTGCTTGCTCGGCCATCTCGGCGTTCTGGCGATGGGCTTCCTCCGCCTCTTGCGTCGCCTTTTCCGCCGACACCAATGCGGAAACCAGCGAAAAGACCATCGCGATGAGGACTGCACTTTCCAGCGTCAGGATGACTGCGTGGAGCAGCACGCGCGAAAAATCAGAACTTTGCGGGAAAACCGCGAAAGGCGAGACAAAATAGAGAAGCAGATGATGAACGCTGACCAGCGCGGCATAGCCGACAATCGCGCGCCAATCGATCCAAGCGGCGCAGATCGCGAGGCTGGCGAAGAAATACATGTGCATGTCGATCTGCAGCGGCGAACCGGAGAAGGCAAAGACAAGCAGGGCAACCGTGGCGGCGTGGGCCATTGCGGTCACGATCCGGGTGGTCGGCCCCGTTCTGTCGCGGATCCAGCCGACGGTTGCTGATGCCACGATGACGAGCGCGGCGCCGGCGGCGAAGCGGTCGAACCCGTCCGCGCGCATGGCAGTCGTCAGAATGATCAGTGCGACATTGATCCAAAGGAGCGCAACGATTCCCGGCGAGACCTTTTGGCGAATTTTTTCGAGAGCGCTCATTTTGAACCTTCCTGCGAGCAGGTCATGGAAAGGCCTGCGTTGAGAACGAGCAGTGCGCCGGCGCGAAGCAACCTCGCCGGGAAATCTTCCGAATCGGCATGCGCCAGCGAAATCCACGGCAGCCCCCGGCTGCCGACGAAGGAACCGCCGGCGGCGGCAATCAGCGATATGGCCTTTTGCGGCGGGTCGTTCGGATGCGTGACGACAAGCACGAAGGGGCCGCGGGGTATTGCCCAAACGAAAACAACAAGAAGAATGAAGAGCAGAAAATGGATGCAAAGCGCTGCTTTGCTGACCGGACGCTCCCCGCGCCGTCCGTGATCATCCTGGCGGATCGCCATGACCGGTATTTCCCGTTTTCCTCTATTACAAGTTGCCCAAAGGACAAGAACATGCCGCAAAATCAAAGTGCTACAGCGACTTTTGCGCGTCTGACAAAACGCGTGCGCTGTAGAGGTTGTGCAATGAAGCGTTTCCCGGCCCGCAACTTACGCGGCCAGAATTTGCCAAAATCATTGATTTAGCGTTAAGCGGCGGCTAGCGCATCGGCCCGAAAATCGGAATCGATTTTCGGAAAGCACGGTGCGTAGATTCAAAGACTTACAGCGTCCTCTGTGCGTCCTGATGGACGCACGGCGCTGTAAAGGCGAGTGCAAGGTGTTTCTCGCGTTGCGCCAGTCATGCTCGCGAACGATTCTTCCGAGGTTCGCTCTACATGGAGAAAGCTGTGGCGATCGCGCGAGTCGATGGCGGGAAGGGGTGCCGCGTTCAAAGGGAACAGTAACGCACGGCGGCTTAACGTCCGAATGCAGCAATCTCTCGCGCTTTCTTGAACGCACAAGAGGCGCACAACGCCGCCGGCGGCCCGCCGGCGGGGCTACTGAAGTTTGCCGTCGCTGCTGCGGTCGGCGGCCTTGAAGTCGGCCATGACCCTGTTCAGGAACTCACTTTGAGTGAGCCTGCCGTCGCGGTTGGCGTCAGTGGCGGCAAATTGTTGCGCGTTCAGAATTGGGCCCACTTCTTCAGGGCGCAGGCTGCCGTCCTTGTTCTTGTCCAGGCTGGCGAAGGCCGAGGTCATGAAGGACTCGTACTCGGACTGGTCGACCGCGCCGTTCCGGTTACGGTCGAGCCGATCCATTTGGCCTTGGTTCATGGCCGCCGGCCGATCCTGCGCCGTGGCCACAACGGCCTGTGAAAGTGCGAATGCGGTCAGTAGCACGATTCCTTTCATCATCCCGGCCCTTCGCATCAATAGCAGGTCAAGGCGTTGCCGCCCGCTGCGCCCAGCGTGGCGCCGCTGCCAACAGCCCAGAGCTGACCGGTGCCCGAGCCGATCGCCGCACCGGCAAAGCCGCCGACGACCGCTCCGCCGACGGTACCGGCGATGCAGCCGAACTCGCCGGCGCGTGTGCTGGAGGTCGTCGCGGACTGACAGCTGGACAAGGCGAGGCCGCCTGCGAGAATGAAAATTACCGTGAGCTTGTTCATATTTTCCTCCAAGTATATCCGCGCGAGTGCAATAAAGATCGACGGACGCGCCATTTTCTGGCGCCGGATGGAAATAAGCTTCTGAATATGCGTCTCGAATAACGAGAAGCTCTTCTGCTCGGTCAGAAGCATATCGCTGACCAGACATACAAATCGTCGCTAAAGACGTCCCCGGTCGCATCCAAATATTACTGCCGCGCCAAGGCGGTGACAATTGCCGGGGCCTATTCTGCCCGTCAAATATTACGACAAGTTGTATCGGTTTGTGGTCAACCGAACGTTTTGTTCTCTATTCCGATGTGATCAGGCCGGCGAGAACGGCCTTGGCGACGGCCTGAAAGCGATTGTGGGCACCGAACTTGCGGATGATCCCGGATTCCAGCATGAGTGCCGCGGTCAGATCCATGTCCATCAGCCCGGCGATGCGGGAGGCGGGATAACCTTCGGCCATGAAGCCGAGGCAATCGGACTCGATCGGCGACAGGTGGACACGCTCCGCTGCCGTCGGACTATCTTCGCCGTCCACCGATCTGGTTTCGAGCAGTTCCGCGATCTTCTGCATCTGGCGACGCAGGATCGACTGCTGGGCAGCAAGCTCGCGGCGACGCGCCTGCAAGGCTGCATCGAACAATTCGTCTGCCCGCGTCTGGCTTTCGGCCCGATCGAGTGTTTCCATCAGTTCCTGGATCGCGGCGATCGGCATGTCGATCTCACGGCAGGCATTGATTACCGCCATGCGGCGGATATGGTCCTCGCCATAAACGCGCATCGGCCCCATGCGGGCGGCGGTGAGCAAGCCTTTCTCTTCGTAGAAATGCAGCGTCCGGTGCGTCACGCCGAAAACCTCCGCCATCTCGGCGATAGCGAGCCGGTCGTCGGGACCATGGTAGGGTGCGGGCAGTTGCGGCAGAAAGCCGAAAGCGTCGTCGGCTTGTTTCCTGGAATCCTGCGACATTTTCAAATGTCCCCCGTTTAAGCGTCCGGCCAGTCGCCGACCTCGACACCTGTTGCTCGCGGGACACATCCGTGCGCAAGCACGGTTACTGCTGACCAATGTGCATGACTGCGACGAAAAACTGACGCCGCAGGTCCGTTAGCTGGAGCCCCGTCACGCATTCGCCCGAACGCGCGGTGCTCCAGTGAGCAACCCGGCATGAAATCCAACGCACGCACTCACGGTAAGTGCGAATCACGCAAATGAACAGTCCTTAATATTGCCGGGAAAAAGCGGCTTCGGACGCAGTGCCCGACAGCGCGGCGTGCATCAATGGCCGATGACCTTGAGCGGGCTGTTGGCGGAAATGATGAAGAGCGGCTCGTCGCCCCTCAGCGGACCGAGCTTCTGCTGACAGTCCCAAGCCTTCTGGAAGCTGTCGCGTGTCAGCAGCCGGCGGTAGCGCGCCGTCGCCGTCATACATTCCATAAGCGTGCTCTGGATCCTCTCCGCGGCGGCATGGGTGTAGATCTCGCCGTCGAGCGCAAAAAGCTCTGCGGCAAGCGAGGTACTTTCAAAGAGAATGTCCGGCTCGCTCATTAGCCGTTCCGCGGTGATGAAGTCGCGCCGCAGCGGTATGCCTACACCGTCATGCGAGAGCGTGACGCGGATGCCAGCCGCGGGCGCATCATACCAGGCGAGATCGATCGAGAAAGCCAGAGCCTGATTGCTTGCGGCGGCTGTGCCTTCGTCCTCGACCGCGCTCGCCTTGGCGAGCGTCTTGTGGCGAAGCGCCGCCTCGTGCAGCGCCTTTGCGAATTGCCTGGTGCCCTTATGCTCGGGCCCGGACACGCCGACGCTGACGGACGGCAGGCCGCGGATGGCCGCCATAGGACCCTGGACGAGCTTTGCCTCCGCGTCGATATCCAGCGTCATTTCGGGCGAGGGCAGGGGGGCGAAGAGGAGCAGCGGCAACACACTGAGTACGGCCCATGGAGAAGAAAAGGGAGCCGGCTGCCAGGGGGCGCGGCGCCGGGACCGGCCAGCGCCCTTTTCCTGCTGGACCGAAACCGCGCCGGCGTCGGCGACATGCGCGCGACGGTACTCCGGCACGTAGGTTCCTTTCGGAATGACGATCTGCCACGTCTCGCTGGCGCCTTCGGTGTCGTAGAAGGTCTTGAGCAGCTTGCGCAATTTGCCGGCGTGGACCCGGACGAGGGGGTCCCCGTCGGCATTGAAGCTCTGGTCGCGGCCGAAGACGTCGACGCCGATCGAATATCCCTTGAGCTGGGCGCCTTCGCCGATCATCTCCTTTTCGACGACATAGGCGAGGAAAGCGCGCAACCTTTCGGATCGCCGAAAGCCGCGACTGTCGAGAATCCGGCGGAGCGCCAGCCGGATCGTCTCGTCGCAGGGCCTTTCGGCTGGCGTCATCGATGTAGCTCCAAAAGATAAAGACGGAATGCCGGAACGGAGATTGCCGGGAAGAAAACAACCTAAAACTGATTCGGAGCTTAAGCCCAAAAATGGCGGTTGTCAGGTTAGATGGCGACTAATCGCATTTTTTCTGAAATACGCGACTCACGGCGGTCGGTTGGGTCCCGGGCCGCGCTCCCCGTCGCTTTTCAGGGAAGCGCGGTCCTGTCGGTCGCGAAGGCGAGATTGGGCACGGTCCGCCGGGCTTCTCACCCACCGTTCCGGTATTCGAGCTTCGGATACCAGTCCTTGCCGCGACCTTCCGGCGTGGTGTCGAGCAGGGTCCACAGCGGGTCGAGGTCCGGTGCGCCGCGCGGGTCCTGGCCGGGGTCGGCCATCTTGCCGTTCATTTCGCTGCTCCAGAAGTGCCGGATGGTGCCATCGCGGCGGGTGAAGACGGTGTAGCCGGGGACGTCGGCATCCTCGGCGCTGACATAGTCGCGGGTGAAGGCGCCGTCTCCGTCGGAATAGACCCTCAGTTGCGTCCAGCCGCGTTCCTTCTTCGCGGCCACCAGCCGTTCGATCGGCGAGCGGGCAACCAGTGCGAGGGCCACGCGCTGCTCTATATCCGGTACCTTGCGTTCCCATGCTCCCATCAGAGAGGTGCACATGGGGCAGGGTCTTTCGCGCTGCGGGCCAAACATGTAGCTGTAGATGACGAGCGTGTCCTTGCCGCCGAAAAGATCGGCAAGCGTGACAGCCCCGTTTTCGCCCTCGAAACGATAGTCCTTGGTCACTTCACCGCCCGGCGGCAACTGCCGGCGCAACTCTGCCACGTGCTCGATATGGCGCCTGAGCTCGATTTCCTCCGCGAGAAGCGCGTTGCGCGCCCGTCGGTAGTCGGCGCTTTCGTTCGGAAAGCTGGCGTGGTTCCTTGCCGCCACTTCCTTTGCCGGGATGAGTGTGGTCGTCATGATCGCTCTCCTCTCGCTCTCTGCGATTTACCTTCATCCTACCTGATTAACGTTGATATCAACATAGTTTCACCATGTCAAAAACATGGGACGAAACCGTGCAAAAGGACGATTCCGGTTTTATAAAATCTGCGGTAGAACAGCGGCATCGATGATGTTGCCCGCCTCTTTGAAAGTGTCGACATGCCCGCAAAACTGTCCGTGAATCTGAATGCCGTCGCGATGCTGCGCAACCGGCGCGATCTTCCCTGGCCGTCCGTTACCGGACTCGGCCGCATCGCACTTCAGGCGGGGGCGTGCGGGCTGACCGTTCACCCGCGCCCGGATCAGCGCCATATCCGCTTCTCCGACCTCCAGCCTATCCGCGACCTGATCGACGACGAGTTTCCGCAGGCGGAATTCAACATGGAAGGCTTTCCGAACGAGGATTTTCTCCAACTGGTCGAACGACACGAGCCGGAGCAGGTGACGCTGGTGCCGGACGATCCGGCGCAGGCGACCTCGGATCACGGCTGGGATTTTCGCAAGAGCCACAACCTGCTTGGGAATGTGGTCGGGCGGCTGAAGAAAAAGGGCTTCCGCGTTTCGCTCTTCGCCGATGGCGATCCCGATCCGGAGGCGTTGAAGATCGCCAAGGAAACCGGAGCGGACCGGATCGAGCTTTATACAGGCCCCTATGGCGGCTGCTACGATGACCCCGAGAAGGCCGAGCGGATCGCCGCAGAACTCGGCCGCACCGCGGAGATCGCGCTTGGCCTCGGCCTCGCCGTCAATGCCGGCCACGACCTCACCGTCGCCAATCTGCCGTTGCTGGCAAGACACATCCCGGCGCTTGCCGAGGTTTCGATCGGCCATGGCCTGACGGCGGACGCGCTGGAATACGGCATGGCCGAGACAGTGCGCCGCTTCCGCCGCGCCTGCGGTGAAGCGATCTAGGTCAAAGGGCGTCGTATTCGACGCCTTTTACATCCTTGGCCTTGTGCATGGCGCTTTCCCAAAACCGCTGCACACTTTCGGTGACATGCATGGCCAAGCGGTAACGGGATTTTGAAGAGCCGCTGCTGCGCGTTCTTTGGAGCGCGCCGAGCGGCTGCATGGTCTCCGAACCGGAGTCGCTCAAGGGAAGAATCCCGTAGAAATTCAAGTTGTTCCAGCGCTCCTTGTGCGTCTGAGCCGTCGCGACCAACGGCGATCCGGGGCGCAGGGAGCGTCGGTCGAAAAACGGCCGCCCCGTGTAAAGCGGTGCCGGTTCCACAAATGTGTCCAAAAGCCGCCGTATAAGCAGCGCCGATTTTGAACACTCAAATCATGCGTACTCAATACATTTAAGAACACGCTCTTGTTGGGGGGCGTTGTCGTGAAATACCGCAGGGATATTGACGGCGTGCGAGCCATCGCCGTGATGTCGGTTGTATTCTGCCATGCTGGAGTTCCTGGTTTTTCCGGTGGGTTGGTTGGCGTCGACGTTTTCTTTGTCGTTTCGGGTTTCCTTATTGCCGGAATTCTCCACCGTGAGCTTGCAGCAGGGCGCTTCTCGCTGATCTCATTCTATGAGCGGCGAGCGCGACGAATATTGCCGGCGCTTTTCTTCGCGATTGCTGCCTGCCTGGTGGCGGCGGCACTGCTGCTGCTGCCGGACATGTTCGTCGGGTTGGCACGGTCCGCGCTGGCCGCGATGTTCTTCTCGTCCAATATCTGGTTCTGGTATGCCAATGCGGACTACTACGCCCCGGATGCGGATCTGGAACCGCTGCTTCATACCTGGTCCCTGGGCGTCGAGGAGCAGTTCTACATCGTCTTTCCCTTGGTGTTATGGTGGCTCTTCCGGTTGCCGCGACGGTCCATGATTCTGGCATTCGCCGGCTTGTGTGTCGCGTCGTTCTTGCTTTCCGTCTGGGCAAGCGGCGCTTACCCGCGGGCCAACTTCTACCTTGCGCCGACGCGGGCCTGGGAGCTTGGGCTCGGCGTGCTCCTTGCCGTCGGCGCCTTTCCGGCCTGTCGCAGTGCAAGGCTTGGTCACGCGGCGTCGCTGCTCGGGCTGGGCGCAATACTGGCGGCGGTCGCATCCTTTG
Organism: Sinorhizobium mexicanum; assembly: GCF_013488225.1. Lineage (NCBI taxonomy): Bacteria > Pseudomonadati > Pseudomonadota > Alphaproteobacteria > Hyphomicrobiales > Rhizobiaceae > Sinorhizobium > Sinorhizobium mexicanum. The sequence goes on along the minus strand of NZ_CP041238.1, from coordinate 2,845,532 downwards.
ATAATACAACGCTGTTGCCCGGGTTCAGCGCGATGCTGCCCGCTTTCGGCGCCTTGGCGCTATTATGGGCGGGCGAGCAGAGGGTAACAGTCGTCGGCCGGATGCTGTCCGCGTCCATCCCGGTGGCGATCGGGCTGATCTCCTACTCGCTCTATCTCTGGCACTGGCCGATCATCGTCTATTTCAAGCTGGTGGGCGGCACGATGGAAATTACGCCGCAGCAGATGCTGATCGCCATCGCCCTATCACTTGCCGGCGCCTATGCGAGTTGGCGGTTCATCGAAACGCCGTTCCGCCGCCGGGCGCCGAATGGATTTACGCCCCACTTCATTCTGGCCTCTTCGTCGGCCGCCGTTTTGGCCGTCGCGGTCGTGGCGGCCACAGTGAATGTGTGGGACGGCTTTCCGGGGCGCCTCTCGCGCGATGCGCAACTGGCCTATTCCGGCACCTTCGACATTGACGGGCAACGCGATCGCTGTGGCGGCAAGACGCCGCCGGAAGGCCTTTGCCGCATCGGGGCGGACACCGGCGCAGCAAGAGGCAAGGACAGCATCCTGCTCTGGGGGGATTCCCATGCGGGAGCAATCATGTCCGGCCTCGATGTGCTGCTCGAGAGAAGCCACAAACAAGGCGCGGTTGCATTCAAGGGCGGGTGCCCGCCCCTTCTTGGCGTGGAACGGCTGGACAAAGGGCCGGACCATGATTGCTCCGACTTCAACGCGGCGGTCATGTCGATGCTGCGAAAGGGCCGCGACTCGCCCGTGGTCGTCCTCAGTGCCCGCTGGTCGCATATCGTCAATAGCGATCCCGACAGTGAAAGAAGCGGCCCGCAGGCGCAACTCGTCCGCAAGGGTGGCGGCGAAAGCGGCCCCGAGGAGGAGTATGCCCTCTTCGCGACTGCATTGCTGAAGACGGTGAGAGCGATCCGCAGCACCGGCCGAAAGGTCATCATTGTCGATGATATTCCGGATATCGGCTGGTCCGTCCCTCGCGTTCTCGGTCTCAACCACTTTATCGATGCCGCCTTGCCGCCTGTCCCGACGCGGGCGGTAGTCGAGGCGCGTAACGCGCGCGTCAACCGGGTGCTCGAGATCGCGGACAAGGATGCAGGCGTGCAGCGCGTCAGTGCCGTCCCGCTGCTGTGCAGGCCTGTTTGCATGGTCGCAAAGGACGGCATCCCGCTCTATTCAGACGAGCACCACCTTAGTGTTTTCGGTGCCACAACCGTGGTGCCGATGATGATGAAGGATGCCATAGCCACCGTTCAAGACCCCATCAGATCAGTGAGATGATCGACTGCGCCGCAGTCCGCCTGCGGTCGGCCTTCGCCCGCAGCGCTTGCGCTGAGCGCCGCATCCATGCAATATCCATACATTGTGGAAAATGGGATGTTGTTGATGGACAAGGCGGGTCTTTCCTGGGTGCCGGCGCTGAGCAGAGAGGCCGGACCGCTTTATCTGGCGATCGCGGATGCGCTGGCGGCGGATATCGCGGCCGGCGGGCTGAAGGAGGGAACGCGCCTGCCGCCGCAGCGGGCGCTCGCGGGCGTTCTCGGCATCGACTTCACCACCGTCAGCCGTGCCTACAACGAGGCGCGGACGCGGGGTTTGATCGAGGGCCGCGTAGGGCAGGGCACCTATGTCAAGGCGCGGCGGAAGAATGGCGGCCGATCGTCCGGCGGCGGACTCGTCGACATGAGCATGAACCTGCCGCCGCTCTTCGATGACCCTAAGCTTATCGCCCGGATGTGGGGCGGCATTGATGCCCTAGAGGACGAGCGGGGCCTGGACCTCCTGATGCGCTACCAGGCGGTCGGTGGCTCGCTGCCGGATAAAACGGCGGGGGCGGCCTGGCTGAGGCCGAGGCTCGGCGAGGTGGCGGCGGAGCGGGTGCTCGTCTGCCCCGGCGCGCAAGGGGCGCTGCTTGCCACGGTCAGCATGCTTGCAGCGCGCGGCGACGTGATCTGCGCCGAGGCACTGACCTATCCGGGACTGCGGTCGCTCGCGGCTCATCTCGGCATAGGCTTTGCTGCCGTTGCGGTGGACGAACAGGGGCTGTTGCCCGAGGCGTTCGAGGCCGCCTGCGTCAAGCACCGACCGAAGGCGCTTTACTGCAATCCGACGCTTCATAATCCGACGACGGCGACTCTGTCGCTCAAGCGCAGGGAGGCGGTTGTCGCAATCGCCCGCAGGCACGGCGTCGCGATCATCGAGGACGACGCCTACGGCGCGCTGCCGACAAATCCGGCACCGCCGCTTGCTGCGCTCGCTCCCGACCTTGTCTATTACGTGGCCGGGCTTGCCAAGTGCCTTTCACCGGCGCTGCGCATCGCCTATCTCGTCGTCCCGGATGCGGTGAGTTCCGTTCGTCTCGAGGGCGCGATCCGCGCGACCGCCGGCATGGCCTCGCCGCTTTCGGCGGCGGTCGCCACGCGCTGGGTCGAGGATGGAACGGCGGATGCCGTGCTTGCTGCCATTCGCGCCGAGGCCGGGCGGCGCCAGCGGATCGCGGCGGAGATCCTGCCGGCCGATCGCGTCCTGACCAATCCCGAGGCTTTTCACCTTTGGCTTACCCTGCCTGCCGGCTGGACACGCGGTGAGTTCACTGCCCGCCTGCGGACGGCCGGGATCAGCATCGTCACAAGCGATGCATTCGCGCTTGCCAACCCGCCGGAGGCGGTGCGGCTCGGACTGGGCGCCGCAGAAACGCGCCATGAGCTTGAGCGCAGCCTCGCCGTCATCGCCGATCTTCTCGTGCAATCGCCGGCTGCGGTAAACTTCGTCGTCTGAACGGCAGCGCCGACGTCCGGCGCAATTGTCGCAGGGTCGAATGCATACAATTATTTGACAATGTATGTTTTGTATGGCTCACTATTCCGGAAGCCGGCGGGGGCGGATTGTCCGCTGCCATCCGGCATGTCGGCGCCGACGAGCGCTACCGCGATTGCGCACCTGCACTTGCCGCCGACGAAACCCTGGAAAGGAAAGACAATGTCTTCACACGAAGATTGGCCGGCTCTTCCGCCGCTGCAGACGGGCCTGCGCGGCCACTGCCCGCGGTGCGGCCAAGGGCATCTGTTCGAAGGCTTCCTGAAGCTCCGCCGGGAATGCGAGGTCTGCGGCCTCGATTATTCCTTCGCCGATCCGGCCGACGGCCCGGCCTTTTTCGTCATCTGCTTCGCCTGTGTGCCGAGCGTTTTCCTCGGTGTCTGGCTCGAAGTGCAGTATGCCGCGCCGCTTTGGGTGCATCTGCTGACGACCGGCCCCTTCATGCTTCTCACCTGCATCCCGCCGCTCAGGCCGCTGAAGGGCTGGCTGGTCGCAAGCCAGTTCTTCTACAAGGCGGAAGAGGGCAAGGTCGTGCGCAAGGCCCTGCCGTAGGCGCCGGAAGGGCCAAAGGCGAGCGCGGCCTCCTGATTGCGATGCGGCCGACGCGTCACCATCGGGCGACGCAGCGGCCGCCGAAGGCCCCGAGAAGCGCCAGGAACGCGATTGCGATCGTGTACCACGTTGCGACGAACAGGGGCGAGTCGTCCGGGCAGTGAGTTGCATAGAAGGCCGCGGCGACGCCGCCGGCGGTGAGCCCGGCAAGCGCGCCCGCAATCGCGGGCCGCGAGGGCGCCCCATGGCGCAGCGCAAGCAGCAGCAGGGCGAGCGGGCCGGTGCCGATCAGTGGAATGTAGGTCAGGCATACGAGACTGTTCGTTCCGACGAGCTTGGCCGACCACGCATTCGCGGGCGAAACGACGAGCTCAGCGAGAACACCTGCTGCAAGCAGAGCCGGTGCGATCGCGAGATAGGGCAGCAGCGGGCGCGGCTCGGTTTCGGGTCGCGACAACATGCGCAGGAGGCCGAAGGCGCTTGCGGCAAGGGCGATCGTCACCACGAACTTGAACGGGAAACGCAACGTCTCCAGTGCGTTTGCGATGTCCGGCCTCGGGCCGAGCAGGGCGAGGAAGACGATTGCGGCGACGGCGAGGGAGGCGACGGCGGCGCCCGACCAGGCGATGGCCATCGGCATGCCGCTTCGTCTCGTGTCCGCCGCCAGGGCCTTAATGAGTTCGTGCGTTTCCATGTCAGCCTCGTCCAAATCGCCGGGCGATGGCGGCAAGGCCGCGATGAAGCGCGACCCGAACTGCAGCTTCGTTCATGCGAAGGCTTCTGGCAGCCTCCGCGATCGTGCGCCCTTCGACCGATATCGCCGTCACCACCGAACGCTGACCCGGCGTCAGCGTTTCGAGGGCGCGGCCGATCTCCCAATCCCGAGCCGTTTCTGTTTCCTCGGTCGCAATCTCATTCTCCACCTCGCTGAGTTCGATCAGGGCATGGCGTCCATGTCGCCGCAAGGCATCGACAAGCTTGTGGCGCGCGATCGCGTAGAGCCATGGCTTGACCGGGCAGTCGCTGCGCCACGTGTGACGCTTCACGTGGACGGCCATTAGCGTTTCCTGCACGATATCCTCCGGGTCGAGGCCGGCAAATGCGATCCTGCGCCGCGCCCAGACGCGGACGAGCGCTGCGGCTTCGTGCAGAAAATCGCCGTAAGCCTTCTCGTCGCCGCCAAGTGCGGTGCGAAAGAGCCGGGCGAGATCGCCGTCGTCCGCGCCGTTCAATTGCGCTTCCTCCCAATTCGCCAATTGGCGCCGCTTGTTACATGCCCGCAACAAATGCTTCGCGCCTTCGAAAACGGTGGCTCTTGTTCGACCCGAGTCAACCCAAAAACACCGTGAATTCGGAACGGAATGCGCTCACGAAAGCGTGTAGCCGCAAAGTGTAACATCTCTCCCGCCGGCGACGAAGGAAGGTCTGTGTGCCGACGCAAAGGCGCACGCACCAACAAGGGAGATGGAAACGATGTCCACCAGAACCTCGATAAGCGCGGCCATGCTGGCGAGTGCCGTTGCCGCAGCGGTGTCGTCGCTGGCGATCGCCGCACCGCTCACGGAGGCCCAGGTCAAGGCCGCAACGGAAGCCGGCAAGGAGAAGTGCTTCGGCGTCGCGCTCAAGGGCCAGAACGATTGCAAGGCCGGACCGGGTACGACCTGCCAGGCAACGTCGACGGTCGACTATCAGGGCAATGCCTGGAAATTCGTCGATGGCGGCACCTGCACGACAATGGACCTGCCGGCCGGTCGCAAGGGTTCGCCGGAGCCGCTGTCGCGCGATCTTCCCTCCTAAACGACCTTCAGACAAGCGCCGGAAAGCGGAGGCGACGATGGCCAAATTGGCAATACACGCGGATCGTGGCGCGTCGGAAAACTCCCGTTTTCCGGCGCATGCGATCGACGGACTGGCAGGCACCAGCTTCAAACATCAGCACATCACATCCATTCTGGAAGATCAGGCGGCCGACCGCGGCTTCTTTGAGGTTCACGCGGAAAACTACATGGGCGCGGGCGGGCCGCGGCACGCGGCGCTCGCGCGAATACGAGCGGATTATCCGGTTTCGCTTCACGGCGTCTGCATGTCGATCGGCGGGCCGCAGCCGCTGGATAAGGCCCATCTCGGCCGTTTCGCGCGGCTGATCGAGCGATACGAGCCGGCGCTTGTCTCGGAGCATCTGGCCTGGTCGACGCATGAGACGACCTATTACAATGACCTGCTGCCGCTGCCCTACACCGGAGCCACCCTGCAGCGCGTCGCCGACCATGTTGACGAGGTTCAGGAGACGATCCAGCGGCCGATACTCATCGAGAACCCGTCGACCTACCTGCTCTTCAGGGAATCGACGATGAGCGAGACCGCGTTCATCCGCGAGTTGGTCGGGCGTACAGGCTGCGGCCTGCTGCTCGACGTCAACAATGTCTTCGTCTCCGCGACCAATCATGGCTTTTCCGCGCTCGACTATCTCGCGGATTATCCGCTCGAACATGTCCGCGAGATCCATCTGGCCGGCCACGCCGAGCAAGAGGACGACGAGGGCGATCTCCTTCTGATCGACAGCCACGACGGCCCGGTCGCCGACGCGGTCTGGACGCTCTTCGACATCGTCATCGGCCGGTGCGGTCCGCTTCCGACGCTCATTGAATGGGACAGCGCAATTCCCGACTGGCCGGTGCTGAAGGCCGAAGCGATAGCGGCACAAGCGATTCTGGACCGGCACGCGAGCGTATTCCTGCGGGGGAAGAGCCATGCGTGCGGCTAGGGAAGCTCTTGCCGCGAGCGCTGATGATCTCGGTTATCCGGGGCGTTTCGCGCCGGCGCTGCTCGATCCCGGTCGCGCCACGCCTACCCTCGTTGGGGGGCCGGTGGGCAAGACCGCCGACAAGCGATTCAGCGTCTATCGTAACAACGTCACTGTCAGCCTGATCGACGCGCTCGCCGCGGCGTTTCCCGCGACGATGCACATCACCGGCGAGACCTTCTTTCGCGCGATGGCCCGGTTTCACGTGCGGGAGACGCTGCCGACGTCGCCGCTCCTCTTCGAGTACGGCCGGGACTTTCCCGCCTTCATAGAGCGTTACGAATATGCGCAATCGATGCCGTGGCTTGCCGATGTCGCCCGCATCGAACGGGCCTGGCTCGATGCCTATCACGCGGCGGATGCGCCCGTCCTGTCGCCGCAGGCCCTGACGTCGTTTCCGGCCGACGCGCTCGCCGACACGGCCCTCAAGGCGCATCCGTCAACACGCTTGGTCCGCTCGGTCTATCCGGCGGTGACGATCTTTTCCGTGAACCGCGACAGCGGCCCGGTCGGCCGCATCGAGGCCCGGGAGCCGGAGAACGCGCTGATAACGAGACCGGCGCTCGACGTGGAGGTTCGCCGTCTTTCACCGGGCGCCGATGTCTTCCTCGGCAGCCTCCTGGCAGCCGAACCGCTTGGAAGCGCTGCCGCGGCGGCAAGCGCGCACTGTCCGCAATTCGATCTCGCGACTGCCATTGCCGTGATGCTTGAGGCCGGTGCTTTTGCCGCGGTTCGCTAGAGCGGGATGAGGAAAAGTGTGGGCGGTTTTCCGCCCGCGTCCCGCTCTAACTCATTAGAATCGATCACGTTTATGATTTTGGGTCGATTCGACCTCAAATCATCGAGATCTAGGGAGGATGAGAAGGTGACTCTCGTACCGAAGTTCTTCGAAAGACATGATAATTGGGGCGGCGCAGGCTGGCTCGGCCGGATCGACGGCCTGATTGCAGCCATCGCGCCGACGTCTCTCGCCCAGCTTGTCTTGCGCCTGGGGCTGGCCGTGCCCTTCTGGCGCTCGGGCATGAGCAAATGGGACGGCTTCCTGCAACTGAACGATGTCGCCGTCTTGCTCTTTACCTCGGAATTCCAACTGCATCTGCCGGGTGGCCCCTATGCCTTTCCGGCTCCGGCCGCGACGGCATTTGCCGTCGCTTGCGCGGAAGTGCTGTTGCCGACGTTCCTTGTCTTGGGGTTGGCGACAAGGCTCGTCGCACTCGGACTGCTTGCCATGACGATTGTTATCCAGCTCACCGTTCCGGATGGATGGCCGATCCATTTGACATGGGCGGCGATGGCGCTCGGCATCGTCACCTGGGGCGCGGGCAAGCTCTCTGTCGATGGCTGGCTGGCCACTGGATCGGGAAGGACGTGATTTTACGCCATCATTCCCGCCGCCACGTTCATTCCATCAGCCAGGAGAGGGACAAGGGCATTCCTCGGCGTCGTCACGGGTTGCTACCAGTCTTCACCCCGGGTTTCCCAGATCCAGATTGTGCTGCCATTCAACCGCGTCCTCCAGGCGGTCGTGGCCCCAGAACAGCTCGCCGTCCGAGACGAAGGAAGGCGAACCGAAGATGCCGATCTCTTTCGCCTCCCTGGTGGCGGCGCCAAGCGCATCGGCCATGGCGGCGGAGCCTGCCTGCTTCAGCACGCGGGCGGGGTCCTGTCCGGCTTCCCTGATGCTCGCCGACAGGTTCGGCTCGCTGCCGGCCGGGTCGCGTTCGACGAACCAGCGGCGATAGGTGGCGATCGCATAGGCCGGGCACCAGCCTTCTTCGGCGGCGAGCATCGCAACGCGGTTGGCCTGTTCCAACTCGGGCAATGGATAGGGGATAGGCAGCCTCAGCGGCAGGCCGAATCTCGCGGCGCGCCGCTCGATATCGCGCCACATATAGGCGGCCTTGAGCGGTTTGTCGGCGAATGGAGCGTCGTGTGCGTCAAGCTGGATTGCGTGGGCGTCGAAGGGCCTCCAACGAACCTCGACGCCCGCCCTCTCGGCGACTTCTGCCAGCCGCATGACGGCCAGAAAGGTATAAGGGCTTCCTATCGAGAACCAGAAGTCGATCGGCGCCGTCATTGCTCTTCCTCCCCTGCTACACGATTGCCTACGTCGGCATAGGACGCAGGGGAGGTAGATAGAGCCCGGACACTGCACGCCAATGCGACCTTCGACAAAAAGCCCCGGACGGTTGTGACCGGGGCTTTGTGTCCGGCGAACTATTGGACGAGCGCTGCCTTGCTCGCTTCGAGGAATGCGGGAAGGCTGATGGGCGTCTTGCCGGTCAGCGCGGCGAAATCGCCGGTCACCATGCCGATGTGGCCTTCGCGGGTGTTGCTGTCGAAGGAGACGACGATAGGGACCAGGAAGTCGGGCAGGCCCGCGCCCTTGAGGCCGCCGGCGAGCGCCTCGTCGGAAATGTGGACGACTTCGAGCTTCTTGCCCGTGGTGCTGGCGACGAGGGCCGCGACCTCGTCGGTCGAGCGCAGCTCGGCGCCAGTCAGCGTATAGGTCCGGCTCTCCGTGGAGCCGGAAAGGAGTGCTGCTGCCGCCGCTTCGGCCGCGTCGCTGCGGGCGATATGGGCGAGACGGCCGGCACCGGCGGAGGAGAACCACTGCCCGGTTTCAAGCGCGTGCGGCAGGGCCATGAAGAGGTTTTCCATGTACCAGCCGTTCCTGAGAATCGTGTAGGGAATGCCGGTCGCCTTGATGGCGTTTTCAGTGCCGAGATGATCGGGCGCGAACGGAATGACCGACGTCTCCGGGTTCGGCATCGAAGTGTAGAGGATGTGTCTGGCGCCGGCTTTCTTGGCTGCGGCCACGGCATTCAGGTGCTGTTGTAGCCGCTTCCCGGGCTGACCCAGCACGTCGGTCGAGATGATGAGGATGCGGTCGGCGCCGGCGAATGCTTTTTCAAGCAAGGCTGCGTCGTCGAAGTCCGCCGCGCGCGTCTGCACGCCTTTGGCGGCGTAGGCGGCGAGCTTGGTGGTGTCGCGGCTGGCGGCGATGATATCGGCCGGCTTCACCTTGGCGGAAGCAAGCAGCGTATCGAGCACGAGCTTGCCGAGTTGGCCTGCGGCGCCGGTCACGAGCAATGTTTCGGACATGGACTTTCCTTTCGTTTCGCCTTCCAGCCTCCTGTTTGCCGTCTTCCATAGAGTGTTGGCATGGTTTCGAGTGCTGGTCTCTTTTTGAGATTTGCTCTTATCCCGTAATCTGCTAAGAGCTGTAAAGGAGGCAGTTTTTTCTGCGGTGGTTACGGAAGGGGTACCGCCATGAACAAGACGACTGGCGCAGTGAAGGGCAAGCGGGTGGTGATGGTGTGCGGTGTACCGATGGATATGGCCAATTGTCCGGTTCGTGACGTGATGGACAATATCGGCGGCAAATGGAATTCGCTGATGATCCTGTCGCTCGCCGATGGCCCCTTGCGGTTCTCGCAACTACGGCGGTTGATCCCGGACATTTCGCAGCGCATGCTGACGCAGACGCTGCGCGACCTGCAGCGCGACGGCTATCTGAGCCGCACGGTCTACCCGACGCAGCCGCCGAGTGTGGAATACAGCCTCACCGATCTCGGCCGGTCGTTTCTCGTGCCGCTCAAACTGTTCGTCGACTGGTCGCTCCAAAACCACGACACGATCCGCAAGGCGCGGGCGGAGTATGACCAGATAGCGTGAGCGGTGCTACTCCCGAATTGATTACTAGGCTTGTGGGCCAGCTGGCATAAAATCTGCCTGTTGATGACTGCTATCCATGTGATCGGAGTCGTCTGATGGCCTGCAAGGTTACCTCATTTGTCGCTGCAGCGATTGTCGGTTTTCCTCCCTATAGTGATGCCCATCCCGCGCACAGTGGCTGGACGTATCCGCCTGCCTGCTGTCGAGGCAGTGAAGTAGGCGGCGATTGCGAACGCATTCCTGGCGTCAGCGTCAAAAAAGGGCCGCACGGGTTTTCGATCATTCTTCACCCCGGGGATCACCATCTCGTGACGAAGGACCACATGTTCAAGGTTCCCTATGGCGACGAGATCCCCTCGGGCGACAGCGATTTTCACATCTGTCTTCACCCGACCGAGGATCACATGAATTGCTTCTTCGCGCCCCCGGACGGTGTTTAGCGCGGGATAAGGAAAAATGTGTGCGGTTTTCCGCCCGCATCCCGGGTAACTTATTAGAATCGTTCACGTTTATGATCTTAGGTCGCAGACCTAAAAAGAGCGCGTCGCGTCAAGCGTATGCAGGCAACGCGCCTTGTCTTCATTGATGTCTGAAACCACAGCGTGCCTTTGGGCGACACGCATTGAGGGCGGAGCGACTCCACGCGATCGATTGCGCCGCCGGTGAGCCGTTTTCAAGCGGCCCGGCTTGCCTTCTCACGACCAAGCGCGAATTCGACAGCGGCCTCGGCATGGATGGCAGTGGAATCGAAGCCCGGCAGCGGCAGGTTTGCGGGATCGAGGATGAGGCAGATCTCGGTGCAGCCGAGAATGACCGCGTCGGCGCCTTCGGCCTTGGCCGTCTCGATGAGGGCGACCAGCGCCTTGCGCGACGGCTCCTGCACCTTGCCGGCGCAAAGCTCGTCGAAGATGACGTTGTGGGTCAGCGTGCGACCATCGGCATCCGGGACCATCAACTCGATCCCGTGCCCTTTCATGCGCTCGGCATAGAAGCCGTGCTCCATCGTGTAGCGCGTGGCGAGCAGTAGCGGCTTGCGGCTGCCAGCCGCCTTCAATCGCGCAGCGGTCTCGTCGATGATATTGATTAGCGGCACGTCGACCGATGCCTGCACCTCATCGGCAATCAGGTGCATGGTGTTGGTGCAGATCAGCACGCATTGCGCGCCGGCGGCCTTCAGCCCGCGCGCAACGTCGGAGAGGCGCTGAGCGGCGTCGTCCCAACGGCCGGCCTTCTGCAGGTCGACGATCTTCTGGAAGTCCACCGAATGAAGCAACACTTCGGCCGAATGCAGCGCTCCCAGGCGCTCGCGCACGGCCTCGTTGACCATGCGGTAGTAAACCGCCGAACTCTCGAAGCTCATGCCGCCGATAAGGCCGATCTTGCGCATTTCCATGGTTCCCTCGTTCTTGAACAGGCATCGACATCGGGACGAAGAAGATGCTGTCTTGCCACCTTCTGATCCCGTTCCATTGTTAAAAGTATGGCGCGGCTTTGACCGGATGTGTTTGCTTTGATGAAGAGATCTAGGGAAATCTGCGCGCAATATTTGTGTCACGGTCGCATTTTCCGCAAATTATTGGCGTCAATTTGGTCGGCAGCGAGGAGTCACTGGCGTGTTGGATGAGAGAGACCGGAAGCTCCTGGCGCTCCTGCAGGAGGATGGCAGTGTGGCCATGAGCGACCTGGCGGAGCGCGTCAACCTGTCGCTTTCCGCCTGTTCGCGGCGCATCCAGCGACTGGAGGAGGCAGGCTACATCGCGCGGCGCATCGCCGTGCTCGATCGGGAAAAGATGGGTGTGCCGACCACGGTATTCGCGCTGATCAAGACCGCGCATCATTCCGACGAATGGATCGAAAAGTTCCGGCGCGCGATCAGCGATATCCCCGAGATCGTCGAGGCGCACCGGCTGACCGGCAACTACGACTATATCGTCAAGGTGGTGCTGCCGCGCGTGGAGCATTACGACGTCGTCTATAAGCAGATCGTCCGAAAGGTCGAGCTGTTCGACGTTTCCGCCTCCATTTCCATGGAAGTATTGAAAAGCGGCACGGCCGTGCCGGTCGGTTATGCGGAATAGCTCGGCGCCGATCTATTGCAGGGGAGCCATGCCGAACAGGCATTTGTGCGCCGATGCGCGAAGATAGACACTCTGCCGAGAAACAAGGCGGAATGCGATGCAGGAAAAACATCATGTCGTTGTCGTCGGCGGAGGCTTTGGCGGGCTGCAACTCGTCAACGATCTTCGCGGCGCGCCGGTCCAGATAACAGTGATCGACAGGCGCAACCACCATCTTTTCCAGCCGCTGCTCTACCAGGTGGCAACGACGCTGCTGGCGACCTCGGAGATCGCGTGGCCGATCCGCAATCTTTATCGCGACCGGCCGGAGGTGACCACGCTGCTGGGAGAGGTTGTGGGTGTCGATCCGGCTAACAAGAGCGTGATCCTGACCAGCGGCAAGCCCGTCCCCTACGACACGCTGGTGCTCGCGACCGGCGCGACACATGCCTATTTCGGCCACGACGAATGGGCACCGGTAGCGCCCGGCTTGAAAACGCTGGAGGACGCGACGACCATTCGCCGGCGCGTGCTTCTCGCTTTCGAGCGGGCAGAGCTCGAGGACGACCCGGCAGAACGCGATGCGCTGCTGACCTTCACGGTCATCGGTGCAGGGCCGACTGGGGTGGAGCTTGCCGGCATCATTGCCGAAATGGCCCATCGGACGCTGCCGGGCGAGTTCCGCCGCATCGATACGCGGCAGGCACGGGTGGTGCTCGTCGAGGCAGGCCCGCGCATCCTTCCCGCCTTCACCGAGCAACTGTCCGCCTATGCGGCCCGGGAACTCGCAAAACTCGGCGTCGAGGTGCGCACGGGGGCTGCCGTCACCGACTGCACCGATGCCGGCGTGATGATCGGCGACGCCTTCGTGCCGAGCCGCACGCTGGTCTGGGCCGCAGGCGTGCAGGCCTCGCCGGCCGCCCATTGGCTCGGCATCGAGGCCGATCGCGCCGGTCGCGCCATCGTTGAAAAGGATCTGAGCGCTCCCGGGCTGCCCGATGTTTTCGTCATCGGCGACACGGCTTCGGTCATCCAGGAGGGGGGCAAGCCTGTGCCGGGCATCGCGCCCGCCGCCAAGCAGCAAGGCGCCTATGTTGCCCGGGTGATCCGCGCCAGGCTCGAGGGCAAGCCGGCGCCCGGACCGTTCCGCTATCGCCATCAGGGGAGCCTCGCCACGATCGGCAAGCGTGCCGCGATCATCGATTTCGGCAGGATCAAGCTCAAGGGCGCGCTCGCCTGGTGGATCTGGGGCATTGCCCATATCTACTTCCTGATCGGCACGCGCAGCCGTTTCGCCGTCGCCTGGAGCTGGCTGTGGATCTACCTGAGCGGCCAGCACAGTGCCCGGCTGATCACCCAGAAAGAGACGCTGCGGCAGGAAGGATAGCGGCGTTACAAGGCAAGATCCGCGCTTATTTCATGTCCTGATAAACGTACCAGGTCGCATGCCCGATGACGGGAAAGAGCACGATCATCGCTGCGCCTACCGTCAGGATCGATATGAGGAAGGCGCAGAGCACGATGAAGCCCCAGGCGATCATCACGGGCATGTTGTTCCAGGCGGTCGAAATGCTGGTTCCCATCGCCGTGAAGGCGTCGAGCCGTTGGTCGAGCAGCATCGGAAACGAGACGACGGCGATCGCGAAGGAAAAGGCGGCGAAGAGACCGCCGATTACACAGCCCGTGACGAGCATGGCCCATCCGGTCGGCGTCCCGAAGAGCACCGGCGCGATATGGTCAAGGCCCGGAAACGGCCGTACGCCGAAGAACAGCGCATAGACGATGACCGCGGCGCGCATCCAGGTCGCCATCAACAGCATCAACAGCACGCCGACGAAAAGTACCTGGGCCCCGGAGGCGGGGCGCACGAAGAGCATTTTTGCGAGCGTCGCCTTTTCGCCGGCATCGGTGAGGCGCGCTTTCTCATAAAGACCAATCGCGAGAAACGGGGCGACCACCATGAAGCCGGCAAGCGCCGGAAACAGGATGTAGTCGTAGCCGAAGGTGAACAGCGTCCAGACGACCACGACCGAGACGAGAAAGACACCGACGCCGTAAATCAGGCTCGGCACCGGGTCGACGGTCAGCGTCTCCCATCCCTTGCGCAACCACTGAAACACGGTGGCGGGAGGCAGATGGCGTGCCCTCGGCGACTCATAGGGTTCGACAATTTCGTTCGGTCCCATCCCGCTTCCTCCTGCGGCGCCGCGCGTCGTTTGCGCAAGGATCGCCGCAACCTCTTGAATTACTGCACAATTTCCTCCCTCGAATCGTTGCCGATCCAAGGAGTTCAGCAGGCGGACCCTGCCGCCCGGTACACGCCTTCAACGCCTGAGCGTTCCTTAAGATGCGCCGCGCAGCCCGGGTCGGAACGGACCGCGACATAGATGAGATGGAGGTTTGCACCGGCGAAGATCGCCAGCACCGTGAAGAGCAGCGGCAGCACCCACCAGGGGCGGCGTAGCTTCCTGCCTTCGCCCGCTTGCCTGGACTGTCGATCGAGCGCCGCGTCACTCACTGGCTCTGCTCTCCCGTGAACTGGTTCTCACCTCCCATAGTCGCGACGTAGAGAGCGAGGATCTTGATCTCTTCCGGCGCAAGCCGTGCCCCCCAGTTCGGCATGTGCCCCATCCGTCCGCCATATATGGTGGTGACGATCTGGTTTGCGCTGCGGCCATAAAGCCAGTGGCTGTCTGTCAGGTTCGGGGCTCCGAGGTCCACATTGCCTCTTGCATCCTCGCCGTGACAGCTAACGCAATTGGCAGCGAACACCTCCTTGCCCTTTGCGATCCGGTCGGCGGTCTCGGGCGTCGCGAGAGACGGGTCGCTGAGCGAGCGAACATAATATGCCACGTCCGAGATTTGCGCCCTGTCGAGAACGCCGTCGCGGCCGAAGGCGGGCATTTGTGAAGTGCGGGTGTCCTCGGCCGCCGAATTGACCCCGACGCGAAGCGTCTGCGCGATCGCATCCGGGTCGCCGCCCCAGATCCAGTCGCCGTCCGTCAGATCCGGAAAGCCGGGTCCGCCTGTTCCGCTTGCGCCGTGGCAGACCGCGCAATTGTCGCCGAACAGGCGATGGCCGGTCTCCTTGACCTTCGCCATCAGGGTTCCGTCCGCCTGGATCTGGCTCCAGTCCTTGGCCGCGAGATCGCTGAGCCAGATCGACCGTGCCGCGTTCGCGGCCTCGATGCTTTCCTCCACCTCGGTCCTCTGGTCGATCCCGAGAGCACCCCTGGTATAGGTCGTGATGAGCGGCCAGGCCGGCATCAGGATCCACCAGACCAGCGAGAACAGGAACGTCACAACGAGAAAGAAGATCACCACCTTGGGAATCGGCGTGTCGAGTTCCGCAATGCCGTTCCAGTCATGGCCCGTGGTCTGCCGGCCGGTCACCGGATCCCGTTCTACTGCTGCCATGGCTTGTCGTCCTTGTCGTCCAGGATGCTCTTCTTGGCGTCGTCGAATTTCTTCCGGTTCTTCGGCCAAAACACGTAGACGAGCACGACGATGGCAAAGGCAATCAGATAGAAAAGCCCCCAGCTCTTGGCGAATGCCACCAATGTATTGTGGTCGACGTCCATCGCTAGCCTCCCATCTCTAGCCACCTTGCCCGGCGGCGCCTTCGGTTTCGGCTGCCTTGGTCAATTTGCCGAGAACCTGCAGATAAGCGACGACCGCATCCATTTCGGTGACCCGATTCGGAACACCGTCAAACGCAGAAACCGTCGTGTCATTGCCATAGCGTTCGGTGACGCCCGACGCTTGCGAGGCATCCGGCGATGCCTGGCCGAACGCATCGGCAGGGGCGTTGGCAATCATGTCGTCGGTATAGGGAACGCCAACCTTGCGGAGTGCCGCAAGGTGGTCGCCGAGATCGGATATCTTGAGCGGGTTGCGCGCGAGCCATGCGTAGGCGGGCATGACGGAGCCCGCGACCACGTCGCGCGGATTGATCAGGTGGGCGACATGCCAGAAATCGGAATATTTGCCGCCGACGCGCGCGAGATCCGGACCTGTTCGCTTCGAGCCCCAGAGCATCGGGTGATCGTATTTCGACTCGACCGCGAGCGAATAAGGACCCCAACGCTCCACCTCGTCGCGCAATGTACGGATCATCTGCGAATGGCAGGCATAACATCCTTCACGAATGTAGATGTTGCGTCCGGCGAGTTCGAGCGGGGTATAGACCCGCATGTTGGGGTCACTCTCGACCGTTTCGTCGATCGTGTAGAGTGGGGCGATCTCGACAAGGCCGCCGATGCTCGACACCACGATGATGGCGAGTACGAAGCCGATGGCGTTTCGCTCGAGCTTTCTGTGGGCCTCGGGCATGTCACTCTCCCGCCACAACGGCTTCGCCACGGCCGGGAACGGGAAGATCGCCGGCCGCATTCTCGGTCAGGTCCTCGGGCGTGTAGCGTATGGTCATGTACAGATTGTAGGTGCCGACGATGGCGCCGGCGAGAAACAGGAGACCGCCGAAGGCGCGGGCGATGTAGTAGGGATGCATCGCGATCACGGTTTCGAGGAAGGTAAAGGCCAGCGTGCCGCTGTCATTGTAGGTGCGCCACATCAGGCCCTGCAGGATGCCCGAGTTCCACATCGCGAAGACGTAGATGATGGTGCCCATGAGTGCGAGCCAGAAATGCACCTCCACCAGCCGCGCCGAATACATCGACTTCTTCTTCCATAGCCAGGGAATGACGCTATAGAGCGAGCCGAAGGTGATGAAGGCGACCCAGCCGAGCGCGCCGGCATGCACATGGCCGACCGTCCAGTCGGTGTAGTGGGAGAGGCCGTTGACCGGCCGGATCGCCAGGAACGAGCCCTCGAAAGTGGTGAGGCCATAGAAGACGGAGGCCACCATGATGAAGCGGAGCGTCGCGTCGTCCCTGACCTTGTGCCACGCGCCGTTGAGGGTCGCGAGCGCATTGCCGGCCGAGGCCCATGACGGCACGAGCAGCATGACGGAAAAGGTCATTCCGAGCGTCTGCACCCAATGGGGCAGGGCGGTGTAGTGCAGGTGATGCGATCCCGCCCACATGTAGAAGAAGGTGATGCCCCAGAAGCTGATGATCGACAGTCGGTAGGAGAAGATCGGCCGCTCGGCCCGCTTGGGCAGATAATAGTAGAGCATGCCAAGGAAGCCGGCGGTTAGGAAGAACGCCACGGCATTGTGGCCGTACCACCACTGCACCATCGCATCCTGAACGCCGGAATAGATCGAATAGGATTTGGCACCCGTCAGCGATACGGGAACGGCGATGTTGTTGACGATATGCAGGACGGCGACGACCAGGATGAAGGCCATGTAGTACCAGTTGGCGACATAGATATGCGGCTCCTTCCGGCGCGCCAGCGTGCGAATGAAGAGCACGAAATAGGTCACCCAGACGACGACCAGCCAGATATCCGCGTACCATTCGGCTTCGGCATATTCCTTGGACTGCGTGATACCCATGAAATAGCCGCTGACGGCGAGGATGCAGAAGAGGTTGTAGCCGAACACGACGAACCAGGGGCTGAGCTGGTCGGCGAGGCGGGCCCGCGAGGTGCGCTGCAGGACATGGAACGAGGTGGCGATCAATGCATTGCCGCCGAAACCGAAAATCACGCCGGTCGTGTGCGCCGGCCGCAGCCTGCCGAAACTGGACCAGGCCGCGTCGAAGGCGAGCTCCGGCCAGGCGAGTTGCGCCGCGACCCAGACGCCGACCCCCATGCCGAAGATCGCCCAAATCATCGTCAGCACGATGCCGACCTTGCTCGGATCGTCGTAATATTGCGACAGACGCGATGGCTCCGGTTCCGGCTCGAAGATGACGGAGAGGATGAAAAAGAGCAGGACGAGGCTGTAGAGGAAAACGATGGCACCGTGAACGCCAAGCGTGTCGGCCCGTCCAGCTGCCGCCATTGCCAGGCCGATGATCGCCAGCGCGACAAGAATGCTTGCTGCGGATCGCCGCTCGCCCGAGGTTAGCTGTCTGATCATGCTTTCAGCCCCCATCCGCTTCCCATGTGACCTCTCGTTCTTTCGCCGGCTTTGCTCGTCGCAACCCCGGTCGGACCTCGTCGCGCGCCGGACGTGCGGTATGTCTTTTGTCTGTTCGGCAGGCGCAACCGTCACGGACGCTGGGCCCACGGCGGCCGGTCGTGTCAAAGAACCTCCGCATCTTAGCGCGGCATCAGCCGATGACAAGAAGCACCTGAAGGCGATTTGAAAGCCTAAATGTGATGGATTCTCGTAGTTTAGAGGCGGCGCGAGCGCGGAAAGCGGTTTTGTGCTTTGCTGCGTTATACCCTAGAAGGTTGATGTCTTTCGCTGTCAAATGCAACTGTGGATATGATGAACATCGACGCATCTCTCGTCAGCCGGTTGATCGCCGCGCAATTTTCAGAGTGGGCGCATCTTCCGATCAGCCCTGTCCGGTTCGGCGGGTGGGACAACCGGACCTTCCATCTGGGCAGCCACATGACCGTGCGGCTGCCGAGCGCCGCGCCCTATGCGCTTCAGGTCGAGAAGGAACAGCGATGGCTGCCGGTCCTTGCCCCGCGCCTGCCGCTTCCCATTCCCGTGCCCTTGGCTCAAGGCCGGCCCGGTGAAGGCTATCCCTGGCCGTGGTCGGTCTACAAGTGGCGCGAGGGCGAGATCGCGACCCATGCGCCTGTCGCCGATCTCAGTGCCTTCGCGACGACCTTGGCCAGGTTCCTTGTCGCTCTGCGGGAGGTCGACGCCACCGACGGGCCGCCGCCAGGGCAGCACAATTTTTTCCGGGGCGGACCGCTCACCGTCTATGACGGGGAAACGCGCCTCGCGCTTGAAGCCCTTGAGGGCAGGATCGATACGGATGCGGCACGCGCCGTCTGGGAAGCGGCGCTCGCAGCGACCTGGTACGGCGCGCCGGTCTGGTTCCACGGCGACGTAAGTTCCGGCAATCTTCTGGTCGAGGACGGCCGGTTGAGCGCCGTCATCGATTTCGGCACCTCGGGCGTCGGCGATCCCTCGTGCGACCTCTCGGTCGCCTGGACCTTTTTTCACGGGGAGAGTCGCGAGGTGTTCCGCGCCGCGCTGCCGCTCGACAAAGCGACTTGGGCGCGCGGGCGGGGCTGGACGCTCTGGAAGGCGCTCATCGTCTATGCCGAGGTTCCAGGCACCGATCGCCTCGAAGTGGAGAAATCGCGCCGCGTGATCGAGGCGGTGCTCGCCGATCACGAACGCTTCGGCTGAGTGGGCGCCCAAATGAAGGGGTGATATGGATCAGCCGGAGACGCGAGCGACGGAGCGGCCGCACCAGGAGGATGGCTCTCCGGCTCGTTTGCGCACAAGCCCTTCGGAGACGAGAACGTCGCCCAACGATCTTCCGTTGCGCATCACCAGATGCGGGGTTCCGCCTTCCTTGCCGCCGCTGCCCCTGGACGCGACGAGCGTGAATTGACCAGCGTTCAGCAACTCGCGCAGCCGTTGCTTGGCGTAGAAGCCGCGCGCGCGTTCCGCCTCGCATTTCGCCTCCTTCGTCTCGGGCGCGTCGATGTCGGCGATCAGGATCGTTTCGCCCTTGAAAAGGAAGGTATCACCGTCGACAACGCAGTTATCGTTGCGAATGCCGCAAAAATAAAAGGTGTCGGCGTCGGCAAACCGGGGCGTCGGCTGCTCCATCGGTCGCCCGACCGGAGCGGGAGGAACGAGCGCTGGCTTTCCGACGATCGGGGAAGGGGAGGCGAGCTCCGGCTTCCTGGCGATCGAGCCGGTATGCTCTTTCGGCTTCGGTGTGGCCCGCGCGGCC